>DGVT01000032.1 GCA_002395965.1 Porphyromonadaceae bacterium UBA4277
CGAAACCGCCACTTCGTTTCGGTTCGTCGTCACACATTGGCGATTTCACCGCACATCGCCCTGCATATTCCGCTCGGCTCAAGGGCGATTTCGTGGTTTCCTCCGTAGGGCGGTCGGTGGGTCTTGGCAGACAGCCTCGGGGCTAAGCCCCGAACCCCATAAAAGGCTGTTATACAGCCTTTTCGCTTTTTCAATCCTTTACTTTTTGTGCATTTTGGTAAATCCGCTCTGAAATCGCCCCGAAATTCCCGCTGATTATCAACCTTTTACATCCTTCTTAAAATTGCATAATCATGAACAAATCAGCACTTTTCGAAATCCTGAAAATCATTCATGATTTTATGCAAAAGCTGCGGCCTCTGTTCGAGAACCGAAGCCGCAGCTAATGTTCATAGACCGGTGTCACTTCTTTCCGTAGAGAACCCAGTCGAGTACTTTGCGGTTTGCCTCATCGACCTTGCGCTCATCGAAGTCGATGTAGATGTCCGTGACTGTGTTGCCGCCATGCCCGAGCGCATGGGCGATGGTGTCACGGGGAATATCAAGGCTGGCGGCGATGGTCGCCCATGAGTGACGCGCCCAATAGGTTGATATTTCGGGAAATAACGGCTCGTAGATTTTCTTGCCGCCAAGACCTACACGCTTCACTGGCCCAATCTTCTTCAAAGCACGATTCAGTCGTTTGGTGTAGTCCTTGTAGTCAGCGTAACGGTCGAGAATGTTGAGTAGCCATTTCTCGCCGCGGTACTTGTTGATGATTTCAAGCGCCTCCGGCACCACCTTTATGCTATAAAGGCGTTTTGTCTTAGCGCGATAGAAGTTGATACGCCCCTCATTGTCAATCTCTTTGAGATTGCAGAGGTCGATAGTGTTGATGCCCAGGAGCATGAACATCAGCTTGAACATGTCAAGATACTTTTGGGCATGTTCCTCGCAGGGAAAATTGATGAACTTGCGGAAGTCATCGACTTTGAGGTTACGCTTGCGGGTAGGCACATTCTTAATCTGCAAGCGACGGAAAGGGTAGGCAGTGGTGATTTCATCATCAATAGCCTCGTTGAACACGGCTCGGATGTTGCGCAGGTGAATGTTGCGTGCATTGCGTGACGGCGATTGCGGCTCCATGTAGGCGTAAAAGGACAGAATAAAATCCTTAGTGACATCCTTGAAAGTCATTTCTTCAAGGCGTTCTCCGGCATACTCATATAAGCGCTTATATGTTTCCATATATAAGCGTTTTGTGCTGCTGCTCTTGTTGTCGGCGAACTTCTTGAAACGAGTGGCAAAGAGATTGGCTTTGCGCTTCTCATCTTCCTTTGCCTCGGCTTTCTCCGGGTTCAGCTGCGCTTCGATATAAGACTTAATCTCAGCGGGCTGCATCGAGCCTAAACGGCCCTCATTAGCAAGTGAGAGTAGCATCGTATCGACTTGCTGCTTCACATTAGAAATGTAAACATTGACCAGCATCTGGTCATTGTGGTTAATCACACGCTGCTTCTTTTTATCCCATTGATTAGGAAGCAACTTCACCGACAGCGAGATTAACACTGACTGCCCCTTGTGCGCAATAGCGATTTTAAGCACTTTGGCGGTGTCGGGCTTTGCGCCACGAACATCAAGGTAGAACCTAGTATTTGCCATAATCAAAACTGACGCTCTTGTATTTCCTGAAGATTCCTTTGGGTCGGAACATACTTGCACGTTTACTTGCACGTCTACTTGCACGTCATTTGCTCCAAGTGGCTCCAAAGCTGTCCACGATGATACAAAGTAGCGGTTTTTTTTTGAACAAATCTCGTTCTTTTGAAAAGAAAAAGAACGCTGAAATTCAAGCTATTAACTTGTCATTCAGCGTTCTTTTGTTTCAGTCGGGATGACTAGATTCGAACTAGCGACCCCACGCCCCCCAGACGCGTACTCTAACCGGACTGAGCTACATCCCGAACTTTAACTTTTGAGAATTTCCCTAAACTGCCTATCAAGTTAGTAAGCTATTCAGTGGTTGTTTCCCGAAAAGCGATGCAAAATTACTGCTTTTTGATGAACTGTGCAAATTTTAAGCTGATATTTTTTGAAAAAAATTGCGCGAGCGTTCAGCGCGAGTGTGCCGTGCTGTATTTTATCATTGGCTAACAATCTGATTTCACTGGTGTCTCCCCTACTCCGTTTTGCGCTCATATTGTGCAAAATAGCGCCACAATGGCGCTGCCATGAGTGCTTGCAGCATTTCATCGTTTTGCAGCATTGCATAAACCTCGTCGCGGGTCATGAGCAGGACGTTGATGTCTTCACTCTCATCCAAATGCTGACAATCAACTCGCTCCACATCGGTTGCCAGGAAACAATGTGTAATATTGTTACATATGCTCGGGTTCTGCCCTATGGTCATCAGCTTAGACCAGCGTCCTCGGCCAAAGCCAGTTTCTTCGAGCAATTCTCGTTGTGCGCTCTGCAGGGGTGTTTCATCGTTTTCACACATTCCGGCACACAGCTCTATCATCACCTGGTCGAATGCATGTCGATACTGCTGCACCATGACGAACTCGCCCTTTGACGTGATGGCTATTACATTAACCCAATCGGGGTATTCAAGCACATAATGCTCAGGGTTGACAACCCCATTAGGCAGCATCACTTTATCCACTCGAGCCGTGAGCCACGGGCGCTTGATAATATAGCGTGTTTCGAGTGTTTCCCATTTTTTGATTTCCTTAGCCATTCAACTTGTTTTTAAGTCATTAATCATCCAATAAATGATACCGCCACACATACACACGACACGTTGCCTATCGTCTATAGTGGTATGGTTTAGAAAAATACGGCTTTCACTCATCATTTTGCGATTGTGAAAGCCGCACTTGTTAATCGGGTTCTCCGACATTATTCGGCACGTTACAGAACTGTCTGTTTGCTGTAAGATATGCTTGCTTTTGCTTTATCAAGTCTCAATTTAGCTATCGCAGGTTTTGACACTTGAGGAGCAATTTTTGTTACAACTTTTCTTTCAGACGTAGTATAGGATGCCGGTATGGTGTAGGTCGTAACATCAACCGGTGTCACAGTGATGTCCATATCTTCGGCGTCGGCCACCCCACCCTTATTTTGTATTATGTCGAGAATATAGTCACGCATACCAGAAAACGTGTAGCATTTATTCTTTGAGTCGTAGGAGGCATAGAACGAGTCTTTATCGTTAGTCAGACTATCGCCTGCTATAAACTCATTTTTCCGAGAGGTTTTCACCATCAGCAAGTTGGCTGGTGGTTCTATATTATAGTCGGTAGCCACATCCTCAACCGGAATAGTGAGTGACAGCTTGTTAATAACGGCGATGTCATTGCCTGTGCTATTGTTAAACCTATCAATAATCTCCTGAATTGGGAAATTAATCCTGACTTCATAGCCTGCCGGAGCCATAATGATAGCATTACCGTCGTCGATCATTTCCTTTACCGAGGGGTCCACCTCCAGTTTCAGCACGTTGTCGCTAAGCACCTCGGGCGTAGCCGACATATAAACCTTTTTATTAGTGGCCGACAATGAATCGGCACCGACAGAACTTATCAGCTTCTTGCGATAGTACACTTCAAACTCGGTGTAATCAAAATTCATCATTCGTCCGCTCCCGAAGCTGTTGGTAATAAACATTCCGGGGAAATATTGTGCAAAGGCCGACGGCGATGCAAACATTTCGGGGTCGCGCTTAAATTGAGTAAACAAGTCTCGCGCCAATTCAATCGGCATAGGCACATAAGTTTCTTTATATGCCTTCAAATCGCTGGAGTTAAGATATACCGTTGTAGCCGACTGTGGTGAATAAGGTGCTTCGCCCAACAAATTATTTTTGTCATAATAATCGGTGGGATCAATGTCGCTGAACAGCGGAGCTTCAAGCGCCTTGCTGAGGCGATACACGCTGAGCCTCATGGGCACAATTTGGTCGCCAGTAAAACCGCCGGAAGCGATGCGCAGCACAAGTCGGCACGAGTCGATAAGGTCTTCGGTCACATCGACCGTGTCGATCGACGACGATGGCATGAATTGCGTCAGCACTTGCGACGACAGGGTTCCATAGCCATCGCTTTTAATAAGGCCCAGGAGCTGTGTGCTGGTGCGTGCCTGCAAACGTTTATTCTCCACCGAGCGACCTGTGATGACAAATGCAGAATCGTTGATTATGGAGTTGCGAGTATCGATAAGCGATGCCCCGATTGTGTCGTCGATGCACGACTGCAGCAGAGCTGTCACGGCAGCCATTGCAAATATTTTCAATAGAACTTTCATCTTCATGAATTAAGGTTTTATTTCCTGTAATTATGAATGGTTGATACAGTCCTTAAGACCACTTATAGTGACTGGTAAAACTCACGATAGGCGTCAAGGTTAATGTTGAGCCGTATGGGTTCAGGCTCTTCGCCGTGCTCTTCACCATGCTCTTCACCGTGCTCTTCGCCGTCATTGCCATGCTCGTCATCATTGACAGTATCGGCAGGTTCCGGGTCAGGTTCATTTCCCTTTTGGAATGGCAGGAATGGCAATCCCGACTCTTTGACCAGCTCCAGGACCTCGGGCTTGACGTTGGGGCTGCATTGTATCACGGCATCACAGTGTTGCAGTGCGAGACGCGTCAAGTCGAGTATATCTGATGTCTTACCCGTGACGACATCGAGCAGTTCTTGAGGTATTTCATCCTGCTTGAGTTTCTCGGCAAACCTTACATCGAATGGTTTCTCAAAATCATTATCAAACAATGCATAAACTATTTTAGCATCGCGGAATGCCGGATCTTCGGCAAACACCTCTCTCATATAGAGCGGTGCCAGTGCGGTTATCCATCCGCTGCACTGTATCACGTTTGGGTACCAACGCATCTTGCGAACCGTTTCAATGACTGCACGGACGTAGAATATGCTTCGTTCATCGTTGTCGTCAGGACTCGATTCAGTTTCAAGCTCTTTAGCCAGTGTGTGAGTGAAATAGTCATCATTAAAAATGAAATAGACCTGTATGCGCGCCGGTTGCAGTGTTGCCACCTTAATAATCAACGGATGGTCGCTGTCGTCGATCACGATGTTCATGCCAGTCAAGCGCTGCGCTTCATGCAATTGATAGCGCCGCTCATTAATCATGCCATACTTTGGCATAAATGCCCTCACCTCAGCACCATGGTCATGCAGGTGCTCAGCAAATGTGCGACACAGAAGCGACATTTCTGTTTCCGGCATATATGGTGCCATTTCCTGAGAAACGAATAAAACTTTTTTTAACTCCATTTCGATTTAGTCTATATATAATATATCATGCAAAGTTACGAATTTTCTGCCGAATTTTCTAATTCCCTTCCAATCGTTGACGTTTTTTTAAGTAAAAAAAGGCCGGATTTAACATCTGCTAACCGCTAATGAATTAGCCGAACTGCCACACCATCGAAAACCCGACAACCCTTAACTAATGCATAATATCAGGCACCTACAATCCCATCAGCAAGCTCCTTAAACGTAACCATCCGAAAAGAGCCGTATGGTCGATGAAAATTACAGCCGTGCTTGGTTAGAGCTCGGCTTTGCAGTTGTATGGCAGCAG
>DGVT01000103.1 GCA_002395965.1 Porphyromonadaceae bacterium UBA4277
CTCGTCAGGCCGCTGCAGCCATAGAAGGCAGAACCGCCGATTGAGGTGACGGAGTTGGGAATGGTAACGCTCGTCAGGCCGCTGCAGCCCTTGAAGGCACCGTGGCCAATAGAGGTGACGGAGTTCGGGATGGTCACACTCGTCAGGCCGATGCAGTTAGAGAAGGCATAGCCGCCGATTGAGGTGACGGAGTTGGGGATGGTCAATGAACCCGTCAGGCCGCTGCAGCCATTGAACGCATAGCTCCCGATGTAGGTTACGGAGTTGGGGATAGTGATGTTAGTAATATTCGATAGTCCGTAGCATAGATATGCCGGGATTTTTTCAACTCCATTACCAATATTGAATGTCGTGATGCTTTCCTGCCATTTAAATGCGCCAGTGTTAGAAGTGAAATCAGCTATTCTCTTTGCATTCCAGTTTACCGTCTTCAGGCCGCTGCAGCCCTCGAAGGCAGAGTTGCCCATTGAGGTGACGGAGCTGGGGATAGTGATGCTCGTCAGGCCGCTGCAGCCATAGAAGGCAGAACCGCCGATTGAGGTGACGGAGTTCGGGATGGTCACACTCGTCAGGCCGCTGCAGCCAGAGAAGGCAGCGTGGCCAATAGAGGTGACGGAGTTCGGGATGGTCACACTCGTCAGGCCGCTGCAGCCCTTGAAGGCACCGTCGCCGATTTCGGTGACGGAGTTGGGGATGGTTGTGTTTTTGCAACCTGCTATCAAAGAGTTTGTCGATGTCTCAATAATAGCATTGCAGTTATTGCGAGAGTCATACTTCGTATTCCCGCTTGCAACTTTAATGCTCGTCAGGCCGCTGCAGCGCTCGAAGGCATAGCTCCCGATTGAGGTGACGGAGTTGGGGATGGTCACGCTCGTCAGGCCGCTGCAGACATTGAAGGCAAAGCTCCCGATTGAGGTGACGGAGTTGGGGATGGTCAATGAGCCTGTCAGGCCGCTGCAACCAGAGAAGGCATAGTCGCCGATTGAGGTGACGGAGTTGGGGATGGTCACACTCGTCAGGCCGCTGCAGCCCCCGAAGGCATAGCTCCCGATTGTTGTAACGGAGTTGGGGATGGTGATGCTCGTCAGGCCGCTGCAGCCATTGAACGCATAGCTCCCGATGTAGGTTACGGAGTTGGGGATGGTCACGCTCGTCAGGCCAGTGCAGTCCTGGAAGGCACTCTCGCCGATGTAGGTGACGGAGTTCGGGATGGTCACGCTCGTCATGTTACGGCATTGCGAGAAAGCATACCACCCGATTGAGGTCACCGTATAGGTTTTCCCATTATAAGTGACAGTTTGTGGAATAATAATATCACCACTATAATCAGAGTAATAATCCTCTGCTTCTTCGTATTTATACGTTAGATAAACCGACTTTCCATCAATGAAGGCATAGCACAGGCCGTCGACCATAAAGTCGAAGGCCGAGGCAGTAAAGCCCGTTATCAGCATCATGCTGATAAACACTAAAAATTTCTTACATTTTTCCATATTATTGAATTTTTATTGTTCGTAATTTTGAGTTCCTCCCAATCTATGCACTGCCTGTTAACTTGTTATGAAGACTAATACAAAAACTCCACATAACTTAGTCTTCGGGTCAGCCACTTTGGGCGTGGTGGCCCGCCACCTTTTGCACCTTATAGTCTTAAAGACTCTGTGTGGTCAATGTAAGGCTTATAATCCATAGCAATCTGCAAAATCTGCATGAGGATTATACGTGCGTCAGCCACTTTGGATGTTATAGTCTTAAAGCCGACTGCAGTCGAAATTCATAGTTATGAATTCATAATACATCATTTTAGTAGCCACAGAGTCTCCCGAATGGGCGTGTTTTAGTCATAGTAAAAGAAAGCGTGGAGACTTGGTCTTGTTTATTGTTTACGAGGCTTCGGCATGCCTTCAACGAAATAAACAATCCACCCCACGCCATGCCGATATATCGAACCTCTCACGCGAGGTGGATATAAGCAAGCGAAGGCGTTTTGGATTGCTTCTCCTTCGTTGATGAAATTTTGCCGAATTTCGTAAACAGGATAACGCAAAAACGCTTTCTAATATGTCCTGACTGTGACCCAAAGTGCCACAATCGCTGCAAATTTACACATTATTTATATTAAATGCAAGGGTTTGTGAAGAGTTTTTTCACTATTTTCGGCAAAATCCTCACAAAAATTTTATTTGACTATAAGTTACATAAGATTTCATAAGGGCTGCGCGCCTGAACAATTCAGAATTATGAATTATGAATGAGTCGCGATGCGGCAAGCCCTGAAAGGGCGACAGAACTTATGTTAGCATTTGTTGCTTATAGTCGAAAAAATCCGCACAATCTGCATTATCTGCATGAAAATATCGTGCGCCAGCCCTTATCCCGTTCGGCTGGATTTGCAATCCGGCCGCCAGGTAACCTGAGGATTTGCAATCCGCCCCCCGTGAGGGCTACCGAGGTGCCGGGACGGCACGGGGATTGAAAATCCCCCGTTAAGCCCTGGCGGATTATAAATCCGCCAGAACTGGAGCGTCAGCCACTTGCAGCTTGTAGCTCGTAGCTAAAGTGGCGCCAGCCATTATGCAAACTTTTGTTGCTTATAGTCGAAAAAATCCGCACAATCTGCATAATCTGCATGAAAATGCCATGCGCCAGCCCTTATGTAAGCATTTGTTGCTTATAGTCGAAAAAATCCGTACAATCTGCATAATCTGCATGAAAATGCCATGCGCCAGCCCTTATGTAAACTTTTGTTTCTTATAGTCTAATAATCTGTAGTACGGCAAAAATATCGACAAAGTTTCTTAAAATAGAACAATCGACTTGCACAATAAAATGGAATTTCCGAAATTTGTAAGTTGAAATTATATGACCAGTTTTCAGCCTATGAAGAAATCTATACTTTTCACGATAATATTGTGCCTCGTTTTAGCTCCAGCCTCGGCTTTGGCTCGCAAGAAAAAGAAAAAATACGAGAAAAAAGAAGTGACTGTTGAGCAGAAAATTGTGGCCGAGCAGACCCCGACACCAATAACCATCACCAATCCGGCCGAACAGCTGTATGGCGAATGGAACATACTGAGCATACGCAAGAAGCCCATTTCAACGCGCGACAGGGCCTACATCTACCTGGATTTTGCAGCTCACAAGGTGTATGGCAGCAATGGGTGCAACACAATGAATGGAACATTCAAGCAAAATGGCAACGACATTAGCTTCAAAGACTTCATCACCACCGAAGGCACATGCCACAACGCAACGAGTGAGCGCACGATAATGAAGACCTTCAGTGAAGTGCAGCACTACAGCTTGAGCATTCTCTATCAGGTAGAATACTTAAACCTGCTCAATTCAAGAGGGCAAGTGCTGATGACACTTCGCCGACAAAATCTTGACCTACTTAATGGTGTGTGGGTGGTTAAAGAAGTGCATGGGACCAACATTCTCGAATCTAACGTGAGGCTGGTCGTAGATCCGACTATGAAGTCGATACACGGCAATACCGGCTGCAATATTATCAATGGCATTATCACAATAGATCCTGAAAAAGAATTTGCAATCCAGTTTGAAGACCTCCACTCGTCGGGCAACGACTGCGAAAACATCGAAAACGAGACATCGGTACTGATAGCCCTTGAGCAAACCGAAGCATGCAAGCGCATTAATGACAACGAAGTGGGTTTGCTCGACGGCAAGGGGCACATAGTTCTTGTGCTGTCGCGCATCGACCTCAAGCGCCAGCAATAGGCTCTTCGCCACACTGCAACGAGCCATTAGGCGCACGACGAGCAGTGAAACAACACGAGGCAAACATGCGGCAAACAAGCTGTAAACCTGCGGTAAACACGCGAGGCAAAAACGCGGTAAACACGAGGTGAACACGAGGTAAACACGCGGTAAAATCAAAAAATAATCACTTTTTTACAGAAAAATTTGTCGGCATTAAAAATATGTAGTAATTTTGCACTTGCAAAACGGAGCAAATCTGCAGAGCAATGACTGGAAAGATGCCGGAGTGGTCGATCGGGGCGGTCTCGAAAACCGTTGTACGCTTTGCGTACCGTGGGTTCGAATCCCTCTCTTTCCGCAAGCGAAATCAGGACGTGAATTCACGCCCTGATTTTTATTTTCTATATAATTTAAGTTTCTAAAGTAGCTGTCATGCTCAGATAGTGCTACAAAGTTCCTCTTCGAGGCACTTTCCCGCGACATCCTGTGACCAAGCTGCGAACCCCGCTGGGGTTCTTGCATGGTCTTTAGCACAAAGTCGGGTCTTCGACCCACCAGCGTCTTCGACGCTTTGGCGTGTTATTTTCAACATTTTATCTACTTTAGAAACTTGAATATATAATATTAACGCGAGCTCGACGAAATTGAGTCGCTGCAGCTCAGCCGGAGTGTACCCGAAGCACCGTGGCGCCCGAGACACAGTCCGCCCGGGATTGCGAAGCGTGGAGGCCTCTTCGGCCAACCACTATAGCTGTGCTAAGGTAGAGATTGCCTCGTGAGGATTGTCGGCTCCGAAGACATAGTTCCCAGCCACAAGCATATCGGCACCCGCTTGGGCAAGCTCTCGCCCGGTCACATCGTTCACTCCCCCATCAATCTCGATTATGGCATCGGCTCCAATCTCATTCATCAAATTGCGCAACTCAGCCACCTTGCGCAATGTGCCGGGCAAGAAACGCTGACCGCCAAAGCCGGGGTTAACACTCATGAGAAGCACCAGATCCACATCGGCAATTATGTCGCGCAACGTGCACACCGGTGTGGCCGGATTAAGCGAAACGCCGGCCTTCATGCCGGCATCGTGAATTTGCTGCACTACGCGGTTGAGATGCAGGCATGCCTCTTGATGCACGGTCATGATGCTCGCGCCACAATCGCGCACTTGGGCGACAAACTTCTGCGGCTCGACAATCATCAAATGCACATCGAGAGGCTTTGAGCACAAGCGTTGCACACATTTCATGACCGGAAACCCAAATGATATGTTGGGCACAAACACCCCATCCATCACATCGAGGTGCAGGGCATGAGCTTCGCTATGGTTAATCATTTCTATGTCTCGCGCCAAATTACCGAAGTCGGCACTGAGCAATGATGGAGAAACAAGCATAAGGCAACAAAGATTTAATATATTCGCTAATTAAGTGTTCTACTCTCGGTTTTCTTTTTTCTGACGTACTTCAGCACGATGTATGCAACCACGATGCCTAACAACAGGAAACCGGCAATCTTCATGTAGTGGCTGTAGTGCTCCAGGCTATCGAAGAACAAGGCATCGTTGGGCACTATGCAATAGAGCATATAGCCCAGCAAAGCGAGCACCACATTCCACAGGCCTGCGCCCAGGAAGGTGTAAACCGAAAACCGCACAAAATTCATTTGCGATAGTCCGGCAGGAATAGATATCAAATGCCGCACGACCGGCAAAAGTCGTCCCACAAATATAGATATTGAGCCTTTGCGCTCGAAGAATTCTTCGGCCTTGTCGAGTTTTTCGCCACTGAGGCGCAGCAGATGGCCCACCTTGCTGTCGGCAAAAGCATAAATTATGGGCCGTCCGAGCAAGACCGACACGCCGTAGTTTATCACCGAGCCCAGATAGGCACCCGCGGTGGCCATGAGGATTACAACGAAAAAATTCAGGTCACTATCATGCTGTAAAGCGAAGTAGGCAGCCGGAGGCACCACCACCTCGCTGGGAAGCGGCACTATGGAACTTTCTATGGCCATGAGCAGTATTATTGCCGCATAGGTCATGTGATCTTTGAACCAGAAATATATGTCGCGGCTCACCTCGCCGGTGGCCACAGTGGCCGTTGCCGGGCCGTGGGTAACAGTCATCACCGCTGCAGCTATCACAGCAGCGAGAGCCAGCATCACAATCAAGAATATTAGTCGTTTGTTTTTCATCATTACAACTATATTTACAAAATTCCTGTAGCCGCCATCATTGTTCGGTAATAGGCAGCTTTTTTGTCGATACTTAACGGGTAGGCACGCGACGACGATGGCATGCGCCAGAGTGCAAACTCATGTCCGGCGACTTCACATTCAGTCATCCGGCCCATGTCGGGCGCATCGCAACCTGCTATCGCGGCAATTACGCCGGTTGCCTTCTCTCCTGCCGTGGCAACCGCTGCGATCGTGGGATGGGCCTTAAGCAATGCAGCCAAATCGATGGGCTCGACAATGTCGAGAAACTTATCGCTCGCATTACCCTTGAGACGCCTCACGGCCATTGCTGTGTCCCACAATGCTATACCGTGCTCATTGAGAAACGCCTTAATCTTATCTAATTGAAAGCAAGACTCTGCTTCATTCCAAAAATGCACACGGTCGCCATAGAAGACGTAGCCCATCAGCCTCCACATGTCGTTGATTTTATTAGGATAATAGAAATCCATCGACCATCGCTCAGGCTTAGGCGGGAATGTGCCAAGCATGAGCAGACGTGGATGTGGCGGGATGAATGGCTGCCACGGGTGGCGTTCTATGTTAACAACTGCAGGCATCGACGTTACAAAAGTACGAAAAAAACGAGCGATGCAACACATATTTGACCCTTTTATTTCATCAGGCATAATGATTTTCACCTTTTTTTTGCTCTTTTTGAAAAATTCTATCTAAATTTGTAGGCTGAGAAAAGAATTCGATAATTACAAACATCTATATGTATCAGCTATGAAAATCAAGACACTCATGCTTCTTGCACTGGTCGCCGCCATACTCACAGGCTGCCAGTCAACTAAGGAAATCCCCTATCTCATCGATGCCAACAATCTGCCTGCCGACGTACTGAAAGCCGCCGCCCGGTCAACCGACCCGACCGTCATGCCAGGCGATATGCTGTTCATCAATGTCTCCGGCCCCGACGAGGAAGCCGTGAAACCATTCAACAAGACACAATATCTCGTGACCAAGGACAACAGCACGTCCAATTCGGTCACAAGTGGCGACAACTCCATGCTCTACTATCTTGTTGACAACAATGGCTACATAGAGTTCCCCCTGTTAGGCAAGCTGAAAATAGGCGGGATGAGCAAGAGCGCAACCGAAGAATACATCGCCTCACAAATCTACCCGCGCTTCCTCACCATCAAACCCAGTGTGGAAGTACGCTTCCAGAATTTCCACGTCTATACCGTGGGCGAAGTGAACAATCCTGGCCTTGTCAAAGCCAGTAATGGCCGCCTCAACTTGCTCGAAGCTATCGCACAAAGCGGCGACTTGACTATCAAGGGAAAACGTGACAACATCATGATCGTGCGCACTAATGCCGACGGAAGCCGCTCGGTAAAGACGGTAAATCTCAACGACCGTAACCTCATCGTGTCGTCCGACTTCAACCTTCAACAAAACGACATCATCTACGTTGAGCCCAATGCCAGCAAGGCACGCTCATCATGGTCGGTGCCACCGGCCCTGACGCTGGGTTTGAGTTCGGTGGGCACACTCATCAGCATAGCCACTTTCATTGTTACTCTCACAAAGTAAACAATCTAACGACAAGAAGGTTGCTCATTAAAATAAGGAGCGCGTTTTTTCAGCAACGCGCTCCTTTTATTATGCTAATATTTAAGTTTCTAAAGTAGCTAACATGCTCAGATAGTGCTACAAAGTTCCTCTTCGAGGCACTTTCCCGCCACATCCTGTGACCAAGCTGCGAACCCCGCTGGGGTTCTTGCATGGTCTTTTACACAAAGTCGGGTCTTCGACCCGCCAGCGTCTTCGACGCTTTTGCGTGTTATTTTCAACATTTTATCTACTTTAGAAACTTGAATGCTATTACATAACAACATGATTAGTAAATGTTGCGTTAGCCCACACCACATAGTTTCCATCGTCATCGGCCGATATGGTCATGACCCCGAGTTCAGGGTGCTTCTGTGCCAGTTGCATAGTTTTGTCCAGCCCCATTACCATGCAGGCAGTGGCCCAGGCATCGGCAGTCATGCAGTCGGCAGCTATGATAGTCACGCTGAGCAGGCTGCTCACATCGGCTTGGCCGGTGAGTGGATTAATAATGTGAGAAACTTTGCGCCCACCCACAGTCTTATTCTTGCGATAGCTGCCACTCGTGGCCACTGCGCCACGGTTTAGTTCAATCAATAGCGTACTGGAATGATCTACTGTGCTGTCGTTGTCGGCCGGAAGGTCAACCGACACATGCCATGGCAGGCCGCGGGCATTCTTGCCACTCACAACCACCTCGCCACCTATTTCTACCACATAATTTTCAGCACCATTACGCCTGAGCATTGCAGCCACCTCATCGCAGGCAAGCCCTTTGGCTATGCTGCTGAAGTCAAACTTAATGCGATTGTCACTTTTAATTACGCTGTCACCCTCGAGGCGAGTCTTATTAATACCCGTGAACGACAACAGGCTATCGAGAGTTGCTTGCGTTGGCAGGCTCCCGCTCTTGTAGCCAAATCCCCAGGCATTGACAAGTGGCATGACAGTAGGGTCAAATGCCCCCCCACTCTCCTTGTTAAAATATAGCGACGCATTATAGAGCTTGGCAAACAACGAATCGACGACCGACGTCGCATTGTTGTTAATGCGAGACACCAGCGACTTCTCATTATATGGCGATGCACTCATGTCAATGGCATTGAAAATGGCAATAATGGAATCAGACAGCGAGTGCCTGGCCTCATAGGTGATGTGATACTCGGTGGTCCACACCACCCCGGCATCGGTGATGTAGTGCTTTCGCTTATTGCCCACTACCATTGCCACCACGCCAATGAGAAGCGCAACCAGTATGGCAATATAGCGGCGGGACGTGAATATGCTTTTATTCATTTGACAGGATTTTTATCGGGCAAAGTTAATCGATTTAAGCCACAAATTCATAAAAAACAATCAATTTTGGAACTTTGTGGGGCTAAAATCGCCGTCAATTAAAAATTTATGATTAGTTTTGAGGCTTAAATTATTTAACGACTATGAAACGAACCATAATTGCAACACTTTTAATGACAATTATTGCCATGAGTCCGGCAATGATGGATGCACAAGTAAGATTCGGCATTAAAGGCGGTCTTGCCGTGAGCAAGCTCAGCTTTGACAAATCAATGTTTCAAGCCAAAAACAAAACCGGCTTTACTGCCGGCGTTCAGTTAGACCTGAAGCTCCCGTTAGGCTTCGGCATAGACGGCTCGGTACTCTACAGCCATCGCAACGACGCATTCTCACTCGAACAAACCACCTATCGCCGCGGCTATATCGAGATACCCGTGCATCTGCGCTACGGCATAAGCCTTGTGGGACTAAACAACTTTATAGTGCCCTATGCCTTCACAGGGCCAAACTTTGCATTCTTGTGCGACGAGTCGAAAAACATCACTTGGGAAAACCGGTCGATGGTCACATCATGGGATGTGGGATTCGGAATTGAACTGCTCAAGCACGTCCAGATACAAGCCTGCTACGGCATCGGCATCACCGAAGCATTCAAGAAAGTAGGGCTAAACGAAGAGGGAACTGTGATTAGCGGTAAAGACCGATGCTGGACAATCACCGCAGCCTATCTGTTTTGATTACCGGCTATTGTGTTTTCACCCTCACACTGCATCGTAGTTCATAATTTATTAGTACTTTTGCAGAAAATTTTCCAGGAATCTTAAAATGAAACGCATTTTTCTCTTATTAGCTGTAGTTACAGCATTGTTCGTTAGTAATCACGCTCAAGCGCAGACCGACTCCCGACTCGGCGTCACCATCGGGGCAAACCTGAACACCGCCCACTTCAAGCAGAACAAATTTCTGGCTACCAGCCGCGGCTTTGGCCCTATGGCCGGCGTCACCGGTGAGATAAATATTGCCGGCGTTGGATTTGCACTTGATGCATCACTACTCTATAGTTTGCGCTGCAGCAAAATTCACTATGGCGACCACATGGTGTGGTATTCGCAAGGCTTAGGCAACGAAGTGTGCCGCATGCATTACATAGATGTCCCGGTCAACCTCAAATTCAAGTACCACAAGCTGGGAGGCATCGAAAACAAAATCATGCCCATAATATTTGCAGGTCCCACTTTTTCGTTCTTAGTCGGGAAAAATTTGGAGCAACATAATCAGTATAAAACGGTCAGCGTGCTGATGCACATGGGTATTGGCGCCGAAATATGCCGTCGATGGCAGATTAATTGCTCTTACAGTTTCAGCATCGGTGAGACACTGCGAACAAGGCTCCTCGACGAAAACATCGCCAAAAATAGATGCTGGAATATTTCAGCAACCTATTTCTTCAAGTAGGTTTCAAACCAAAATTACGTTATTTGACATTATTTGCTAAAAAAAGATAGCAAAATGCTATTGAATTCCCAAATATTATGTAATTTTGCAACATAACACTCTAACTGAAGTTGATTCAATGTGTGGGGTAGTTCATCGTGAGATGCGTTGCCCCATTTTTTGTGTCGTTACAGCAGCATGCCGGCAGCCACTTCGTCGCGCACATTCTCGCCTTGCGAGAGCGAAACGATAGTGAGCGCAAACTCGGTAGCTGCAGCAGGGCCGCGTCCGGTCACGATGTTGCCATCCACAACCACCATATCATCAGCCCAGCTCACGCCACAGTCAAAGTTTTCCATCGAAGGGTAGCACGTCGCCTTGCGGCCGTTAAGCAGGCCGAGGGTGGCAAGCACTACCGTGGGCGAGGCACAAATGGCGGCAATGGGCCGCCCGGCCGAGTGGTGACGCTTGAGCATATCGCACAATGGCCCACACTGGCGCAAGTTGGTGGCTCCGGGCATTCCACCGGGTAATATCAGCCATTGGGCATCGGCAAGGGCGACATTATCAAGATGCACATCGGCATTAATTGTAACATTATGGGCACCAGTAACGGCAAGGCCATCGTTAATCGACACAGTGCACACGTCCATGCCGGCACGACGCAACACATCTACTGTAGTTAAGGCTTCTATTTCCTCAAAGCCATCGGCAAAAAACACATAGTTTGTCATAAATCTAACAATTAGCAAATTAACACATTAATAATTTATTATTAAAAAAGTTGCACATTTCGTTGATTTTTTAGCAATTTTGCAGCGAATTATAAGATTAATCATAATCAGCGATATGCGCAGCTTAAATGCAAATTTCGTCAAAACTCTTGATTTATGCAAGTATTTCACAAAAGATTTAGACCTCGACCGAGCAAATCACAGTGGAAGTCGAGGTTACCGTGCAATGCCGCCCTTTGCTTGCCCCCCCTAACTCTTGAAGCTGACACACTCCCCCTTGCCCCCTCTAAGCGCAGCGAAACCCCTGTAACGAGCGGGGCTCGGGTCAGCCCGTATATGTGCTCGCCTCCAGCGAGGTTGCGGAGACGGTATGCTGGAGGGTGTGTCATAATTCAGTTAT
>DGVT01000023.1 GCA_002395965.1 Porphyromonadaceae bacterium UBA4277
CCGCTGGGGTTCTTGCATGGTCTTTCACACAAAGTCGGGTCTTCGACCCGCCAGCGTCTTCGACGCTTTTGCTTGCTATTTTCAACATTTTATCTACTTTAGAAACTTGAAGTAAAAATTAATTCAAGTTTCGAGTCCACTCAAACATTAATTATCGGATGCAAATATCTGATTTTTCTACGACTTTTGCAACGATTATGCTAAAAAAGTCTCGCGGCAGCCATTACGCGGCAGCCATTACGTTGTATTCCTAAGCTGAAGAGTCAAAGTTGTGTTCTTCGGGCGTGAGCAGGCCAAAAATTTGCTTTTTTGCCGTTCAGTTATTAATTTTGTGATTTATTTGGCAAGAAATACGACTCGAGCTATGGCAAGCAAGATAAGAAGCATATTCCAAAGCATCAATTCAAAATTGAAACAATTCCGCCGTTGGCAGCTCACTCCCGCCCCTGTAAAGCCCATGAGCAATCATCGGCACATCTGCCTTAACTGCTCGCACAAATACACTGGCGACTTCTGCCCCCGGTGCGGTCAGCCTGCAAGCGTGAAGCGTCTTAACGCCAAGACCACCACCCAGGGTGCACTCGACGTGTGGGGCATGGGTTCGCGAAGCATGCCTCGCGCCATCTTCCACTTGCTGTTCAGGCCGGGTTACATGATAGCCGACTACTTGCACGGACACCGGCAGCCATACTTCCCGCCGTTCAAAATGCTATTCATCCTCACTGCCACAGCCATGCTCATTGCGCATGTGCTTCCCGGCACGGTGAGCGCAATCAAAGGCGACAGTAATGCACAGGTGAGCAGCACCGACAGCGTAGCCAGCGTTCAGGCCGACACAACCATGCTGTCGGGGGCGATCGTATCGCACGAAATTACAAAAGCCGCCATTAACCCTGACAGCACGTCGTCGAGCCGCACTAAAGATGCCGACGAAGATTTAAGCGCCGAAGAACAAGCCGAATTAAACAAGGTTAAGGGCGCTGTGTTTAACAGCGTGGCAGGCTTCAGCACCTTTGTTGACAACATTGACAAGACCAACAAACCGCTCTCGCTGCTGATCACTCAATTCTTCCTCACGATAGGCATGTACTGTTTCTTCCGCAAGTCGCCTCGCATGGGCCGTCTTGCCTTTACCGAGCAATTCTTCGGCCAGGTGCTCATGACCTCGCAGCTGCAAGTGCTCTCAATACTTTACATGCTCATGACCCTGCAAGTGCGCACCGACGAGGACTTTGCACTGCCGAGCATCATCATCGTTATCGTGGCACTGATTGATTTCAAGCAGCTTTATGGCTTCAACTGGTGGAAGACCATCAAAAAAGGTGCACTTGCAATGGTGGTGAGTTTTGTGTTTCAGGTTGCCTTCTACTTATTAGGCTCGGGAATATACTTCGTGGTCAAGTATGCCTTTCAGTTAGAAAGCTAACCTGCGGTTGACTAATGCTGCGCCGTTAAGCTCTGTATAAACTTCCATGCACTCTGGCAAGTCTTGACGCGCACAAGCGTGTTGTTGGTAACGATGTATTCCGATAGTCCTTGCGTAGGTGCTCCACGATGCCAGTCGTAGGAGTAGCCTAATTGCCCCCATGGGCATGCTCCCTTACCGCTATAGGCCGTCGTCTGCTGTCGCGCGAACCAGTCGCGGAAGTTTGTCTCCCCCACTGTGTAGCTCTCGTCGGCCCATTGCGGGAACTCTGCCGGACTCCCGGTAGTGCTCATCGTGGGGTCGTAGGCCGGTCGGAACATTCGGCTCACGTCGGCATAGAAGAGCACCACCATCGAGTAGTCGCACTCCGGCCACAGTCCGAGCATCTGCACCATACGGTCGCATGCCGCAGCCGAGTCTAATCCCACAAACTGGTCGGCCCGGCGCTTCCAGTCGGCCGGCAGCGACACCCAGTAGCCGTTCTTAGCCTTAATTCTGAATGTGTCGGGGTGGGTCCAGATGGGTATCGACTTAGTGTCGATAAACTTGCACACGAGCACCATCTTAGTGTCATCGACAGTGCGCCATTCGAGCTGGTGATTGTCGTCGCTAATGGGCATTAGCGTGTGCGAAACCTTGTCGGGCGATGGCTTCTGCGACTCGGCGAGTGCGTGCAGATAGTCGGCATACGCCTCACGGTGCAGGCGGGTAGCTGTTCCGCACGATGAGGTCAGGGCGCTGAGCACTATGGTCAGGCACATAGCAGCCGCCACGGTAAGCATCGTGCCGGCAACGTGATGTTGATGGGTAGGATTTTGTTTCATGTTAGATATAGATTAATTAGTTGCGGGCTTTGTCGAATGCCTTGCTGAAGAAGAGCATGTGATAGTCAAGTGAGTTCACCCAGTAGGTCCAGGAATGGTTTCCCGGCCTGATTGTGAAGTCGTGGTCTATTTTCTTCCGGGCCAAGGCCTCGTGCAAGTTTGTGTTCACTTCTAAAAAGAAATCGTCGATGCCGTCGTCGATGATAATGTTCTGGCGCCCGTTCTGTAGTGTGGGCACAAGATTGATTACCGAGTGCGACTTCCACACTTCGGGATTGTCTTCGTAGGCACCCAGACGCGCCTTGATGTGCCAGCGGTCGGTAAACGGCACGATGTCCACCCCGCCACTCATACTGCCGCATGAGCCGAACACGTCGGGGTGTCTCCAGGCGTTCCACAGTGCCCCGTGGCCACCCATGCTCAGCCCCGTGATGGCTCGCATCTCACGGTCGGCGATGGTGCGATAGTGACTATCGACATAGCTCACCAGCTCGCTGCTGATAAAGGTTTCGAACTGGAAACCCGGGTCGATGGGTGAGTCAAAGTACCAGCTGTCTTGTCCGTCGGGGCAAACAATAATCACCGAGTATCGGCTTGCCATGTCGTCGAGCCGTGCCTTACGCGGCCAGTTGCTGTAGTCGCCCGATGCTCCGTGCAGCAGATACACCACCGGGTAGCGCACGTCTTGAAGGTCGCATTTGAAATACTGCTCAGGCACGATGACCACGGTGGTAATGTCGCGGGCCATCTTGGCCGAGGCTACCTTCACGGTGTCGGCCTGCGGCTTGTGGTCGCAACATGGGTGCTGTGCCTGCACAGCTGCAGGGATTAGGGTGCACAGCAACGTTACAATTAAGACGAAGTGTTTAGCTTGCATTTTCATTATCGTTTATTCTTAAAAAAGTCTTTCATCAGCTGCGCGCACTCCTCGGCCATTATCCCTCCCTCGACCACCGTCTTGGGGTGGAACGGCGATGAGCAGAACGAGTGGTAGCCTCGCTTGTCGTCGCTGGCACCAAAGACGACTCTTGAGATTTGGCTCCATGCCAGCGCCCCTGTGCACATCAGGCACGGCTCAACAGTGACGTAGAGTGTGCAGTCGGTAAGATATTTTCCTCCTAACGTCCCGGCAGCAGCCGTGATTGCTTGCATCTCGGCATGCGCAGTGACATCGGTTAGCGTCTCGGTGAGGTTGTGTCCGCGTGCCACAATGCGGCCGCGGCTCACCACCACGGCGCCTATGGGCACTTCGTCGCGTTCAAGAGCCTTGTGAGCCTCGTCTAAGGCCAGCTTCATCCATCGCACATCGTCGTCGGTCATAGGTCATGAAGATTTCTAATTGCTAAAGTGCTACTTTTTCCACCACGTCGCCCACGACCACAACATAGACCTGCCCCTGAGGCAGATTGTCGATGAAGCATTCGAGTGTTGGGTGACGGTAATAGATGTGGCCATAGATGTCGCACACCATGGTCCATGTTCCGTTTCGGTCGCCACTGATGTGAATAGCACCTGCATGAGCCACGATTTCGGGTCGGCGTGCCCACTCAGGCACCTCTTCAACAGCAGTGGTCACTTCGGGAGTGAGGGTGCACGGCAGCATGTCTTCGCTCTCACGGATGAGATTGGTTGCCGCTATGGCATATTCTGTATCGACCGGTGGCGTGGGCAAATAGTAATTGTCGGCGGCCGTGACAGCCAGCAGATAGCCGTCGGGGCCATAGATGCTGAATGCCGCATTCTCACCAAGTGTGACCCGCGACCGTCCTCCGGCCTCGCGCTCTATGTCGAGCGTGGGGCGATCGAGGTTTATGTCGTCGTTAGCCCATAGCGAGAAAGTGTCGGTATTACCCCAAATGCTGTCGGCGGCATAGGCTGCGGCCACTTTGTTGTTTTCGACGACGACATCCACGCCACTCACGGCCAGGAAATTGGCATCGCCCTCGACAACAGGCGGCACCTGCGCAGCCGAGTAAATTTCAAACAGGTTGAAGCAGTCTTCAAATGCGCCGTCGGCTATTGTGAGCAGCGTTGAGGGTAAATAGACGGTGTGCAATTTCACGCACTCATAGAAAGTGTCGGGACTCAGCACCTCTACGCCCTCGGGAATGACAATGCTCTTGATTGCCGTTGCGGCAAGCATTGCCCGCCCCAAGTGCTGCACATATAGCGGCAGTGTAATGCTCTGCAAGAGCCCACATCCGGCAAAAGCTCGGTCGCCAATGGTCATCACCGTGTTAGGAATCTGCACCTGCGTGACCCCTGAGCCTGCAAAGGCCTCGTGGGCAATGGCGGTGACATGATAGGTGAGGCCGTCGTGATAGACAGTCTCGGGGATAATCACCGTCCCTTCATAGGTGTTCTCGATGCCTTCGAGGGCAGGAACGACAGCCACCTCACCCGGGGCAATGATGTCGTAACAAAAGCCGCCACTCAAAATGTCGGCAGCCTGCCCTTGAATGTGAAGCAAGATGATAGCCAGAGTTAATAGTTTCTTTATCATAGACTTTGCTATAATAGGGTTATGAATTTTCTTAGTTAATTTAAGTTTCTAAAGTAGCTAATTTGCTCAGATAGTGCTACAAAGTTCCTCTTCGAGGCACTTTCCCGCGACATGCTGTGACCAAGCTGCGAACCCCGCCGGGGTTCTTGCACGGCCTTTAACACAAAGTCGGGCCGGAGGAGTGTGTAATGCCGCCCTTTGCGTGAACCACACTCCCCCCAGCCCCCTCTAACTTAGAGGGGGAGCTGCTAACGCGCTGATTTACTGATATAAATTTCGTCGAACTCACGTTACTTTAGGAACTTGAATTACTTTATGAACTTGAATGAATTATTATTCGCGGTAATAGACTCGCTTGACACGAGGTGAAATGCTTGTTAGGATTTCATAGGGTATGGTGTCGCGAGCACGGCTTAGCTGCTCGATGGGCACATGCGGGCCGAAAATTTCGACCTGGTCGCCTGGCTTGCAATCGACGTCGGTAACGTCGATCATCACTGCGTCCATGCACACGTTTCCCACAGTGGGACATAGCTTTCCGGCGACCCACATGCTCACCTTTCCGCCTCCGAAGTGGCGGTCGAAGCCGTCGGCATACCCTATGGTGACTGTTGCGATGCGCGAGTCGCGTGTGAGCACTCCCGCCCTACCGTAGCCTATTGTAGTGCCTGCCGGCCACTGCTTTATCGAGATTATCACCGAGTGTAGTGATGCCACTGGCTGCAGTGCCTTCTCGAGCTCGCCCGGCACCGTGGCGATGCCATACAGGCCAATGCCAATGCGCACCATGTCGCACTGCCACTCTGGAAATCGCACAATGCCGCCGGTGTTGAGTATGTGCCGCAGGAGGTGATGAGGAAAATGCTCCTGCAGAAACGAAGAGCACTCGTCGAAACAGGCAAACTGCTCGCGGGTGTAATCGTCTTGCGTAAGGTCGTCGGCCACCGACAGGTGCGAGAATACCGATACTGGCCGCAGCACGTCTTGGTCGTGGAACAGCTCTACGAGCTCGGGCAGCATCTCGCGTGTGAAGCCCAGGCGGTGCATGCCAGTGTCGAGCTTGATGTGCACGGGAAAGTCGTGCACGCCATATTTGCGTCCCTCACGCACCAGAGCCCGAAACTCCTCAAAGCTATACACCTCGGGCTCAAGGCGGTGCACAAACATTGCCTTATAGTTGACCACAGTGGGATTGAGCACGATGATGGGCATTGTGATGCCTGCCTTGCGCAGGTCCACGCCCTCGTCCTGCACGGCCACAGCCAGATAGTCGGCTCCGCGGTCCTGCAGTGTCTTGGCCACTTCATAGCTTCCCGTTCCATAGCCACTGGCCTTGACCATGGCCACGGTGCGCGTGGTGGGCTTCACCAGCGACTTGAAGAACTTGAAATTGAATGCCAGTGCATTAAGGTCAACTTCCATGACCGTCTGGTGGCGCTTAGCCTCGAGCATGTCGATTATCTGATCGAAATCATATTCGGGCGAGCCCTTGAGCAGAATTGTCTCATCGTCGAAGTCGCCCGGCGACCATGCCTGCACAAACTGTTGCGTATCGGCATAGAAATGAGCCGATGGCAACTGGGCAAAATATGACGCATAGCGGCACATGTCGCTGCCGATGCCCACGAGTCGCTTCACACCTTTGCTTCGCAGCAACTCGCTCACGCGAATGTACAGCTCGTCGCCCGAATACGTCTCGGGCTTTAGGTCGCTCAAAATCACCGTGCCGGAGTGTGACCCTGCCCTGCGCATCATGAAGTTCAGTGCCGGTGTGAGTGAATTATAGTCGCTCGAATAGCCGTCGAGGATGATAGTGCAGTTGTTCACACCTTCGATCACATTGATGCGTGTGCCTACGGGCGTGAGCGCACGCATGCGTGCCTCGATATGCGCCTTGGGCACTTTCATCATCAGCAGCACCGCCAGGCATGTGATGGCATTCTCCACGTCGCGGTCGGCATCAAACGGCACAACCACCGTGGCCTGCTCGCCGTCGAAGGTATAGCTGATGATCGTGCGGTTATCTTCGCGCTGCACAGCAGTGATTTGCAGTGCAGCCGGTTGCCCCTTGGCACTCCAGGCCAGCTCTTGTGCCACATCGGCCTCGAGCAGCGGTGCAATGGTCTTGGTCACGAGGTGATAGTCGGCTCCATAGACAATGCTCTCGCAGCTGCTCAAAATCTTAGCCTTTTCCTGAGCTTTCTCGGTCATCGAAGCGAAGCCGTCGTCATGCTCCGAGCCTATATTGGTAATCACCCCTATGGTGGGGCGTATCATGGCTTGCAGTCGTGCCATCTCGCCGGTGGTTGAGATGCCAGCCTCGATGATAGCCAGCGTGGTGCCGTCTTCGATGTCCCAGAGCGAAAGCGGCACGCCTATCTGCGAGTTATAGCTGCGTGGCGAGCGCACAATGCGGTAGTCGTCCTTTAGCAGCTGATAGAGCCACTCCTTGACGGTGGTCTTGCCACGGCTGCCGGTGATGCCTATCACCGGAATGTTGAAGCGCTGGCGATGATAGGCGGCGATGTCTTGCAGGGCCTCGAGCGTGTCATCGACAACGAGGAAATTGGCCATTCCCACTAATCCTTTGGGCACCTCGTTAAGGTTATCTACGACAAAGTTTCTCACCCCTTGCTCGTAGAGCGTGGCCACATAGTGGTGCCCGTCGTTATTGGTTGTGCGCAAGGCAAAGAAGAGCGTCTCTTGCGGGTAGGTGAGCGAGCGTGAGTCGGTGAGCAACTGGCTCACGATGGCTTCAGGGTTAATCAGCCGCGACTCGTCGATGCGCAGCACTTCGGCTATTTCAACTATACTGTATTTCATGTTGTGGCAATGTGACTAAAGGTTTGTAACTGTTTCTTCGAGATAGGGATATTGCTTGACCAGGTTGCGCAGCACGGCCTGCGTGTCGGCATTGAAGCGTTCCACAATCTCACGCGATGAGCTCATGGGACGGTGCTGCAACCGCTTGCTCACTCGCTCGCAGCGTGCTATGGCCTGTGCCGAGCGGTCGTCGAAGTAGGTAGCTTGGAACGCCTGCCAGATATATTCTATTGCAAGGTCGGAAGGGTGCACCATGTCGGTGGCATAGAAGCGATAGTCGCGCAGGTCGTCGAGCATTATCTCATAGGCCGGGAAATACTCCACCACGTCGGGCTGCCGGAGCATCACCTCGTTCACTGCCACGCGCAGCATGGCCTTGCTGAGCGAGTTCACATCCAGTCCGTCGGCAATGTGGCGAATTGGGCTGACGGTGAAAATCACCTTGGCAGTGGGATTTAGCTTATGGAACGACGTCACGATCTGCATTAGTGCCTGCGACATTTGCTGCATCGTGGCCATCTGCCGCGTGAACTCGTGCTGCGGCACCTTGTGGCAGTTGGCCACCACCTCCCCTGTGCTACGCAGGCGATAAACCATGGCGGTGCCCAGGGTGATAATCAGGGCACTACAGGTTTTGAGAGCAGCCTGTCCCTGGGCGATGCGGCTATTCATCGCATCGATTGCAGCCTGCTTGTCGGGCAATGAATATCGCGAGTGAAACTGATAGCTGTTCCACACACCGTTGTGCGAGAAGAGCGTGTTTCCGGCTATGGCCTCGCCCGTGATCAGGCGCTGCACAGCAGCAGCTATGCTGAGCGGGTTGTATAGTGTGCCAAAGGGATTTATCATCGCTCGCATCATGGCCGAGCGCATCTTGGCGCCAATGTTGTCGCTGAAACACGACCCCATGAGCACCACGGCATCGCTGTGATGCAGCGTGCTGTGATTTTCGGCCATTCTTATGGTTGTCCTAAATTCCATATCACTTTGTTATAATCAAGCAAAGTTACTGCTTTTGCCCGAAACTGCAAAATATTCAAGTTTCTAAAGTTATAAAACTTTATAAACTTGAAGGTTAGAGGTTAAAGTTTAGTGTTTAGAGAAGAATTTTATTCTTGTTATTTGCTGAAATTATGACTTTTCATGTTCAGCATCGTCCTCCAAACTATAAACTATACACACAAAAAATTGAGTCCACTCGAAAAAGTCGCTTTCATGACTTTTCGAGTGGACTCAATCACTTCAGGTCCTGAGCTATTTCTTGAGGAATTCAGAATACAGCTCTCGCAGTTCGTCGGGTGTGATGCCCACTGCTCGCAGCTGGCTCATGAAGTAGTCCATCTCTCCTTGCATGAGCAGCTGTCGGCGCTGCTTGACGATAATGTCGCGTGCCTCGGGCGAGACGAAGTAGCCCAGCCCACGCTTGGTGTAGATGATGCCGTTGTGCTGCAGGTGGTCGTAGGTGCGAGCCACGGTGTTGGCATTGACCTCGACCTGTGCTGCAAGCTCACGCACGCTGGGTATCTTGCCGTCGGCCTGCAGGCTGCCTCGCAAGATGTCATCGCCTATGCGGTCGGCAATCTGCAGATATATGGCTTTGTTATCCTGGAAATTCATGACTTGTTCACTTGTTGATGATGGCTATGGCCGAGGCACTTGCTGCGGTTGCAGCCACGATTAAACTCACGATTATCATAACTCTCTGTTTGTTATTATTTAAGTTTCTAAAGTAGCTAACATGCTCAGATAGTGCTACAAAGTTCCTCTTCGAGGCACTTTCCCGCGACATCCTGCGACCAAGCTGCGAACCCCGCTGGGGTTCTTGCATGGTCTTTAACACAAAGTCGGGTCTTCGACCCGCCAGCGTCTTCGACGCTTTTGCTTGCTATTTTCAACATTTTATAACTTTAGAAACTTGAATTAATTAGTGAAACATACCTCTCGAAACCACATCCTTGCGGCGGAACACTACCCACGCAAGCACCCAGTAGAGCACTACTTGAATTAGCACATTCACCAGCATGAAGATGGCAAAGCCGCCATTCTTGATGCTATCCATCACAAACATGCCAAAGTCTTGGAAACCTCCCATCCTGTTAATCACAATGAGCCCGACAATCATAATTACCGTTTCGATCGCATAGGCAGCTGCACAGGTTTTCAGGAACGAAATGCGCGGCCACAGCACACTGCCTAATAGATACATCCCGGCGTTGGCCAGCAGGCTCAGGTAGAGCGAAGCAGTGAAGAGCGGCTGATTGGTAAGTTCAGGATTAAATGCCACTTTTTGCATTGTGCACAAGAAATTGATGGGTCCGGGCACCGTCAGCGACGAACTGCGGGCAAACCAGAGCACTGCCACACGGGTGAGGTCGGCAAGTTGCACGGCCAGTACAAATGCCACCAGATAGCCTAAGACATATACCACGACATTGACGGCAAATTTCTCGGTCATCGACGATGGCGACGTGAACAACTCGACACGTCCGGTCTTGGTCATCAGGCCACGGAAGGCGAGTGATGCCATTGCGCTCATTGAGATGCCGGCGGCCGCAAGAACCAGAACATATCGCATGATCTGCAATTCCTCACTTTGATCACCACCGGTGATCCAGTTACCTATTATCATTAACGTGGTGAGCGTGCCATAGGTCACTAACAGTGCCAGCAGCAACTGGCGTCCGTTTTCCACTACCTCTTTGCGCAGAGCCAGCTTAAAGCGGCTCCAGTCGAATACTTGATTTTTCATGACTTCGTTCATTTTTCGGTGTTAAACAATCGGTTGATGGCCTCGGGCTGCTGCAAGGTGGCATTGAAGAGCATTTCAAGGTCAACGTTGGCCTCCTCGCTGCCATCGTTGGGCACCACGCCTAAAGCACCCATCACATTCTGCTGCACATACAGCGGCTTGTCGCCCTCGCGCAGCGGGCGGAAGGCTAAACGGCTGCCCACTTGGCCAAGGTCGGTGTTGAGCAGCACGCGGCTGCCGTCGATAATCACCACATGGTCCAGGATGGAGTCGATGTCGCGCACTTGGTGGGTGCTGATCACAATAGCCTTCTCATCGCTCATGCCCTGGGCAATGAACTTGCGGAACTGGCTCTTGCCCGGGATGTCGAGCCCGTTGGTGGGCTCGTCCATGAGCAGCAAACCGGTGTTGGTGGCAAGAGCAAAACTCATGAACACTTTCTTCTTCTGCCCCATCGAGAGCGACTTGAGTTGTGCATCGGCTTCCATTTCAAACAGGTCAAGGTAGCGCATCATGTCGTCGTGGCTGAACTTGGGGTAGAAAGGTGCGTTCAGCTTGACGAACTGCTTGAGCGAGAGCTGCGGCAAGTCGAACTCTTCGGGCACGAGGTAGATGTCGCTCAGCGTGCGCGGCAGTCGGCGGCGCACGTCGTCGCCATTATAGGTCACTTGTCCGGCATCGGGAGTGAGCAGGCCGGTCATCAGGGCTATGAGCGTGCTTTTGCCGGCTCCGTTTCGCCCCAACAAGCCATACACGCCACCGGCATTGATGTCCAACGAGAAGTTGCTGAACAGCTCGCGGCTTGGCTTGCGATAGTTAAAACTCAGGTTTTCAACGTGTAACATAGCTATAATATTTTAATGTGCATTTGCTTTATAGTGTACTACCACAATAGTACACTGCAAAAGTAGATACAATTTTTTTATCCACCAAATTTTTTTGCAATTTTTTTTTGCTCACCTGCAAAAAACAGTGTTTCATCATTATCGACTATTGCTACACTCTCGGAGATAGTAAAAGAGCGGGGATGTGTCATAATTCTATTTCATAAGGCTTTGATTGAATTTTGAGATTACGTCACTGATATAGTGCATCTTCGAAGCACCTTTTAAGTCGCTGTCTCTCACCAAGCTGCGCACATCTTCGATGTTGCTTGCATGGTGTTAAAGAAATGGTCGCATCTTCGATGCGCCTGCGTTTTCAACGCTTTTTCTGAATTATGACACACCCACCCCCATTCCTCTCACAATCGATAGTTGGTTGTTTCGCCAAGCAATCAATTAATGAGTCATCTTGCAAAAGTCGCATTATATGCTTTTGCCATTTCGGGGCGAAACGTAACTTCCTGATTATCACGCATGGCGTTGCCTTAGGTTGAGGGCTTATAGTCATTTCGGGGCTTTTTTCAAGTGGCCTCGATTTTGTAGTTTCAAATTTCTGTACTACCTTTGCAGCCGATTTCGAGAGACCTTATATATAAGGTGAAAATGCACCACTGCGCCAGCTTGCCCCAGTGCATGGCTGCAGAGGTTTATCGCACAACAACGTATTAAAACAGTATTTATATGCCTGAAAATCTTGTAATTGTAGAGTCGCCTGCCAAGGCCAAGACTATTGAGAAATTCTTAGGAAAAGACTATAAAGTCATGTCGAGCTACGGCCACATACGCGATCTCCACAAGAAAGACTTTAGCATAGATGTTGCCGATGGCTTCAAGCCCATCTATGAGATACCTGAAGACAAACACGACCTGGTAAAATCGCTCAAGTCAGCTGCCGACAAGGCAAAGACCGTGTGGCTTGCAAGCGATGAAGACCGCGAGGGAGAAGCCAT
>DGVT01000087.1 GCA_002395965.1 Porphyromonadaceae bacterium UBA4277
CTTTACTCATTGTTGCATATTTTTTGCCGCAAAGATAATCAATCCAGGGCAATGTTGCAACCACTACGGCACATCTTGCGAAGTGCCGTCACACTGAGTACGCCTTTTCACACAGTGCGCACCAGTTCTTCGAACAGGCACGCACAATGTGTTTCGCACAACAGCAAGTCTCCCGACTTGCTTTCAGCTGATTGTCTAAATCAATGCGTTTGCGCCGGCAGCCAGTTTCCACCATTTTGACGATACTCGCACAGCCTTTTAGCGGCATACAGCATATTCCCCAAGAAAAAAAGCGGTTTCGCGAAATTATTCCCCAAGAAAAATGCGGCTTTGCGAAATTAGCAAGGTGAGAGCAATACTAAATGAAAAACGTTTTTTTAATTTTGCATTGCCGAAATGCCGCCTAATTTCGAGGGCGACAGCACTCAACATTAGTGCAAGGCGAGCGAAAAACCAAAACTCGTTTTGACTTTTTCAGTATTATAGCAAGTCGGGAGACTTGCTGATGTGCGAAACACATTGTGCGTGCCAGTTCGGCGAACTGGTGCGCACTGTGTGACAGACGACAAACTGAGGTGCGGCACTTCGTAAGATGTGCCGTTGTGGTAGAGCATCAGGTGAGCATATATTCGCTCCATTCAACACCGTTTCGTTCTGCAATACGTTGATATTCATCATTTTGACTAAAGTTTTTGTAACAGAGTAAGCTCCAAAATCTTGTGCTGCAAGACTTTGGAGCTTAGACCATTACAAGTACCGACCACGCGTCGCGATACTACGCGGCACTGTTAGCTGCGGTCGGCAGTTGTCGATTACAGGCCGCGGGCGCGGAGCAGGCTCGATGCGTCGGGCTGCTGCATGCCGGTGAAGTCGGTGAACATCTTCATCAGGTCGTCTGTGTTGCCACGGCTCAGCACCTTGTCGCTGAATTCCTGTCCGGTCTCGGCTTTCAGGGCGCCTTTCTTGGCAAAGACGTCGGCAATGTTCACTGCTAAGACCTCGGTCCACAAGTAGCTGTAATAGCCGGCTGCATAGCCGCCACCCCACACATGGTTGAAGTAGCTGGTGCTGTAGCGAGGCGGGATCTGCTCGTTGAGCAGACCGACGTTGCGCAAGGCATCGGCTTCAAACTGTGCAGCCTTGTCGGCCGTGGGAATCTCATTTGAGCCAAGCATGTGCCATGCTAAGTCAACGCAGGTGGCTGCTAAGTTCTCGCCTAAGGCATAGGCCGTCTGGAAGGTGATGGACTTGAGCATGCGCTCTTTGAGCTCGGCAGGCATAGGCTCGCCGGTCTTGTAGTGGCGGGCATAGTTGTCAAACACCTCGGGAATCGATGCAAACGACTCGTTGAACTGCGACGGCATCTCCACAAAGTCGCGTGCCACCGAAGTGCCGCTCAGCTTGTTATACTTGCAGTTTGACAAAATGCCGTGCAACGCATGGCCAAACTCGTGGAACATGGTGGTCACCTCGTCCCAGGTGAGCAGCGACGGCTGTCCCTCGGGAGCCTTGGCATTGTTGCACACATTATAAATAATAGGCATCTGGCCACGCAAGCCGCACTGCTCGGCAAAGGCATCCATCCACGCACCACCGCGCTTGGTGGGACGGCGGAAGTAGTCGCAGTAGAACAGGGCCTTCTGCTTGCCGTCTTTGTCAAACACCTCAAACACGCGCATATCGGGGTGATAGGTCGGGATGTCGGTGCGCTCCTTGAAGGTGAGTCCATACACCTTATTGGCAGCAAAGAAAACGCCGTTGATGAGCACGCTGTCGATGTTGAAGTAGGGCTTCACCTCGTCGTCCGAGATGTTGAGCATCTCCTTCTTCATCTTTGCAGAATAGTAGAAACGGTCGTAAGGCTCGAGCTTGAAATCCGGCCCCATGCTCTTGCGGGCATATTCCTCGATGGCTTTGGTCTCGGCATCGGCCTTGGGAGTATATTGGCTGATAAGGTTCTTCAGGAAGGCATAAACATTCTCGGGTGTCTTGGCCATAGTCTTTTCGAGCGAGTAAGAAGCATAGTTCTTATAGCCCATGAGCTCGGCTTGCTCGGCACGCAGTTTGGCAATTTGCACCACTATGGGATAGGAGTTGTGCTTGCCGGTGCCGTCGGCGCGATGCACCGATGCCTCAAACACCTTCTTGCGCAGCTCGCGGTTGTCGAGGCTGGCAAGCAGTGGCTGCTGAGTGGTGTTGACAATCACTATGGCATACGGAGCCTTCTTGCCTAAGCTCTCGGCATCCTTGGCACACTGTGCCAGGTCAGCCTCGCTCAGTCCGGCCAGGTCTTCTTTTTTCTCGACCCACACCACGGCATCGTTGGTGGCTTGGGGCACCACATCGCCCCACTGCTGCTGCAAGTCGGCAATCTTCATGTTGATTTCCTTCATGCGCTTGCTGTCCTGCTCGTTGAGCAGCGCACCATTGAGCACGAAGTCCTTGTAGATTTCTTCGGTGAGCTTCTTGTCTTCACCTTGCAGGTTGTTATACTCCCTGTCATACACTTGCTTGATGCGTTCAAACAGGGGCTTGTTGAACGAGATTTCGTTTTCCAGCTCGGTGAGCATGGGCATCACTTTCTTTTCGGTCTCGCCTATCTCGGGGGTCTTGTCGGCCTCGACCAGTGCAAAGAAGATGCGGCTCACGCGCTCAAGTTGCTTGCCGGCCTCGTCAAAGGCAACGATAGTGTTCTCGAATGTGGCTGAGTCTTTGTTCTCGACAATCTTGGCTATTTCTTCGCGCTTCTGCTTGATAGCTGCTTCAAAGGCAGGTAGATAGTCGGCAGCCTTGATCTTGCTGAAGTCGGGCGCGCCAAAGGGCAACGTGCTCTCCTGGAGCAACGCATTGTTACCGGTACCGTTGTCGTTGCAGCTGGTGACCAGACCCGCGGCCGAGGTCAGCACTGCTGCTGTGATTCCTAATGTCATTATTTTCTTAAACATGATTATTGAGATTTTAATAGTGCGGGTGCAAATATAATCAAAAAATCCTGATTAACGCCCACGACTCCAAAAATAATGACTAATTTTGGGGCTCGTGCCCCGAAATTAGCGGTGCTTCGGCTTTCAAGGCTCATCGCATCGCGACTTATTCATAATTCTTAATTTAAGTTTCTAAAGTAGCTAACATGCTCAGATAGTGCTACAAAGTTCCTCTTCGAGGCACTTTCCCGCTACATCCTGTGACCAAGCTGCGAACCCCGCTGGGGTTCTTGCATGGCCTTTAACACGAAGTCGGGTCTTCGA
>DGVT01000025.1:0-3049 GCA_002395965.1 Porphyromonadaceae bacterium UBA4277
TCCTCCACTCGCTTATTCGTAACTTTGCACGTTTTTTTCAGGAGGAGTGGTAAACATGATTTCGATTATACATATAATAGGTGTACTGGCCACAGTAGCCCTACTACTGGTAGTGAGCTGGTGGTCGGGACGTAAGGTTAAAGACGCTAATAGTTTCATCACAGGCGGCACATCAGGCAGTTGGATGGTGTGCGGTGCACTATTGGGCACTCTGGCAGGCGGACAGTCAACGATAGGAACCGCCCAGCTGGCATTCAGCTATGGCATGTCGGCGTGGTGGTTTACCATAGGCGCCGGAATAGGAGCGGCACTCTTAGGACTGGCCTACGCCGGTCCGTTGCGACGCAGTGGCAGCACCACCCTGCTTGAGATTGTAGGCCGCGAATATGGCCGCAAGGCCGAAACCGTGGGCTCGGTGCTGTTTCTGGTGGGAATCTTTATCAGCATCATGTCGCAGGTGCTGTCTTCGTCGGCCCTGATAGGTCGCTTTTTCCACATTTCCACAGTGTGGGCATCGGTGTGCGGTGCCGTGCTAATCATGATGCTTGTGATGTTCGGCGGCATTCGCAGTGCCGGCGTGGGAGGCATTGTGAAGCTCATCTTGCTCTATGTGAGCTCGGTGGCAGCAGGAATCGTAGTGTGGCACATAGCCGGCGGCTATGCTGGTTTGCGCCATGGAATCACTGCCATATATCAGTCACCATCGCTGATTGATTTTAATGGGCTGGGCAGTGCCGAGACGCTACACCACCGCTACGGCAGCATGGTGGCGCGCGGAGCAATGAAAGACCTGGGCGGATGCCTATCACTCGTGCTGGGCGTGGTATCTACCCAGACCTACGCACAGTGCATCTGGTCGGGACGCAGCACGCGCTGTGCCCGCAACGGAGCGCTGTTGTGCGCTTTTTTCATCGTAATCATCGGCGCTGCCTGCACTATGGTGGGAATATACATGCGCGGCCACTATGTCACTGCCGACGAGTGGGCTGTCATGCAGCAGGCCGGAGAGAAGTTGCCGGCAGGCATTGGCATTATTGAGAACTCGGCTCAAGCCTTCCCCGCATTCATCCTTGACCACCTGCCCGACTGGGTGGGAGGCATCATGCTGGGCACATTGCTCATCAACATACTGGGCTGTGGAAGCGGACTGGCACTTGGCGCCGCTACCATCCTCGTGCGCGACGTGTATTCCAACATTCCTCAGAGGCTGAAGCCCGTCAAGAGCACTCCCTCTCCGTTGTTTTCCACTCGACTTTCTATTGTGGGCCTGCTGTTGCTTGCTGTGTGGTGCACCACAGTGTTCCACGGCAGCTTCATCAACGACCTGGGCTTCCTCTCGTTAGGCCTGCGTGCTGTGGCCATTCTTTTCCCGCTGAGCTTCGCGCTATGGCTACCGGGGCGCTTCGGCCGTGCTGCCGTGCTGCGCTCGATGCCTGCCGGAGTGGCTACTATGCTAACGGCCAAGCTATGTCAGTTTCCGGGCGATGCGGTGTACTACGGACTGATAGTGTCGCTCATTGTGATACTGGCTGCCAAGCCGACAAGCTGCAGCCGTAATTAGCACCGATTTGCAACAATGGGCAATTATTCTTAATTTTGCGACCAATCTACTCACCCACTTATGGCAGGCATCTACGTTCACATACCATTCTGCAAGACCCGCTGCTCCTACTGCGATTTCTATTCCACGCTTGAAAGCGAGCTGCCGGAGCGATATGTGAGCGCCGTGGCAGCCGAGGGAAGACTGCGACAGCAAGAGCTCGACGGCGAAAATGTGTTGACCGCCTATGTGGGCGGAGGCACCCCATCGCAACTCACATTAGAACAGATGCAACGGCTTGTACACCGGCTCAACGACACCTTCGATTTAAGCAACATTCAAGAATTTACTGTAGAGGTCAATCCCGACGACGTGAGCACCCGCTATATCGAAGGCCTTGCCAAACTGGGCGTGAACCGCATCAGCATGGGAGTGCAAAGTTTTGTGGACTCAGAACTAAGAGCAATAGGCCGTCGCCACACCGCATTGCAAGCCATAAAAGCTGTGGACGACATGCGCCAAGCCGGCATCACCAACGTGAGCATCGACCTAATCTTCGGGCTGCCGGGGCAGACGCTGCAATCGTGGGAAGCATCGCTCATGCAAGCCGTCAAGCTGCGTCCCGACCACATCTCGGCCTACGCGCTGAGCTACGAGCCGGGCACCCGACTGTGGCTACAGCGCGAACGCGGTGAAGTGCAGGAAGCACCCGAAGAACTCAGCATCTCAATGTATGACATGCTCACACAGGTGCTAAAAAACGCCGGTTATGAGCATTACGAGATCTCCAACTTTGCTTTGCCGCACCGGCATTCACGTCACAACTCATCGTACTGGGCCGGCACGCCATATCTGGGACTCGGAGCATCGGCTCACAGCTTCGACGGCATGGTGCGCCGCTACAACCCGGCCGACATCAGAGGCTACATCACTGCCATCGAACGCGGTGAGACGTGCTATGAAACCGAGTCGCTCACATGGCAGGAAAAATATGACGAAATGGTGATGGTGAGGCTGCGCACGGCACACGGCATCGACCTTGACGAGATGGAACGCAGCTTCGGCAAGCCGGCTTTAGAGCACTTCATGCAAGAAGCCCGTCCCCATCTGCACAACGGCCGGCTCATGAGAACCGACAATCGCATGAGCCTGACTGCCGACGGTATCATGGTGAGTGACGCCATAATCCGCGACCTGATGTGGTAACGGCCACTAATTGCCGATACATAAAGCGACCCACACACCGCATTATATTACCAGAATTGTCCGGCCCCCCAGCCCACGGCATTTTCACACCGATAGCACCGACTTTTAGACTATAAGCAACATAAGAATACAAAAGACAAGGTGCTACCAACCGTGAATTCTTCTCAAAATGTCGAAACAGATAAATTATTTATTACTTTAGATTTATAATCCACTTACCATTATTATCCTTGCCTTCACGTTTCAAAACACCTTTCTTCTGTAAAGAGGATAAGTCACGTTCGATGGTGCGTTGGCTCACCG
>DGVT01000025.1:3198-4502 GCA_002395965.1 Porphyromonadaceae bacterium UBA4277
ACTCTCCGACATGTCTCCGTCATGGCTTCCGACATTCGGGGTGTCGGAAGAGGAAAGATAAGCATTATATAGCTTGCGTCACCCTGCGTCACCCATCTTTTTTGTGCTAACTTGCTGATATTCAGTAGCAGCTATCTGATAGCAGAAAAAAGTGCCGAAGTCAGGAAAAGATTGTGTATCAAAAGTCTATAATGACCTTGATGAGTAACTCCCCGCTCATCCTAAGTCCTGCCTATGAAGGTGTTCGGTCTTCGACGAACACACGCTGAGAGCAGCCCTTACCCCAGCATTCGCTTCGCATCATGCTGGGGTAAGGGCGATATCTAACGTATGGTCCTCGAAGAACGAGCACTTTATGCTACTTTCTTCGGTATGTATATGTAGCGGTTTACTTACTAAGAATGATGTTGATCAGGGCGTTCACGTCGTCAACATCCACCATACCGTTGCCGTCAAGGTCGGCACTACCGGGGTACTTGTCCTTGTACTGGTCATAGAGCAAGATGAGATTAATCATCGCGTTCACGTCATCCACATCCACCATAGCACTGCCATCCACATCGCCGGTAACGCACACATCCTCTTTCAAGTCGCCAACGATGTTAGTAAAATTCTTCCATTGGTCGGAAGTCTGATAAACCTCAAGATACTGCGGCAGCACATGCAGAGTTCCGTTTTTAGGAACTTCAAAGAAAACGTTACTTCCCAGTCCAACTTTCCCAGGGTTGGGATACGCATTAATCCTTTTAAGGCTGCTGCAGTCATAGAAGGCGTAGTCGCCGATTGAAGTAACGTAGTTGGGGATGGTGACGCTCGTTAGGCCGCCGCAGCTACTGAATGCACTATTGCCTATTATTTTTACGGAATTTGGGATGGTGACGCTCGTCAGGCCGCTGCAATAGTCGAAGGCACCATTGCAGATAGTGGTAACTGAGTTGGGAATGGTGATGCCCGTCAAGCCGGTGCAGCCGTAAAACGCATATTTGCCGATTGTTGTAACTGAGTTTGGAATAAGTGTATTTTTACAACCGGTGTGTAATGTATTTGATGCCATCTCAATAATCGCATTGCAGTTGCTGCGCGAATCATATTTGGTGTTATTACTTTCTACTTTTATAGTCTCCAACTCCCTGCAGCTAGAGAAGGCCATTTCGCCGATTGAAGTGACTGAGTTGGGGATAGTCACGCTCGTCAGGCCGAGGCAGGAGTGAAATGCATAGCTGCCGATTGATGTGACTGAGTTGCCGATGTTGACACTCGTCAGGCCGCTACAGCCAGAGAATATATTAAGCATTGATAATCAA
>DGVT01000104.1 GCA_002395965.1 Porphyromonadaceae bacterium UBA4277
AATTTTGTGTAAATGGCTTTGGGCAGGATTGCACCGCTACGCTTGCGGAGCAAAAACGCATAGCGTAACGCCTTGATGGGCTGGGCGAAGAAAAATTCATCGCTCTTGGTGTTCTCACTGAGGCGGTAAACGTGCCACATTTGGCTACCGCTCTTAACTTCTCGCTTGCTTGCTAAAATCAAATTTGCCATAATTGTAGTGATTTTTGTGGCCTCGGGGAGCGGTGCGCTCCCCTTTGGGCCGATTAGACTTTATTGTTAATTGTTCAGATAAATATTCAGATAATTCACGATGAGGCACATATCGTGTGCGGCCGATTCAGCCTTTGCGCTAGCCTCGGAAAAACTAGCTGCCTCAACTTGGAAATCGTAGAAATCGCCATCGAAATCAACCACCTCAACTTGATAATTATTGGACTTGGAGGAGCGGCAACCTTTTTTATTTTGCTTCGCTGCGCTTGCCGAAGAAGAAAGAACCGATGTGTTAAAAGATGCTGTCATAACGTAAAATTTTATGAGTGAATAATTATTGTCCATGTTCTCGCGTATAACCTTTTTACGATGCGAATCAACAACAAGAACAGCGCTCGTGCCATGCAAGGATTGACCGAAAAATTTCTTCCCTGTCGGGGCTTGCCATTTTTTGAACGCAGAGCAAAAAATTGAAGAAAATTTTCGAGGCAACTTGTCCTGTCCTTGCAGCGAGCGCCTTGTTGTAACTTTGCATCAGGAAAAAGTGTACGGCGAGTTTAATGGACAATATTCACCCATGAAATTGTTATGATGGCATCACACATCGGGTCTCTTCGGCAAGTGTAGCGACGCAATCAGAAGAGCAAAGGAGAGCCACCTCGCGGTGGACTCTCCTTACCGATGAACAAACTACCGCCCTCGGGGCGGTTGGTATTGTTTAGAATTTACTTGAGGTCGTTCGTTGTATTGTCAAATGATAACAGTGGTTGTGTCTCAACATTTCTTATCTCATCCTGTTCTATCAGTTTAGGATGTAAATCACTAGGCAACATTTTCACAAATTTTTGACGACTACCTCGCGGAATTTTTAAAGACAAATTATTGTGAGAAGGGAATGCATAGTCGCCGATGTATGTAATGGAGTCTGAAATAGTGACAGAGGTCAAATAGTCGCACCCCCAAAACGCACCTTGACCTATAAATGTTGTGGAATCGGGGATTGTTATAGATAATAATGAGCAGCTATTAAACGCATAACTCCCTATGGATGTAACTGAATTAGGAATGCTAAAGTGCGAAACATCTTTGTTGATGAATGCAATGATTTTTTTCTTTCCCTTTGTGTATAAGCAAAAATCATCAGTTTCGAAAAAAACCGACTTGCTAATTATATAGCAAACACCACTACCTAGGAAAGGATTTGCTCCCAAATAAGCAGTTGATTTAGGTATTGTGATAGAAGTCAGATTTTCGCACTCTGTGAACACGCCATTACCGATTGATCTTACCCTTTCGGGAATCGTTACTGAGGTTAGGCTATCGCAAGCTCTAAATGCCATGTTACCAATATGGACAATGGAATTAGGTATGATAATTGAGGTTAAGCTAAAGCACTCATAAAACATTGAATCTGCTATGTATGTGACAGAATTAGGTATACATATTGATGTCAAAGTTCCACATCCTGAAAAAGCTCGTTCGCCGATAAATGAGACGGAATTTGGGATGGTTATAGATTCTAAATTTCTGCAATTACAAAGAGCTCCTTTGCCTATGCTAGTAACGGAATTGGGGATAGATATGGAATTTAATTTTTTGCATTCATAAAATGCCCAGTTCCCGATGGATTTCACGGAATTGGGTATAGTGATAGAAGTTAAATTATCAAATTCACTAAATGCATCATTCCCTATGTATGTGACAGAATTAGGTATGCTGAAGTGAGTGACTTCTTTGTTGAAAAAGGCAATGATAGATTTTTTCATTTTTGTATACAAGCCATCATTGTCGGCTTCGAAGAAATAAGATTTGCAATGAACGTGGCGAACATTAGAACCCGAGAATGGATTTTCACCTATATGAATGACGGAACTGGGAATTGTGATGGAAGTTAATCTCTTACAATCGCTAAATGCGCCGTCTCCTATAGATGTTACAAGATTAGGAATATTGATGGCTGTCATTTTGCAACCATGAAATGCGTGATTTCCAATAACTCTTAGTTGGTCGGGCAATTTGACGGAAATAAGATGACAGTTTTGAAATGCACTATTTCCGATATATGTGACGGAATCGGGCATTATAATGGAAAACAAACGGCAATTACAGAACGCCCTATCACCAATATATGTGACAGAATTTGGTAAAATGATATTAGTCAAACGAAAGCATCTGTAAAATGCTGATTTGCCGATAGATGTAACAGAATCAGGTATGCTGAAATGCGAGACTTCATTGTTGATGAAAGCTATGATAGATTTTTTACCTCTTGTGTACAAGCCATCATAGTCTGCTTCAAAGTTAGTAGATTGACAATTAATATTTTGAATATTCGTTCCCAGGAATGGATTTTCTCCAATATGACTTACGGATTTTGGGATTACAATGGATTTTAAGCGATAACAATCGTTGAACACTGTATCGCCGATAAAAGTTACAGAGTTCGGTATTTCTATTGAAGATAAACGATAGCAGCATGAGAATGCTCTATCAGATATGTGAGTAACAGTTTTTGGGATAGAAAAATGAGTAACTTCTTTATTTATAAATGAGATAATTGATTTTTTCCCTTTGGTGTATAAAGCATTTTCGTCGCTCTCAAAAAGTTGGGAATAACATTTAATCCTACTGATTCGGCTAGATTCAAAAGGGTTTTCCCCAAGATGTATAATACTTTTTGGAAGGGTAATTGAAATCAGTTTTTTACATGACGTGAATGCCCTGTCACCTATATGTGTGACAGATTCAGGAATTGTGATAGAATTCAAGTCCATAATCTCGTCCCCCCACCCAAACGCAGAATCGCAGATGACCTTCGTTCCTTGGCGGATGTGATAGTGCTCAACATCTGTACCTTTCAACAACTTTGACCCATCAGCGCTGTAAAGGGCACCAAACTCATCCCATACTCCGCTTTCCAGGTCTTTATCAGATACTTTGGTGGAGAGATCTTGCTTCTCGGCATTTTTCTGTGGCTTGGAGATTAGGAAGTTGCGGAAATTAGTGTTGCTGAGGGTTTGTTGGGCATGGGCGAGGTGGTAGAGGGCGTAGAGTCGCTCAAAGTCGGGGTTGCTCAACAGCGGGTGAAGTTGGGCATGGATGTCGCTATTGGTCAAGTCGCGATGGTCGGCCTCGGTGAGCAACAAGGTGTCGCCTTGTCCTGCGGGCAGCAATGATGGTTCTAGCGAAATGGCGCAGAGTTGCATCGCGATTGCGGCGAGCGGGAAGTCATCGATGTGCTCGTTGAACTCTTCTTCTGTTTGGGCTGGGTGGCGGTAGTCGGGCGAGCCGAGATCTCTTGCCTTTTGGCTCTGCATGGCTGGGACATACATGCCGTCGTAGTCGACCAGCACCAGTGAGCCATCGTCACGGACGAGGATGTTGTCGGGCTTGAGGTCGCCATGGGCGAACGGCTGGCTCATCAGCCACGATGCCATGCGGCAGAACTGGTAGCTGAGCATCTGCAGCGCATATTGGTCGTGCAGGTTCTGCCGCACATATCTGTCAAGCGTGATGCCCTCCACCCAGTCCATAACAACAACCGGGAACTCGGTTTCACTGCATGCGGTAGTATCGACAAACAACTCTTTGTCATAGAACTTGATGGGCACAAGGACGTCGCTGGAGACAAACTCCAACTCATCAGCGATGAGGCGATAGCTCTCGTTTCGCGCTTGTTGGTCCTTGATGAAGCACTTTAGCGCATAGCACTTGCCGTCACGCTCGCTGCGCATCTTAAACACCACAGAAAAGTTGCCGCTGCTCATTACCGGGTTGCCGTCGCCGTCCAGCACAGGCCGTAGATGTGCCAACTGCTTTAGGTTTACCTCGGCAGCCCGAATGGCCTCAATATATTCTGATATTAGTGGGTAATTCATCGTTTGTTACTTTTTATAAAGATGCAACTATTCTTTATCAAGGCTTTTTTAACTAGCTGCCTGATTTAGTTTGGTTACTAACCAGAGAGCTTGAATAATTAATAGATTAGTCTACATTCCAAGTTGCCTCCGCGTCATCTTCAAATGCATCAGAGTAGTAATCTCCCATTAGATCTTGCTCATCCCATATAGGTTGTCTAAAATTTGTGTTTAATTGTCTAGGGAATATTGGTGGAACTAAAACAACCCCCTGGGTGTTTAAATATCCTATTTTATTTTTTGAGATAAATCTTAGATATCCATTATCATCATAATAATCGATTTCGTCAAATGTTATTTGTATAGGGTATAATTCACCATTAGGATGCAGTATCAGTTTCTGATTTATGATAAAGATTTCATCTAGAAAAATATAATGAAATCCCATTGGGTCAAAGTAAATAAGCTTTAAAGAGTCGTTTAGAATAGCTATGGTTTTTTCTGTATAAACTAATAGAAATTTATTGGCACGAATGTCAATTCTGACATTTTGCAAATATAAAAAATCTGTTAAATGAATATCGAAAAAAATGTCTCGTCCAATGATTCTTTTCTTAGCTATTTCATCTAATTTTTTCCATTTTTCTTCAAGGCTAGTAGACAAAACTTCAATCTTCACATATTTTTTCGGGTATGATGCTTTTTTTAATAAATCTTCTTTTATGCGCCAAGTAGGCTTATCAATGTGTGATTCTATTACCTGCCCTTCTTGATTAATTAAAAAAACTTGATGTGCGAGATCTCCACTTTGGGTCTCTATTGCTTTGGTGTCGTCAATGCATATGGCGTTACTAGGATTGGTGAAAGTAAATGGCAATTTGCTATATATTGCCTTTTCTTTGTTTTGCCATTTGAAGACCCCAGAGTATAAGTATAAATTGAGAGGAAAAAGTTCTGACGAACAATATATGCCTTCTTTATGGGGATATAAACATTTATACTCGCATTTCAATATAACTTGTCCATTTAAATCTATTAGTCCGTACCTTATTATGTCGTCTAGATTATCTTTCTGTCCGACTATAGCATATTTTTCTTTGACAACGCATAGTACAACATCGTATCCAATCGAAGTTATGAATGAATCACTTTTGCGAATATAATATTTGCCATCTCTCTCATTTTGTATTATTTCATAATTCATACCCATTAATATTTTAAATGTTCAGAAAATGAATCTTATACTGACAAGCAAATAATGGCAGTAATTACAGCAGAAATAATGATAGCAGCAATAATTGCGCCTATATTTGAGTCGCCAGATTTTGATTTGAGCTCTTGAAGTTCTTTTTCAAGAGTGCGAGCTTGTTCGCGAGCAGTGTTTAAATCACGAGCAGACTGAGTGTTTTGTGCAGTGAGTTGTGCGAGAGATTTTTGGAGTTCTCCATTTGACTGCTGCATTTTTTGGATGCTTGCAGTCAGTTCTTTCGCACGCTCATCAGCGGCTTTCTGCTGCTGCTTCATCTGCTCCTGCAATTCGGTCTGCGCCTTGTTCTGTTTCTGCTGCTGCTCGGTGTTGGCTTTTTGTATAGCAGCGAGCTTATCTTGCAGCTCCTTATTCTGCTTTTGCGCAGTCAGAACCTGCTCGTTATGCTGCTTGGAGGCGACTTCCTGCGCTTTGGTGAGCGCAGTGAGTTTTTCTTGCAGCTCCTTGTTTTGTTTCTGACTAGCCTCCAGCTGCGACTGAAACTGCTTTTTGATTTGCTCGGTGAGCGCGGCGCGAGAGCGAGATTTCTTCTCGCTCACCTGCTCAACGATGTCGGAGAAGAATTGCCCCAGTCCGTTAGGGGTGGGTGCCTCTTTATCAACGATTTGCTTGATAAAGAGTTTTTCTTCGACATGACCTATGGCCGCGATGATTGGTGAATTGAGGTTCGCTACCGTTTGCAGAACGTCAATCTCATCGAGATTCTCGATACCACCGCCACCGCCTCGGACAAGAGCGATTATGTCAAACTGTTGCTTGTCGATGGCGTTGAGCTTTTGGCAGAGTTCAGCAGAATTAGAGAAGTTTGCTCTAAATTCGACGAAATCAATGGCAGCTTTGGCTGCCTGTATGCCGGCATTGAAGTCCGACATGGTTATTGATGTGGTGGCGAAAAGCAGAGCGACTTTTGGCCTTTGGTCGGCAAAAAGCAACTGCTCGAGAATCGCGTCCACGTTGCGAAAGCCTCGCTGCGCTTTTAGCCGTCGGATTTCCATCCGCTTTATCTCATTCTCGTCGATGGCCTGTTCCTGCACGGTCTCGATACGAGTGACGTGCAGTTGAATTTGAATTCGGGCATCGTTGGTCAGCTTTCTGCCCAGCATGCCACCGACTCTTACAAGACTTCCATCTTTGAGGTCATCGCTCAACCGATGTGGAATAACAAGCGTAATCTCAGATTGGTTGACTTCATCGCGGAGAGTATCATATCTTGCTTGCCACATTGGATTGTGCTTCGGGTTTTTCAGATAAATACCCTGCAAGTATATGACCTGCTTGTTGACTTCCTGCTGGGCGAAATATGAGGAAATGATAGCAAGCAACTCGGATGGTTTGTAAATAACAGCCGGGGTCTGTGAGTTGTTTGATATGTGGTTGAGTTCTGGCATCAGTTTTGTGTTGAGTATGGTTCGGGTGAGACGATGTAGGCGATGACGGCGAAGTCGCCGTTCTCGATTTCCCTGGGGAGCGCAAACCTTTCTTCGTCGGGGTCTTGGATTAGGTCGAAGTCGAAGCCGTTGACCTCAAAAACGCCCTTGCCGTTTTTGTCCATGACATCATCGGCGACGACAAGCCTGATTGTCTCGAAGCGGTTAGCGTCGTCTATCAGACGCTGCTCAATGTCATCATCGTTGATATAGAACTTCCTGTTAGGGAAGAAGAAATCCACATTGGTTTTATTTATGCTTATCTCGATGATGTTTGACGATTTGCTGCTACGGTCAAACATTTCCAGCCATTCATAATCATCTTCGATGATGATTGTGAGCTGATTATTTTTCTCAGAGAATTCCATTTTGGTCCAAATATGATGTTATGAATCAAGCCTTGTTTTATAATGGTCAATAATTGACTGCGCCTGGTCGAGCATTTTCTGGAGAAGGACAGTCTCTTTTTCAAGTGACCACATCCTCTGCTCAAAAACGGAATACCTATCGTCGGCGTTGACATTTTCCCAGCAGCGGTCAGCCTCATGCTCCACGGCAGCCAAATTCTTTCTGCGCAGTTCAAGCGTTGAGGCAATTTTCGACTTTATGGCCTCAAAGTCCTTGATGGCGGTATCATTGGCCTGCGCCCGCTCCTTGATGATCTCGGGCGATTGTTGTGTGTTCGTATTCATCAGCTCGGTTGGTTGGATTCAATGAAGGTGATGGAGCATTCTTTGCAGCGGCGGTCTTCCTGGCGGCTGTGGGCGAGCGAGAGAAGATTGTACTTCTCGAAGATGTCGAGACCACGCCCGAGGACGATGCGCCAGCCGTTGTTCAACTCGATTGAGCGGTCATGGTCGGCCTTGAAATCGTAGGTGAACTCGATTCCAAGGGCGGCGAGGTCATCCACAAGGTCATTGAATGTGTCAATAATCTCGGCGATGCGCTCGTCATCGTCGTTGTTGGTACTGAGGTGGATTTTCAAGCCCTCGGTATTGGCACAATACTGGCGGCAGGTCTGAATGAAATCCACAAAGTTCTCAATCTGATAGTTCATGCGAATGAACGGGTCGATGACCTTTATCTCGGTGGCGGTGCGCAGGTAGTCACCAAAAAGTGATCCGTAGGAGACACCTTTTTGGTTGAGGCGCAAGTCCACTGTCTTGTTGGCCAAGCGAGCGATGCGCTGGCGCTTTTGGCGCGGCGCGTCGTGAGCGGGTGCGCCGTTCGACGTGTCGAAGGGCAGCTGCTCGTCGGGCAGGTCGGTGCCTTGGCTGTCGGGGACGGTCTGGGTGTCCGGCTCGTCGCCGAAATCGGGCTCCTCGATGTTGTTTTCCAGACATTCGAGGGTGGCGACCTGCTTCTTTTGGCCGGTGGCGTTAATCGTGTAGACGAACTTTGCAGGCTCCGCCTTGAAAGTTTCGTCCACGATGTAGAGCTGGTCTTTTACCCGGCGGCGGCTCTCGGCAGCAAAGTCGATGATTTCGAGGGCTTCCTGGTCGGTGAAGTTGCCATCGGGATAGAGCAATTTCACGAAGCCCGAGAACGTCTTGCGTATTCCGTCGATGTCGCGCTGCGACAGCGTGCCACTGAACTGCACATAGTCATTCATCTTGGCGGCGAAATCGATGCTGCGAAGCTCGTGGAGCACGGCGGCGATGTAGTCAGTGATGAGGCCGTAACCTTTACTGAAAGAATCCTTTTTGAGGATTTTCACCTCCCAGCCGGGGTTGTAAAGGTGTATGCGGTCGAGGAACGCGCCTTTGATGAATGACGTGGGTATTGACTCAAAGAGGTGCGAATTTTTGAGCATGAACGGCACGGTGTGCTTGGTGTTGCCGACAAAAGCCATAGAAGCGGATGCTTCGTGCGTGGCTTTGCCACGGTTGAAGGCTTTGTTGGCGAGGTAGTTCTGCATGGTGTCGATAAGCACCGCGTCGGTGCTGCGACCTTTCTGTTGCTCGAACTCGTCCCAAGCCACCACGTCCCAGTAGCCGACAAGACCCATAATCTCCTTGTTGCCCGAAATCTTCGAGAACAGGCGAGCCGAGGTGACATCGCCACCGCTGACGAGCACGCCGTATGGCGAGAGTTCCTCAAAGACATGGGATTTTCCCGTGCCTTTGGGGCCAAGCTCAACGAAGTTGAAGTTGTTCTCGACATGGGGCAACAGACGTGCGAGTACAATAAATTTCTCACGGCGATTGAGGCGGTCGGGATTCAGGCCGACCGTATGAATGAGCATATCGAGCCATTGCTCGGTAGAGAATTTATTGCGCTGCTCGATGTAATCGCGCACGTCCACGTTGGAGATTTGGATGGGCTTGAGGCTGCTGATTTCCCAGCGCATATTGATGTCATCGCCGGTGATGTAGTTGATTTTGACGATGCACCAAACTCCGTTGCCTGAAAGGAGCTTGGGGTTGCGCTCCACCACGTCCGAGCCGATTGGTATGCGCTGCAGTGCCATGTTGGCGAAATAAGCCTCAAACTGGTCGGCCTTGTCATTGAGCAAGCAGTTGATCTTGTCAATGACGGTGAAAGAGCCGGCCTGTTTTATCTTGCCCTTGACGGACTCTGCATCGGCACGGTTGACGTAGTTGTTCTGAATGATGGACTTGACTTTTTCAAGCCCCGCTTGAATGTCATCCTCGTTATCGGTGGCGCAATACTGGCCGAGCAGGTACTCCAGCACGTAAGTAGGCACCGGCAGGTTGCTCTTTACGATAAAGGCGAGGTCTTTGCGCACCACCTTACCGCTAAAAGCGTCCAGCACGATATTTTTAAGTTCATTATCCATATATAGCGAATGTTGCCAATGGGCGGCTTAAAAGTCGTCCATTTGAATGAGCGTATTATTAGTGATTGATTTCTTGATGTAGGGGTTCATCAGGTCGTCCGCGTCATAGATGCGCAGTTCGAGCACACCGGCAGTGGTGGGCTTGTTGAGCGTCAGCTCGACGGGGAACTTGCGAGCGTCGGGGGCTGCCTCGGCGCGGTTGAGCGTGAGGGGCAGCATGGGCGAAACCTGGGTGTCGCCGTCAAAGATGGCGCACAGAATGTTGCGCTCTTTGTTTGCGCCGCCGACGGCATCTTTCTGCAAGACGGTGAACTTGACACGGCTTGAAGTCATGCGCAGGTTCGGTTCAAGCACCATTGCCTCGACCGAGCCGCGGCGCTCATCGTCCTGACGGTGGCTGACGATGACCGGCACAATCATCTCCTGCAAAGCAGCGCCGCCGTGACAGAACACATAGTCGCCGCCCTCTTTGTAGAGGCGGTTGGTGCCGACAGGCACAGCGACTTGCAGGTCGGCGTTGTCAAACGCGCTGACCTCGTTGAGCGGGAACTTGGTGATGTTTGTCACGTCGGCTTTCGATGACGTGATGTAGTAGCGAGACTTTGTCTCGGCTGCATCCTCGTCGACTTTCTGTTTGTCCTTTTCCTCGAAACGGATGTCATTGAACAGGAAGCCGTGGTCGCTGGTGACGATAACGTGGGTGGCGTTCCATGAGCCGTGCAAGCTCTTTACAAGCCTTGCCAGCTCGTCCACGGCACGCTCACAGCTATCAGCGATAGCCTTTGTGGGCTTGTTGCCGTGCGAGGACTCGTCGATGGTGTCGTGATAGATATACACGACCTCGTGCTTGCAGATCTCGCGGTTCTCGTCACGGCTGTTCTCGGCGATGGTCTTGTACTGCTTGCACACCGCGTTAGGAACATACCGCTGGAGCTGCTTTTGGCGCGAGGCGGTGTCAACGAGCAGTTGGCCATCGACCATCATCTTCTGCGCCTCGACGAAGTGCAGGGTGTCGTGCGGCAGCAGCGCGTTCTTGCAGTAGCACGTCTCGGTGGGCAGCATGGCGAGGACGGCCTCAAAGCGTGTCGGGTGACGCAGCTGCGTGAGTCGTTCCTCCAGCTGCTTTGCGACCTCGTAGCGCAGCGCGTCGCTGATGATGACCACTACCTTCACCGACATGGGCTTGACGTACTTGTCGAAGAAGTCCTGCTGGCGAGGGAGCGTCACGCGAGCGAAGCCGCCGGTGGCGTTCAAGCAGTCAATCCATTCAAAGTTGATGCGATTGACGAACTTGTGGTAGTGAGCGTCGAGCGCGTCTTTGGCTCGTTCCAAAGAGGCGAACATCGGCACGGTGTTGTCGAGCGTATAATAGCTGCCCACCGCTTTGCGGTAATAGTAGTCTAGCAGGTAGAACTCGGAGCAGTAACGGCTGACGTACTCGTCGGGCGTGTTGAGCTTTGGCGACTTGACAGCTTTCGCCGCCTCGTAGTATTGGGCGGTGAAAGTGGAGAACGCGACGGCCTCGGCGATAGCAGCCTGATTGGTGCATTTCATGAGCAGTTCGCTCATACGGTCGAGTGCCTGTTGCGGGTCTGTATCGAGCTTGTTTTCAATGACGGCTTGCAGGATAGCCCATGCCATGTTGGGCGTTACCGTCCAATATGGGGCATCCACGCCATAGACATTGACAATCTCCTGCTCGTGAATGTCGGCGGCGAGCGTGCGCAAGACACGGCGGAAAGCGTCGCCGCGCTTGGTGTCGGCAGTGCCTTGCTCCATGATATAGTTGATGTCTTGGAGTGCCAACGGATCCTCGATGCGCAGCTGCTTATAGTTGTCGGCTTTGCTGACCGGTAGCGACTGCACGATGGAATTGTACTTCAATTTCTGCACGACGACATTCACCCGTTCCTCGGTGTTGAGCAGCAGCTTGCAGCCGAAAATGCGCTCCAGTTTCGCATCAATGGCGCGGTAAGCGTCCATGTTCTTGGCAAGTCGGCCATAGAAAGTGGAACGCTTTGCTTCCTCGTCGGGGTCGGCGAGCAGAATCAGCCGTATGATGATGTTCTGCCAGTCAAGCACCAGCTTGGGCGACTTATCGAGATAGAGCGAGATAAAGGCGCGGTTGGCCAGGTCAGTGTTGAACGAGCCGTCGGCGAAGTGAGGCTTCAGCAGGGCGAGCATCTTGTCACTCTGCAGCTCTGCGATATGGCTGCTGACGTAGGGCGCGTAGTCCGACTTCAGCTTGTAGTGCTGCATGAAGGCGGCGTAGTCCTCGTCATGGTACTCCATGTTCGCCCGCAGCAGATCCATGAGCGGAAACTCCTGCTTGAGCTTGAATGGCGAAAGCTGCGCAAAGTATAGGATTACCTTGTCGGCCGCCCAGTCGCGGTCGATAAGGTACTTGATGCTGAACCAGCCGCCACGGGGTGCGAGGAAGCGGTAGCCCTCGCGCCATTGCACGTCAGCCAGCTCTTCTTCTTTCATGCCCGTAGGGTCGAAGAAGAATAGGACGTGCAAGCCCGGGTTGCGGTCAAAATAGCTATATATTTTATCTTGTAGAGCCATATATTTTTTTCATTGATCTGTAGTCCATAAAATCAATTCCCTTTTCTTCAAGTAAGGCTATTGCTTTAAGTCTCAATCCTTCAACTCTAGAATCAAAGTATTTTGAATCAAAACTACACATAAGGGATTCTTGTATTCTATAATTAGTATATTTACCTTCAAGCATTTCATCTAGAGGGTAATCGTTTTCTAATAGAAAAACGAAAAAATCAAGATAAAAATATTTATTCTGCCAATATTGAAAATAAGGATGGCCTTCTCTTAATGAATAATCTATTACACTATCAGTCCAATTTATTTGATTGTCTTCTAGGAAACCATCGTAATTTTTGCGGAAGAATAGAAGATTTCCATATGCTCGCCATTCTTCAAGAGATTGAGGTGGTTGATTGTTCCAATCTCTATATTGATAAGGCCTAGCCCTTTTGTATATCAACTCTTTATTGCATAAATGACTGTCTCGAAAATGAACATATAATGGCGACATTTCATTGTTGCTAATCACAAAACGACCGAGAGGTTTTATATCCATAAAATCCTTATCTTGGCATATATATTTTCTGTAGAAATTATTGAAGAAGCCAATAGGCATTATTGATTCTGGAAACAATTGTCGCCATATGTAACCTGCGCAACAACAGCCGTTCTCAATGAGCAAATCTCTCACCTTGGCTTGTGTCTCTTGCTTGCAAAATTCAAAGAAATTCAACAACCCCAATATAAAGGGATCTCTGCAATTTAAATCATATAAAGACTGTAACCATGTTTGTAATGACTTAATGCTGTCAACACCTTTGTCGTACAAAGCTTCAGAACATAAGTCTAAGTACTTTTTGAATCTAATCATCGGAACAGATTCCTGAACAGGGATGAATCCAAAGTTGCGCACCGTATATTCTATATATTCCATAGAAACCATACGCTTCCACCGATTCTCTATATTTAAAACTACAGAACCTTTATATTCAGAACTTGGCCGAATTGGATATTTCGTATCCTTAATTGGCAATATATCTTTGCCAAATACATATTTATATCTAAGCTTTGTAACTTCATCGTTATCTTTATACGTTTGAAGCACATAACGTACTTTAGAGTATAAAGTAGGTTCTTCTTTAAACTTAGGCATTCTACCTAGCTCTTCAAGGATGGCCTTGACTTCCGATATTTGTTCTTTGCTTCGGCGACTTTTTTGACTTCCACCATTTTGTGGATTTATTCCATACTCTGTTATAAGTTGTGAAATATCTGGTATATCATTGTATAATTTTATTATACGTTTGGCTTTTGCATACGCTGACTCGTCCACCATTTTAGATGGGATGCCATTGTATTTGAGGAGAATACTTCTCAAGTCACTGATAAGCTTATCTATGTCTGCTTTTCTAGCCATTGTGCGTTCTTATTTGATTCATGTGTTACACATTGTTATCTAATTCTTTGGCCATTGCACGGCAGCCAGTTCATCTTCTTTCATGCCCGAAGGGTCGAAGATGAACAAGACGTGCAAACCGGGGTTGCGGTCGAAATAGCTATATATTTTATCTTGTAGAGCCATGTTAAATTATCACTAATGGAAGTTCATAAAATCAATTCCCTTCTCTTCAAGTAAAGCTATTGCTCTAATTTTCAATTCTTCAACTCTAGAATCTGAGAATGAGAAACTAAGAGTTTCTCGTATTTTATAACTAGTGTATTCGTCATTAATCATTTCATCTAATGGAGAATCATGTTCTAATAGGAAAACAAAAAAGTCAAGATAGAAATACTTTATCCAATATCTAAAATATGGAATACCCTCCTTTAATGAATAATCTACGACTGATTGATTCCAACTAATTTGATTGTTGTCGAGAAAACCTCCGTAATTTCTGCGAAAGAAAAGCAGATTCCCATATGCTTGCCATTCTTCAAGAGTATGAGGAGGTTGTTCTTCCCAGTCCCTATTCTTATATGGCTCAGCCCTTTTTGCTATCAAAGATTTATTACAAAAGTGACTATCTTTGAAATGAACATATATTGGCGACAATTCGTTATTACTACGTATAAAACGACCAACTGGCTTTATTTTCCAAAAATCCTCATCTACAACTATATATTTTCTATAGAACTGATTAAATAAATTTAGAGGCATTGTTGATCCTGGGTATAGTTTTCGCCATATGTAACCAGCGCAACAACAACCGTTTTCGATTAGTATATCTCTAACCTTGGCTTGTGTTTCTTCCTTGCAGAACTCAAAGAAATTCAACAACCCCAAGATGTAGGGATCCCTGCAATTCAAATCATATAAAGACTGTAACCACGTTTTTAATGACTTAATGCTTTCTACACCATTATAATACATTGTTTTACTACATGAGTCTATGTACTTTCTGAATCGATACATCGGAACAGAGTCTTGAACTGGAATAAATCCAAAGTTTCGTACCGTATACTCAATGTACTCCAATGAAACTAAACGTTTCCATTCTTTATCATCCTCAAAAAAAGGGAAATAAGATTTAGGACGAATAGGGTATTTTGTGCCTTTAATTGGATAAGTGTCTTTTCCATACACATATTCAAATTTTAATCTTATTACTTCTTCTTTATCCTTAAACGTTTGAAGTACATAACGCACTTTATAATATAACTCGGGCTCATCCTTAACTTTAGGCATTCTACCTAAACTCTTGAGGATTGATGTGATTTCTGATAATTGTTCTTCATAATTACGTCCTTTATTTTGAAGATCAACATCATATTCTTGCATTAGTTCTATAATCTCAGGTTCATCTTTGTTCAATTTGATTAAACGAGAGGATTTTGCATAAGCGGCTTTATCAACTGTTTGTGAAGGAATGCCGTTATATTTTTCAAAAACTCCCCTTAGATATGATATGACTTCCTGAAATTCAATCTTTCGACCTCTACTTCGATGCTGTTGTGTATTATGTAAGCTAAATAACGATATTAACTCTTGTACTTCGGGATTGTCATAGTATAATCTGATGATACGATTAGCCTTCATATATGAAGGTCTATCAACGCTAACAGATGGTATGCCATTGTATTTGAGGAGAATACTTCTCAAATCGCTGATAAGCTTATCTATGTCTGCTTTTCTAGCCATTTTGCGTTCTTATTTGATTCATGTGGGACACATCGTTATTTAATTCTTTGGCCATTGCCTGGCGGTGAGTACGTCCTCTTTCATTTTTAGGGTCGAAGAAGAATAGGACGTGCAAGCCCGGGTTGCGGTCTAAATAGCTATATATCTTGTCTTAAATCATTATTGAGTCGGTTCGGTATTAATCTTCGAATTCAGCCAAATTTGGAGCGAGCCAATAAAGGATTTTTTCTACAGTCACGTGTTCTTTGAAGTATTTGAACATGCTGTTGAACTTATCTTTAGCAAAACGGATGTAGTGCTGTGGTATATCTTCATTTTGCTCATTTTTTTTGATAGCAGATGCAAATGCTTTTAAGCATTCTATTCGGTATAATTCATTATTCCAACCATATTTTGCTATTTCAGGGAAATCAAAAGTGTCAAAAAGCTTAATTACCTGCTCAGCTTCTTTTTTGTTGGCACATAGACATGCAACCATTACAGCATTCATATATAATGCAGGTGCGCTTTGCCAATAAAACTGTGTGCTTTGCAAAACTTCAATTAGATGCGATTGGCCATCAGGGTCGATACATTTGATGTTAACGATTGTTCTCTTGAAACGATTTGCGTCAATCCATTCACATTGATTTACTGCGGCGAAAGTCCAACCATTCAGTGACAAATCTTCTTGTTTACCAAAATGATAAAGAGACAATTCAAATTTACCTCTTTTATGAAAATCGTCAAATATATCTTCTGTTATTGTGAAGGCATATTCAGCGTCCTCCAACGAGGAGCACTGAATGGTGTGGTATCTGTTTGATGAAACAGCTGTTTTGAAAAGTTTTTCCATAGTGAGGCGTTATTTGAGTTTCGCGAGAATGTCGCCGAACTTGGCGTAGTTGACCAGCACGCCGTCGTCGAGGTCGAAGTCAATCTGACGGTCGGCGACCGGGTGCAGGCGGTCATGGTACTCCATGCACTCGTCGAGCTGCTTCTGCAGGGAGTCGAGTGTGCGCCGCTCCTGCGTGTTGAGGTCGGCGGCACGCCGCTGAAGCTCGTCGATGCGCTTGCGCAAGTCATCCATGTGCGGCAGCAGGTACTTCTGTCGCACGATTTCGGGGGTGTACTTGTCCATGCGGTGCATGTAGGCGATGCACTGGAAAGCCCCTTTCTTGGACGAGAACAGCCAGTAAATGGGGCGATTCTGATACATCTTCTTGTGGTCTTTCCAGAACTGCTTGATGAAATACTGCTCCAGCTTCATGCCCAAGGCGGCCTCAATGAAGTTGAGGTTGGCGACCTGCGACGGCTCGCCGAACACCTGCCGGATGAAATCCTCGAAGCGGTGTGCGGCGTTGTCGGCGAACATGCTGTCCTTAGGCATGAGCGGAATGATGCCATCATCGTCAATGAGGAACTGCTCGCCGTTATATTCGTATGGGGCTTTTTC
>DGVT01000004.1 GCA_002395965.1 Porphyromonadaceae bacterium UBA4277
TAGAAAATCAGAGGTGATCGAAGTATAACCCGACACATGTTGTGCATCTTCGAAGCACCCTTTTAATTCGCTGTCTTTCACCAAGCTGCGCACATCTTCGATGTTGCTTGCATGGTGTTAAAGAAATGGTCGCATCTTCGATGCGTCTGCGTTTTCAACGCTTTTTTGAATTATGACACACCCCGTCTAATGGATTTGTCTTGCATGTTCAGGGAAGGTCATTTAATCCAGCGGATTAGCTCCTTGAAGCTGGTCTTCTTGCCATAGAGCAGGATGCCGGTGCGATAGATGCGTGCGGCAATCCAAATCATGGCTGCGGCGGTGGCATACAGCAGTACGATGCTCAGTGCCAGTTGCCAGAAGGGCACGTCGTAGGGCAGGCGCACCATCATCACAATGGGCGAAGTGAATGGGATGATTGAGCACCACACAGCCATGGGACCATTGGGGTTTTCCATGCATGCCATGCCGGCATAGAGCGCAACAATCATAATAAGGATGATGGGCGTTGTGAACTGCGAGGCATCGTTGGCCTGGTCAACTGCCGAGCCGAAGCCTGCAAACAACGAGGCATAGAGCAGATACCCCCCTACGAAGTAGAGCACGAAGCAGGCGAATATCTGACCGTAGTTCACACTCATCAGTGCCTGGAAGATTGCCTGCACGTCGGTTGACTCGGCCTCGCTCATGGCAACCATGGCGTCGGGCGACATGGCGCCCGGCGACATTGACATCAGGTTCACTCCCATCACCGACCCTGCTACGATGCTAATGATTGTCATGAGCACGGTCCAGATGGCAATCTGGGTGAGTCCTACCAGCCCCACGCCTATGATTTTGCCCATCATCAGCTCGAAAGGCTTGCAACTCGAGACTATCACCTCGACAATGCGGTTGGTCTTCTCCTCAATCACGCCGTTCATGATCATGGCTCCATACATGAGCACAAACATATAGGTGAGCATGGCGAGCACCATGCCTATAACCATGGCTATCTCGGTCGAAGACTCGGTCTCGCTACCGTCTTCGTCCCATTTCACGCTCTTAACGTCAACATCCACGCTGGCCTCATCGATCATGTGCTGCAGGTTGGGCACGCCTAACGCTGCTATGTGTGCCTGTGTGATGGTGTCGCTCAAGGCGCGTGCCAGATGTCCCTTTAGCGACACGTTCACAGTGTTTTCGCTGTAGATGGTCACCTGGGCGGTGCTGTCCACGTCGCGCGGGATGACGATGATTGCCGCGAGGTCGCCGTTGGCCTTGTCGTAGAAGGCACGTGGGTCGCCCACGGTGTCGCCGCGCAGTGGCACGAAATGAAACAGGTCGGTGTCGGCAATGGCTGGGGCATAGCGGCCCGTCTCATCGACGACGGCCACCTTTTCGGCTTCGCTGCCGGCTTCGTTCAAGTAGCCTATGCCTATCGGGATGGCGATGATGAGTAGCATGAGCACAGGCATCAGTATGGTCATGACGATAAACGACTTGCGGCCTATCATCGACATGTATTCGCGTGCTATAATAAGTTTCAGTTTTTCCATGTCTATCTAATTAATGTGTATAATATAGATTTTATAGGATTTCCTAAGCATTACTAAGTTAACCTGAGTGTTCCTTAGTTTTTCCTAAGCATTGCAAAGGTTCTCCTGTGATTGTTGTGAGGCTTTATCCTTTCACCGTGTCAACAAAGATTTCGTGCATCGACGGCAGCACCTCGTGGAAGCCCCGCAGGTCGTAGTGCTCGTTGAGCCAGGTGATGGCTTCGCTCATGGGCACTCCGCTGTTGAGCCTGATGCGTGTGGATTGTCCTGTCTCGGTCTTAGGCAGGATGGTGAAAAGTTGCTCGGCTGCCTGCAGTGTGGCATCATTGGGAAGATTAACTTCGATGATGTTCTTCTTGTGGGCCTGGCGAATGTCGTCAACACGACCTTCGAGCACCACCTGCGAGTGATTGATGAGCGAGATGCGCTCGCACACGGCCTCCACGCTCTCCATGTTGTGGGTGGAGAACAGGATGGTAGCCCCCTCACGGTTCAAGCGCAGGATTTCGGCCTTTAGCTGGTCGGCATTCACCGGGTCGAAGCCCGAGAACGGCTCGTCGAAGATGAGCAGCTGCGGGCGGTGAAGCACCGTGGCAATGAACTGCACCTTCTGTTGCATGCCCTTGGACAAGGCTTCGAGTTTCTTCTCGCGCCACTCCATCAGGTCGAAACGTTCCAGCCACTGTAGCATCTCGTTTTGAGCATCGGTTTTCGACATGCCTTTCAAGCGGCCCAAATACACAATTTGGTCACCCACCTTCATTTTCTTGTAAAGCCCGCGCTCCTCGGGCAGGTAGCCAATGCTTGCCACATCGGCCTCGGTGATGGGGTGACCGTCGATGCACACCGTGCCGCTGTCGGGCCGGGTGATAAGATTGATGATGCGAATTAGCGACGTCTTGCCGGCACCATTGGGACCAAGCAGCCCGTAGATGCAGCCCTGTGGCACGCTCAAATCCACGTGGTCGAGAGCCAGGTGCCCGTCGTACTGCTTTAACACATCCTTAATTTCGATAAAATTCTCCATATATTAATAGGTTTTTGCTTTTGCTTAATTCAAGTTTATTGTGCGTTGACGCGCCGAGGGCAAGTTTGCTTGCACAATGCCTTGCCAGAAGGAAGAAGGCGATAGCACATTCACAACCGGCGAAACTTGCATCTCTTTATATTAGACGCAAAGTTACTCCATTTTATTACAAGATTGCAATTTTTTATTGCCGGCGTAATAAGTTTTTATCTTTTTACCAGGCGACATATAAGTGTTAATGCAATTTGGCTTGCTTGCCCACGTGAGTTCTCACCGTGATTTTTCTCGCTTATTGCCTCGAAATTAGGCTTCGGCTCGGAAAAATCAAAGTAAACTTTGTTTTTTCGCTCGCCTTGCACTAATTTTGCAGTCTGAATGAAAAGGATAGAGGAAATAAGAGCATCGGTTGCTCATGAACTGGATGAGCTGAACGCCATTATTGAGACGACACTTCACAGCGACACCGACCTGATGAACAACATCGTTGCGCGCTACTTGCTGACTAAGGGCAAGCAGCTGCGTCCGTTGCTGGTGTTGCTCAGCGGCAAGCTCTTCGGCGGCATTAATGATGCCGTGCTCTATGGCGGCGCTGCCATTGAGATGCTGCACAACGCCTCTCTCATTCACGACGACGTGATAGATGCCGCGCAACAGCGCCGCGGTGTGGAAACGATTAATAGTGTGTGGTCTAATCATGTGGCCGTGCTGGTGGGCGACTTTTTCGTTACCGGTGCGCTGCGTTGTGCCGTGAAGGCCGGCGACAGCCGCATCCTCGAGGCACTGGCCGACATGGGCAGCGACTTGTCGCTGGGCGAGATTCACCAGTACGACAACGCGCGCTCGCACAGCATCGACGAGCAGACCTATCTCACGATCATCAGCAAGAAGACGGCATCGCTTTTCGAGAGCTGCGTGGAGGTGGGGGGCTATGCCACCCGGGCACCGCAGCATCAGCTCGATGCCTTGCGCTACTATGCGCGGCAGATGGGTGTCTGCTTCCAGATTAAAGATGACATCTTTGACTACTTCGACGACCCGGCAGTGGGAAAGCCCACGGGCAACGATTTGCGGGAAGGAAAGATAACACTGCCGCTGATCTATGCCCTGACGCGTGCCGACATGCCTCAGCACGCGGCCATGCAGGCTTTGGTGCAGAAAGAGCAGCTCACCGAGGCCGACATCAGCGCGCTTGTGGAATTTGCAAAGCAGGCCGGTGGCATCGACTATGCCTACCAGAAGATGGAGCTGTTGCGGCAGCAAGCCGTCGAGGTGCTTGATGCCAACTTTGCCGGCGGCGAAGCCATCGAGGCTTTCAAACAAATTTTTCTCTATATCATCCAGCGCAAGCTGTGATGTGACAAACTCCAGCAGCAACAAGCAGTGTTACAGCGATGTTTGATAGAAGGACGCACCGAGGCCGGTTGCGACGAGGCCGGACGCGGATGCCTGGCAGGCCCTGTTGTGGCTGCTGCGGTGATCCTGCCGCCCGACTTCACCAGCGACTTGCTCAACGACAGCAAGCAGCTCACTGAGCGCCAGCGCGACAAGCTGCGCCCCTTCATCGAACGTGAGGCCCTGGCCTGGGCTGTGGCCATGGTGTCGCCGCAGGAAATAGATCGCATCAACATTCTCGCCGCCTCAATACTGGCTATGCACCGTGCCATCGATGCCCTCTCGCTCAGGCCCGACGCCCTGCTCATCGACGGTAACCGCTTCAAGCCCTACCACGACATCCCTTACACGACCATCGTCAAGGGCGATGCCAAGATGATGAGCATTGCTGCGGCATCGGTTCTGGCAAAGACTCATCGCGACGAACTCATGTGTGGCCTGCACGAGGCCTTCCCGCAATATGGCTGGGACCGGAACAAGGGCTACCCCACGCGCGAGCATCGGGCTGCCATTGCCGCCCACGGCACCACGCCGCATCACCGCCTCACCTTCAGGCTGCTCGAGCAGCCCACGCTGTTCGATTAGTGTGCCGGCACATCGGTGTGAGGGTAGCACTAAAATTTGGGGGTGTGGCCATAAATCACTTGAGCCACAATAAAGTGATAATTGGGCCGCAATAGCCACAATTGAGCCACAAAATATTTCAAAAGCTAAGATTTTATTTTCTCACTTGAAGATTTTGTCGTATATTTGCAGGCTGAAAACTTGTGACAGTGCGAGTTGCCATGCATTTTCGGGCGAAAAACGTCCTTAGATGTGAAGGGTAATTTGCACTCTTTCAAGTCGTTATGTTATTTTGAAAACAATTAAATACTAAATTAATAACTTATCAAATGCAAACTAAAGGTTTTATCAGAGTCATTACAATCGCGCTGATTTTAATCTGTGCATTTTATCTGTCGTTCACCTTTGTGTCTAATCACTATCAGGGAATTGCAGAGCAAAAGGCACTCAAGGCTGCGGGAATTAAGTCGCCCGACACTTCGAACGACACCTACCGCACAGCGCTGAACAATTACCTTGACTCAATCGGTAAAGAGAAAGTGTACCTGGGATATTACACATTCCAGCAGGTGCGTGAAAAGGAGCTGGGCCTTGGCCTTGACTTGAAGGGTGGTATGAACGTGACACTGCAGATTTCGGTTCCCGACATCCTGCGTGCCCTCTCGGGTGAGAACCCCGACAAGAAGTTTAATCAGGCCATTGCCAATGTCGAGAAGAACCAGGCAGCTCAGGAAAATTTTGTAGCATCGTTCTGCAGTGAGTACAAGAAGCTCGCTCCCGAAGGTAGTCTGGCTCAAATATTCCGTAATATTGAAAAGGTAAAAGAAAATCCATCGGCAAGCGATTCTCAGGTTCAAAAATACCTCGAGGACGAAGTGGATGCCATGGTTGATAATTCCTATAAAGTGCTGCGCAACCGTATCGACCGTTTCGGTGTGGTGGCCCCCAACATCCAGAAGCTGCAGAGCACAGGTCGCATCCTGCTCGAGCTCCCCGGTGTTAAAGAGCCCGAGCGCGTGCGCAAGCTGCTTCAAGGTGCTGCTAACCTGGAGTTCTATCAGACCTACACCGTGGCCGAAGTGGCAGGCGCCCTGAACGCCCTCAACACTCAGGCCCAGGCCGGACTTGAGGCTCCTGCTAAGACTGCTCCTGCCGACAGCACAGCCGCTGCCGACAGCACTAAGCAGGCCGAGCCCAAGCAAGCCGAGTCCAAACAGGCAGCTCCCAAGGGCAAGACGCTGGCCGAGCTTACCGGCTTCCAGGCACTGGCTGCCCAAGGCGCCGGCAGCCCCGTGGTGGGTTATGTGTCGGTTAATGATACTGCCGCCGTGAATGCAATTATCAATTCGCCCATTGCTCAGGTTACTCTGCCTGCCGACCTCAAGCTCGCATGGACTGTGAAGCCTCAGGCACAGCAGCAGGGCGTGGACGTGTTCCAGCTCGTGGCACTGCGCACTGTGCAGGGCAAGCCCGTGCTCACCGGCGATGTGGTGACACGTGCCAGCAGTGAGTTTGACAACCTGCAGGGTCAGGTGGTGTCGATGCGCATGAATAGCGAGGGCGCACGTCAGTGGTCGCGCATCACAGGCCAGAACATCGGCAAGGCTATCGCTATCGTGCTCGATGATCAGGTTTACTCGTTCCCCAACGTTAACAGCCAGATCGACGGCGGTAGCAGCCAGATTAGCGGTCGCTTCACTGTGGAGGAGGCTAACGACCTTGCCAACGTGCTCGAGTCGGGTAAGATGGTGGCACGTGTGAATGTGGCCAGTGAGAGCGTGATTGGTCCGTCGCTGGGTCAGGAATCAATCAACAAGGGAGTCAAGTCGTTTATCGTGGCTCTGATACTGCTGGTGATCTTCATGATGTGCACCTATGGTGTGTATGCCGGCAATATCGCCAACTTGGGTCTTATTCTCAACCTGTTCTTCATTATCGGCATCCTGGCTTCGTTCCAGAGCGTGCTTACCCTGCCCGGTATCGCCGGTATTGTGCTGACGCTGGGTATGGCAGTGGATGCTAATGTGCTTATCTTTGAGCGTTGCAAGGAAGAGTTGCGTAACGGCAAGGGCCTGAAAGCCGCTGTGGCCGACGGTTACAAGAATGCCTTCTCGGCAATCTTCGACTCTAACCTCACCACCATCATCACCGGTATCATCCTCATCCTGCTCGGTAGCGGTCCCATTAAGGGCTTCGCCGTGACGCTGGTTGTGGGTATCATCTGCTCGTTCTTCACAGCAGTGTTTGCTACCCGCCTGGTGATGGAATACTTCCTCAACAAGGGCACATTCAAGAACATGACCTTTACCACCAAGTTCACCGAGCACATGCTCGAGAACGTGAAGGTTAACTTCATGGGCATGGCCAAGAAGACTTGGGTTGCGCTTGGTGTGATCATCGTCATCTTCCTTGCACTGCTGGCAATGCGTGGCCTGAGCCGCGGTATCGACTTCTCGGGTGGTCGCAACTATGTGGTGCAATTTGACCATGCAGTTTCCACTACACAACTCGAGAGCCAGCTGGCTCCGCTGTTTGAGGGTGCCAACACATCGGTTATCACCATCGATAACGACACCAAGGTGCGCATCTCAACCAACTATAAGATCGACAGCACCGAGGAAGGTATCGACGATGAAATCATGGGTAAGCTCTACTCGGGCTTGAAGAGCGAGTTAGGCAATATGAGCCAGGCCGACTTCAGCGTGTCGAACGAGAAAATCGGTGTCGTCTCGAGCGAGGTCGTGGGACCGAGCATCGCAAGCGACATGACTCGTGAAGCTGTCTGGGCTGTGTTCTTCTCGCTGATGGCAATGTTCCTCTACATCCTTCTGCGTTTCCGCAACGTGGCATTCTCGCTGGGTGCTCTGGCAGCTGTGGCCTTCACAACATTTGTCGTGATTGGCTTCTACACCTTCCACGGCTTCTTCCCGTTCTCGATGGAGGTGGATCAGACATTCATTGCAGCAATCCTGACGGTAATCGGTTATCAGGTGAACGACACCGTGGTGATCTTCGACCGTGTGCGTGAATATCGCAAGCTCTTCCCCAAGCAGGATCTCTACATCACATTCAACAATGCATTGAGCAGCACGTTGTCGCGTACGTTGATGACGTCAATCACCACACTGCTCGTGCTGCTGGTGATGTTCTTCCTGGGTGGCGAGAGCATTCGCGGCTTCATCTTCACGATGATTCTTGGTGTCATCATCGGTACTTGCGCTTCGCTGTTCGTAGCTTCGCCGGTGGCCTATGCTGTGACACGCAAGCTCTCAAACAAGACAAAATAATAAAACAAGTCTATTAATATTCTCTCGTGGGGCGGTTCCGGCAGGAGCCGCCCCACGAATTTTTCCGGGCGATAGCGTTCGGGTGTCATTGAGGCTGAAAATGTATGTCCTATGCTGTGTGTGCGGGCACCTGCCGCGGCTTAGCCATGCTCATAGCACTCGCATGGGCAGTGGCTATTGTTGTCGGCAGTCGGGCGACTATCAATAATAATAGATGATTTATTTTATTATAGATATTTTTCCATTTGTCGAATATTATTATTAATTTTGCACGAAAGCAGAATGCTTTTCATGCGTTTTATTGTGGTATTCAAGTTGTTTTTCATAGAACCAATAAAGAAATGGCTTGTATATACTTTGTTAATTACTAAACTTTTTTATAGTGAAAAACAAGAGAAACAGGCTCCAGCTTATTGTGGAGTTGGTGAAGGGAAATTGTATCGGTAGCCAAAGCGAGCTTGCTGAACGGCTTATCGAGCAGGGTATAGAAGTTACCCAGGCTACGTTGTCGCGCGATCTCAAGGCCTTGAAAATCACCAAAGTTGCGGCCGATAACGGTGGCTATATGTATATTTTCCCCGGCACCACCGAGTTGCAGAAATCAAAGCTGCTGATGGGCACACCTGTTGCCGGTCAGCACATGGGCTACGCTTCGCTTGAGTTCTCGGGCAACTTTGCCGTGATGAAGACCCGTAACGGCTATGCTGCCGGCCTTGCCTATGACATCGACATGAGTCATATGGATGAGTTCTTAGGAACCATTGCCGGTGCCGACACTGTGTTTGCCATTCTGCGTGAAGGAGTCACGCACGAGCAAGCACGCTCGGCACTGAATAAAATACTCCCACACCATTAATCGAAATCTATGATAAAAGCCGGTATCTGTGGCGCACAAGGCGATGTGGCTGCAGCACTGATAAAGATTTTAGTTTTTCATCCCGACGTTACCCTGCTATGGGTATATGACGATGTGCTGAGCACCAAGCTTGACACGCATTACCGGTGGCTCACCGGCGACACACACCTCTCGATAGTGAACGAGCGTCCACCGATGTTCGACGATGCTAATGTCGTGTTTGTTGTGAGCCGTCCAAAGAATTTCGCCCTTAACGTTTTGGAGCTGCCACAAGGTGCTAAGGTGGTTGATCTTACTGGTACATATAACCTTGACGACCGGTTGACCTATGGCTTGTCGGAGATTAACCGCAAGCTGATGGTGCGCGGCTGCTATCGTGTGGCAGTGCCCGGCGATGTGGCGCATGTGGTGGAACTGGCTGTGCTGCCTTTGGCCAAGAACCTGATGGTGATCGGCGACATTGACGTTGACATAGAAGGCGGGCGTGAGGCCGGCAATGCTGAGAAATGCGTACAAGAGATCGAGCGCCTGGTAAGAGGCGTGCAATCGAGTTTCAGCAGTAGTGTGAAGTTGAGTTTTGCAGCGGCAGCCAAGCCTACGACGGCTATCGTTGCCAAGGTGTCGCTTGCCTGCAGCACGGGCATAGATGTGCTGGAAGAGCTTTATGAGAACTACTACGACGACCATAATTTCACCTATATTATAGATTCCGATCCGGTTGCTGCCGATGTGATGGGAACAAACAAGTGCCTGATGCACTTAGAGCGCATCGATAACAAACTGGTTATAACGGCTGCCATCGATGGCCTGCTCAAGGGCGGCGCTGCTACGGCCGTTCACGACATGAACCTGCTTTTCGGCCTGCATGAGCGTGTGGGACTGGAGACGTTCTGAGCCTCCGGCGTTAGCCACTCGTGGCTCGTAACTACCAAGCAATGCTTGGCAATACTTAACGAATAGCAGAAAAATGGTGTATGCCACTCGTAACTCGTAACTAAAATATAAAAATATGTCAGTTAATAAAGTTATTCTGTTAGGACACGTGGGCAAAGATCCCGATGTGAGATATGTAGCGCAAAACCAGCCGGTGGCATCATTCACCCTGGCCACTACCGAGCGTGCATTTACTAATGCCAATGGCGTGCAAGTGCCTGAGCGCACCGAGTGGCATAACCTTGTGATGTGGGGGCGCAGTGCCGAGGTGGCCGAGCGATATATTCGCAAGGGCACTCAGCTCTATGTCGAGGGTCGCCTGCGCACTCGCATGTGGGAAGACCGCAATCAAATCAAGCGTTACGTTACCGAAATCTATGTAGATAATTTTGAACTTCTTGGGCGTCCGCGCCAGGCCGGGGAGCAACCGGCAGCTATGGCCGCAAGCGGCCAGCCGGCGGAGCCCACTCAATAAAAAATCGCAGCTAAAAGTTTTTTAACTGTGGTGTGCGCGATTTTGGCACACATGTGTGTTAACTTTGCAGCGTGAACGGTGGTAGTAGCTGTTTTTCGCGCTGCAATTTTTTTGCTGCCGTAAGATTTGATGACGGTGAGGCTGTGCCTCAAAGTGCAGGGGTTCTGCTTTGCTCCACTACCTGCCTAAGCGCTTCCAAGCCCTATCGGGCTTCTTGATGAAAACGGATTTAGCGTAAATAAATTTGGCTTTTCGCTCGCTTATTCGTAACGTTGGCTTCGCCTAAGTTACTATCTCTCGACATAAAAAATAAAAAACATTGTTTTTCATTTTGTTCTGTACTCGCTTATTCGTAACTTTGTAATGTTATACTAACCAAATGCATAATCTCATGAAAATAGGACAATCAATACCTGAGACCTTGGGTGTGGACCAGCATGGGCACCTTCACAAGGCGTCGGACTATGCCGGCCGAGGCCTGATAATATATTTCTACCCCAAAGATAACACCAGCGGCTGCACTGCCGAGGCCTGCAGCCTGAGCAATGGTTATGTGCGGCTTCAGCAGGCGGGGTATGCAATATTAGGAGTGAGCAAGGACTCGGCCGCGTCGCACGTGAAGTTTGCAGCCCGCTATGAGTTGCCGTTCCCGCTCATTGCCGATGTTGACCACACGCTGCAGGAAGCCTTCGGGGTGTGGCGTGAGAAGAAAATGGCCGGTCGCACCTATATGGGCACTGTGCGCACCACATTTATCATCGACGGCAACGGCACGGTCACTCACGTTATTGAAAAGGTCAACACCAAGGACCATGCCACGCAAATTCTCAAATTACTGAACATAGAATAAAATACCATATAGCAATGAATGAAGAAAACATGACTCCCGAGGCTCAGCAGCCCGCACGTCCCGAGGTTTCGGCCGAGAAGCTGAAGGCACTGCAAATAGCAATGGAGAAAATCGACAAGTCGTTTGGCCGCGGCTCAATCATGAAATTAGGCGACGAGAACATTGAGAACGTTGAGGTGATACCTACCGGCTCGATCGGCCTTAATGCCGCCCTGGGTGTGGGCGGTTACCCGCGTGGCCGCATCATCGAGATTTTCGGTCCCGAGTCGAGCGGTAAGACCACACTGGCTATTCACGCCATAGCCGAGACTCAGCGCATGGGTGGCATAGCAGCCATCATCGATGCCGAGCATGCCTTCGACCGCTTCTATGCCGAGGCACTTGGTGTTGACGTTAACAACTTGTGGATTTCTCAGCCCGACAATGGTGAGCAGGCCCTGGAGATTGCCGACCAGCTGATACGCTCCTCGGCTATCGACATCATAGTCATCGACAGTGTGGCCGCCCTCACTCCCAAAGCCGAAATCGAGGGCGACATGGGCGAGAACAAGGTGGGTCTCCAGGCACGCCTCATGTCGCAGGCGTTGCGCAAGCTCACTGCCACAATCAGCAAGACCAACACTTGCTGCATCTTCATTAATCAGTTGCGCGAGAAGATTGGCGTGATGTTTGGCAACCCCGAGACCACAACCGGTGGCAATGCACTCAAGTTCTACTCGACGGTGCGACTCGACATTCGCCGTGTGGCTCAGATCAAGGATGGCGAGCAGGTGCTGGGAAATCTCACTCGTGTGAAGGTGGTGAAAAACAAGGTGGCGCCTCCATTCCGCAAAACCGAGTTTGAAATCCTCTTCGGACAGGGCATCAGCCGCACCGGCGAGCTCATCGACCTGGGTGTGGAATATGGCATCGTGAAGAAGAGCGGCTCGTGGTTCTCCTACGAAGGCACGAAACTGGGGCAAGGCCGTGATGCTGCCAAGCAGATGGTGGCCGACAATCCTGAGCTTGCCGACGAAATCGAAAGCCGCATCATGGAAGCCATCAAGGCTAAATAGCGTAACAGCTACAAAACACAATGTGGGGGTGTGTCCTGGAGGGCGCGCCCTCATGTTTTTTTTATCGAGGCAAAAAAGTGGGGCAAAATAATGTGGCTGTGGCGGTGTGGCATCGCCAACCATGGCGCGATGCTACCTCGACAGGGTGACGGTCTCAAGGTCGTCGGGCACATGGATTGTGCCGGTGAAGTGCTGTGCTGCCTCGGCGCTGTAGGTGATGCGCCGTGTGGTGAGGTTTCGGTCTTCGGTGTGGTAGAGCAGCAGATGTTTCACTCCCAGCTCTTGCGCCAGGCGGCCGGCATCCAGTGCCGTGCTGTGGTTTTTCTCGTAGGGGTTGAAAAACTGTCGGTCGCGATACAGGCAGAATGCTTCGCACATGAGCCAGTCGCAGCCGCGCACATAGCGCTCGCTCGAGGGCTGGAATGGCTCATCGCCCAGGCACACAAGGCTCTGTCCGTTGGGCAGGACGGTGCTGAAGCCATATTGCTTTGCCTTGGTCGAGGCGATGTCGAAAAACGTGAATGGCATCGAGGCAATGTCGATGTGCTGGCCGTCGTCCACTTGTTGCAAAATGATAGTGTTGCCAATGGCGCTTGTAATCTTGTCGGGCACCATGAGCCGGCACATGGTGTTGATGGCCTGAATAACCAGGTCGTTGCCGTAGATGGTGAGCGTGCCGTGGTATTTTCCCTTGTACATCATGGGTGATATTTTGCGTATGAGCCATATCACGCCCAGGATGTGGTCGGTGTGGCAGTGAGTGACAAAGATGTGGTGAATTTCTTCAATCGCCACCTTGCCGCGATACAGCTGCCTGAAGATGCCGTTACCCCCGCCGGCATCCACCAGCAGGCCACCGCCGGCAGTGCGCAGGTAGAAGCAGGTGTTGTAGCACCGTGTGCACATTGCGTTGCCTGTGCCGAGCATGGTGATTGTAGTGTCCATGATTATAGAGGATGTGGTGGCAGGTTACAGGTTATTGTTGATGATGGGCAGCTCGATGGCAAATGTGGTGCCGTGTCCCACCTCGCTTTCTTTGACGTAGATGCGACCGTTGTGGTACTCCTCGATGATGCGTTTCACCAGTGTTAGTCCCAGTCCCCAGCCGCGTTTCTTGGTGGTGAAGCCGGGGTTGAACACATTCTTGAAATTCTTGCGTGGAATGCCCTTTCCGGTGTCTTTGACGGTGATGAGAGCCATGCGGTCGTCGCGTGTGACGTTGATGTCGAGGTTTCCCTCGCCTCCCATGGCATCCACGGCATTTTTAGTGAGGTTTTCCATCACCCATTCAAACAGCGGCTGGCACAGCATGATGCCGCAGTTGTGCTCGTCGCTGGTGTGGATGGTCAGTTTCACGCGGTTAGGGATGCGCGTGCTCATGTATTCCAAGCTCTCGTGCACGGCCTCGTTGATAAAGGTGAGTTCCTTGTCGGGCATAGAGCCGATTTTTGAAAATCTGTCGGCAATCACGCTCAGCCGGTGCACGTCTTTGTCCATGTCGGCGACCACGTCTTTTTCCACGCCCATGCTCTCGAGCATCTGTGTCCAGGCCATGAGCGATGAGATGGGTGTGCCCAGCTGGTGGGCGGTTTCCTTCGATAGTCCCACCCACACGCGGTTTTGCTCGGCGCGCTTGACGCTGATGAGTGCAAAATAGGCAATGCCGATGAAAACGAGCATCACGGCAAGCTGAATGTAGGGGAACCATGCCAGCCGTCGAAGGGTTATAGAGTCGTCGTAGTAGAGGTATTGCTTGGTCTCGTCGTCGATGACAATCTCAATCTTGTTGGGCGATTTCTGCATCTTGGCGAGTTTCTTTTGCAGGTATGTGAGGTTGGCCGGCGAGATGTCGTATAGCGTGGTGCTATCTACCGGCTCTGGTAGCCTGAAATTGCGGTGTAGCATGATGTTTCCTTCGGCATCCACAAGCATCACGGGAATGCTGTGGTTTCCCTCGATAATCGATAGCAGGAAATCGACGTCGGTCTGTACCACCGGCATCGTGTTGCCGTTTTCGTCCACCTGGTCGTTGCCCAGCGATGCCAGTTCCTTGGTGGCGTTGGCCCAAATCTCCATGCGCTCTCGCTCCTGCACTGCCAGGTCTTTCACGAGCCTGTTAGAGATGTAGATGAAGCCCGTGACCAGCAGCACCGACACTACGATGAGTGCGGTTTTCCAGATGCGTCGTGAGTCATATATGTTGCGAATGTTCACTGTGCTGTGTGTTGGGTGGTGTGCTGTGTGAGGGTTAGGGTTGCAAAAAACTTGTGTGGCAGTCGCCGTGCGGTGCTCAGCCGGGCTTTGTTTCGGTGGTGGCAGGCTCCGGGTAGCTGATGCGAGTGTGGTAGAACGCGCACAGGCGCTCGATAAACACTCGCTTGGTGGTTTCCACATCCTTGAAGCTGATGGGCGACTCGCGTAGCAGTCCGTCGCTCATCTGGCCGTTGATGATGCGCTCGACGAGGCTTGCTATAGCCTGCTCGTTGTATTCTTTCAGGCTCTTGGCTGCGGCTTCACATGAGTCGGCCATCATGAGAATGGCGGCCTCCTTAGTCTGCGGGTTGGGCCCGGGGTAGGTGAATTTGGCCGGATCCACATCGGGGTTCTTCTCGCGTGCCTTGTTGTAGAAATACTTTGTCATGCCGTGGCCGTGGTGCTGTGCAATGAGGTCTTTGATCACTTGCGGCAGCCGGGCTTTCTCGGCTATGCGCAGTCCGTTGTTCACATGCTCAATGATGATGTGTGCGCTTTGCTCGGGCTCGAGGGCGTCGTGCGGGTTGACTCCGCTCTGGTTCTCGGTGAAGAATGCCGGGTTGTCGGTCTTGCCGATGTCGTGATACAGTGCTCCGGCACGCACCAGCTGGACGTTTGCCCCGATTTTCAGTGCGGCTTCCTGGGCAATGTTGGCCACTTGCAGCACATGCTGGAAGGTGCCCGGGCATTTTTCCGAGAGGTTTCTCAGCACACGGTTATTGATGTCGCTCAGTTCCACCAGTGTGACGGTGGATGTGAAGCCGAAAATCTTTTCCACGATGAAGATGCCGAAATAGGCAAACGAGAGCACCACGCAGTTGATTGCGAAGTACATAAAGTAGTGCCACCCTAAGCTGGTGATGTTTCCGCCGCGCACCAGATGCAGTGCCGAGAAGGCAACGCTGTAGGCCAGGAAGATGAACAGTGCGCACATCACCAGTTGTGAGCGCTTGGTGATTTCCTGCATCGACACGATGGCGATGCCGCCGGCCAGGAATTGCATGATGATGAACTCGGCCTGCTCGCGTGCCACCAGCGAGCAGATGAGCACCACCACCATGTGTATGAAGAACGACGTGCGTGCATCGAAAAACGTGGTGATGATAATCGGCACAAAGGCAAATGGGATGAGATACAGGTAGTTGATTCTGAACATTGTCACCATGAACACCGCCACTATAAAGACCGTGATGAAGATGATGATAAACGTCATGCTCTTGAGCTGGGCGAAGATGCGCGGTCGCATGAGCTTCATGAACACATATAGCACAATCATCAGTATGGTGACGATGAGCACTTTGCCAATCAGTGTGTAGCCCTGTCCGCTGCGCATTTGTTCGCGTTCTTGCAGCATCTGCTCGTAGGTCTTGAGATAGGTGTATTTTTCGGGTGTTACCAGGTTTCCGGTGAATATTATGGCTTCTCCGGTCATGATGGTGCCGCGTGGTGCGAGTGCCGTCGAGAGGGCGTCGTTGAGCAGTTTGTCGTTCTCTTGCTTGTCGATGACGATGTTTGGGGTGAGGAATTTCTCTCCGCCTATGGCGCCCATGATGCCGTGTCCGTCGGGCAGGGTGATGGTGGAGTCGAGCTGCTCGTAGGCTTCGCGCACCGATAGCATTGCTGTGGCATCTACCACTTCGGCAACGCTGTTTTCGTCGAGAATGCGCACGTTCTTGATGCGTCCGGCCTTGATGCCGTCGTAGGTGTCGTTATCTACCAGCCCGGTGGCATAGATGCTGCTCACTGCCGCCAGCAGGCGATAGCGTGTGGCCTGCGGGATGCCCGGCGTCGAGGCCAGGGCTTGCGCCAGTGCCTGCTGCTGTGTGGCGGCCACTTCGTCGTCGTGGCGGTAGATGTAGATGAAGTTGGTTTCCACGCTATCTCTCACGCGGGCTTTGGTGTCTTCGTCAAGCTCCTTGGGAATGTCGAACGGAGCGGTGAGCATGGGGTAGAGCCACGGCTTGTTCACCTCGTAGGTGATGGCCTGGTGCCCGGTTTGCCGTGGCAATGCCAGCGAGATGATGACGATGGCCACGGTGAGCATGAGAATGATGCTGAGGTTATGTTTGCTTTCCTTTGTCATTTGAGTGCCGGTATATAAACTGCTGTGTGCGTGGGTCAGTTGCCTCGTGTGGCAGTGTTCACGCCTTTCACTTTCTTCAAGCGTTTGCACAGGTTGGTAATCACGTTTGTGTCTTCGATGAGCACGTCCAGGTCGCAGCTGAACACGCCGTCGTGGGCCTTGATGTTGAGTGATCGCATGTCGATGGCCATGTTGGTGGAGATGATATAGATAATCTCTTGCAAGATGCCCAGTCGGTCGATGCCCTCAACGTGTATCGATGCCGGGAATTTCTCGCGCGACGATGCCCAGCGTGTCTGCACCAGGCGGCTGCCGTAGCTGCTTTTGTAGAGCTGTGCTCTGTTGCAATCCTGCTTGTGGACGATGACTTCGTTGGCATCGTTGACAAATCCCACCACGTCGTCGCCGGGAATGGGTCGGCAGCAGGTGGCTATCTTGTAGTTGCTCACGCCGTCCACGGTTTTGAGCTCATACACTTCTTTAGTGTTGATGGCCTGTGCTGCAGGTCGCTCGGTGTCGTCGCGCTTGTCGGCTTTGTCTTTCGACGAGGCAAAGGGGTTGCGCCACAGCTTGTTGATGAAGTTCCTTTGCTGTGGCTTTACTGAGCGCAGCAGCTGGTCGCTCATGGCAATCTCGTCGTTGCCAATGAGGTAGAACAGGTCGTCTTTGTTTTGTGCTTGCTCGCTGTTGATGATGCGCATGAGCACATCGGGTGTCATTTCTATGCCGTTGGCCATGAGGAAGTTCCTCAGTCGTTGCTCGCCGTTGTTAATCACGTTGCGGCGGTTGTGCCGCAGTGCGGCGCGCAGTCGTGTCTTGCCCTTGGCCGTGACCAGGAATTTGTCCCACTCGGGCGACGGCTTCTGCGAGTGTGAGGTGAGCACTTCCACCTGGTCGCCGCTGTGCAGCTTGTGCGACAGCGGCACGAGCTTGTGGTTCACCTTGCCGGCAATGCAGTGTGTGCCCATCTCGGTGTGCAGTGTGAAGGCCATGTCGAGCACGCTGGCGTCTTTGGGCAGTGCTATCAGGTCGCCGCGTGGAGTAAACACCTGTATCTCGCTGGCAAAGAGGTTGAGCTTGATGGTGTCGAGGAAGTCGAG
>DGVT01000127.1 GCA_002395965.1 Porphyromonadaceae bacterium UBA4277
CTTGATACTTATTACTTGATACTTAACCTACAGCCATCCAGCCTTGCGATACCAGGCAATGGCCTCATGAAGTCCTTCGGGCAGGCTGTAGCGTGCAGTAAATCCCAACTCAGCCTTTGTCTCGGTGGTGTCGCACAGCCAGTTGCGCTGCTTGAGAATGTTGAACTTGTCGCCATTGAGCGTGCTGGGTTTCAACGTCACCTTCCCCCACCACTCGGCCACGGCGCACACCACGCGCACCAGCCAAATGGGGCAGGCAACAGGAATCACAAAAGTCTTCTTCAGCTCATTACACACCAATGCGCGGAACTGCTGCTGGGTGTAGGCCATGTCTTCGCTGATGAAGAAGGCTTTACGCTTAGGCTCATGTTCGATAGCAGCCATCACAGCACGCGCCACGTCCTTCACATAGATGAACGTGAGCATCTGCTTGCGAAAACCCACGCTGAAGTCAAAGCCGCGCTTGATGCTTTTCATCATCAGGAAGTAATCGCGCTCATGCGGGCCATAGACGCCCGTGAGGCGCAAGATGGTGAAGGGCACGTCGGGCTGCATCTGCAAGTAGGTCTCGGCCTTGAGCTTCGATGTGCCATAGCGAGTGTTGGGCTGCGGTATATCGGTGGGCTTAAATGGCGTGTAGCCCACGTCATCACCCATGCCCATCACGCTCAGGCTGCTGATAAGCACCAGGTTTTGCGGTATGGCATTGATAGCCCGCAAGGCCTCGACCAGCGCTCGCAGGTAACCATAGTTGATGCGCTCAAAATCAAGATAATTAGTACACTTTGTTGCTCCCAGGTTGTGCACCACATAGTCCCACGCGCCACATTTCTCAACATGTGTGCGCAATGTGGCCGCGAGCTTCTGCTCGTCGGTAAAATCGAGCTCAATAAAGTGGATGCGTTCGTCGGTGAGAAACTCACGACTTGTGGTGCTGCGCACGGCAGCCCACGTCTCATAGCCCCGCTCAAGAGCTTCGGCCACAAGATAGCCGCCTATGAAGCCACCGGCACCGGTAATCAGGATTTTCTTTTCGCTACCCATGCTCTACGGCTGTCTTGTGAGATAATAGTCAACCACATTGTCTAAGGTGGAGAACCTCAGCTGTGCTTTATTTCCCTCATGCGACACAACTTCCAGCGTTGTCCTCTGCGGAAAGAGACCTGCGACATCGAAGTTGCCATTGAAGTCGATGCGCATCATTCCGTTTTCTTCACTCCATGTGCCATAGCTCTCACCACCGTCGTGTAGCACATCGGTGTAGCGCAGGCACATTACCGACGACTGGAATTGCACATAGTAGTCAACGCCTTCGGGTATGGAGTTGGTATTTGGATGAATGGCCGATTCAATTCTGTCGATGTGCCATGTGCCATACCAGCCGTTGATGTCGCCATCGTTGTGTGTGCACGATGCGGCGGCTATCAGTGCCACCGCCATTAGCAGGAAGTATTTTATTGTTTTCATCGTTTTCCAAGTGTGAAGTTACCATGATAAGTGATTGCAAGCAGGGCACCGAAATTGTTGCCATAGAGTTTGCCACGGTCGAGCGCAAGCTGTGCCGTACATTGCAAGCCGGCAACCGATGCCGGTTTATAGACGGCCTCAACCATTAACGATGTGGCTGTGAGGGCGGGAGTGATGGGTTGCACCATTGAGCCCCACGACTTGCGCCAGCTGCCCATGGCGCGGTATTGCCACTCATGCGTGATGTGTCCGGCTATGGCGGCATGCACGCCGCGCACCACATTGTGGTCGAAGCGCAGGTGACCGTCTTGATTGTATAGCGGCGAGCGCAGCATGGGCGAGCCTAACGACATGCCACGGTTGTGGTAGCCATTGTAGGCATAATTGTTATAATAGTCGTCCATGCCGGTAACCTTAGTCGTCAGGGTCGTCCCCTCGTGGTCGGCCGGTGCCCAGTGAATGGGGCCGCACTGGTTGGTCATGTCGATATATTCTATCACGGCACCGCTGAGCCAGCTCGGGGTGGCCGACTCATATTCCAGTCCCCACAGCCCGTCGAAGCCGTTGCGCTTGCCCAGGCTGGAGCCGTCTTCCCAGGGCGACTGGTAATAGGCTTTCACCTTGCTGCCTACAGGCAGTCTGTAGGACAGCATAAGGTCCCACGAGCCCAAGTGGTTTCCGGCAAAGAATGCCTTGTCGCCCTTGCGCGTGCCGCCGCTCATGGGAATGAGCGACTTGAAGAATGCCTCGGCATCGGCTTTCTGCTCAACGCTTTCTATTTCATTTCCGCCACTATAGGTAACGGTTGTGCCGCCAAACTGGCAAGCCGCCTGCAGACCTAGCGTCACCACAAAGGGCTTATTGGGATTGGAGCGGAAGTAGATATTCTTGTAGTTAAGCCACCAGCCGGTAGTGAGCAGGTGGTTGTAATAGTTGTAGTGGTTTTCAAGCCACTTGTTGTCGGCGGGCTTGAAATAGCCCACTTCACCCCTGATTTGCAACCAGCCACGAGTGAACGGCACCGACTGGAAGTTGACAAATCCCGCACTGGCTCCCACCATGGGGCGTGCATTGCCACTATGGATGAGGTCGCCGCTGCTGAGGCGGTCGTTAAGCAGCGGCGAGCCACTGTGCTTGGCTCCTAATGTGAGAAACACGCCGCGATATTTGCCCTCAAGCCATGCCTGTTGCATCCACACTCGGGCAGGATGCTCATCGTGCATAGCCGCCGAAGCGCCTCCGGGCGGTGGTAGCAGCCCATAGGTGGCACTTGATGCCCAACCGCCCCACAATTCCACTCCGGCACCCCAGCTCAGCCGCGTGGTGGTGTCCATTTTATGGCTTATGCCTGCATTGAACAGCGTGGAATACTGCTGTGTGACGGTTCCGCCTCGGTTAGAAGCTATATAGTAGGGTGCCAGCTGGCCGTCGCCGCCGGCATTGACTGTGACGCCGGCTTCCCAGTCGAGCTGCGTCTGTGCTGCAAGGGCTATGGGAAGCATGGCCACAAGTGTGAGTAGATATTTTGAAATCATTGTAATGAATATTTTATTGTCAAACGAACATTTTTCAGTTTAGTGTAGCATCACGCTCGTAGGTGTCGATGTGCCGGTCACGCTTGTTGGGAGCAATCTCGTCGATTTTGATGATTAGCCCGGTCTCCTCCACATTGCCGAAGGCATCGTTCACGGCGGTGCCCAAGATGCGCATTGTGGGCGACAGGTTCATGTAGGCATTCACAAGCGGCGGAATATTGATGCCGTGATTACGCACATAGGCATTCAGGCGACGATAGTCTTCCTTGAAGTCGCTACCCACAAAGAAGTCACCCGACAAGTCATCGGCAAGGGCCGTATTGGGTAGCGGATGCATGGGGTGTGCCCAGCCATCGGGGTCTTTGAAATAGATATTCAGGAAATGGAGCAGCAGGTTACGGCAGTCACGAGGATAGGTGGTGTACATTGTCATCTTTCCGAACAGATACTCCACATCGGGATGCACAACGGTGAGAGCGCCCAAGCCGTCCCACAGGTTATCCAAGGCATAGATTGCCCTCACTCCGACACGGGTCGATTGATACTCTGGCCTGACAAACGAGCGGCCCAGCTCAATGCACCTGGGGAGAACGTGCGTTACAAAATAGTCTGAGAACTTGAAGATGTGCGAAGTGGCAATGTGAGGCACTCCGTCGGCTATGTGCATCTCCGAGCCCAACAGATAGCGGTAAGCCCCTATGATTTCACGGCGCTCGGGGTTCCACACCAGCAGTTGGCGGCAGGGCTTGTCCATCGTGTCAAACTCATCGATGTCGCATGCCTTACCCGTGCCACCGCCGGCCTGACGGAATGATATCTCACGCAGGCGCCCTATCTCGCGCATTACGTTAGGCGCTTCATGTGCTGTAATCACATGAATTCGGTTTGCCGCCTTATTAGTCGTCCGCAGGAAGGTGGACGGCGTCAGCTCACGCTCAATAAGGCTTACATCCACCGGAGGTATTATCGTTTCCATATTCCTTTCATCAGGACTTTAATCATTAATACTCTCACACACTTCACTCTCTGCCCATGGCATACACCATGTCGCGCAGTCGCGCTGCCTCGGCCACGGCATTGTGCACATCGAAGCTCTCGCACGGCACAGGCTTGCCAATGACTATGTTAAACGTCGTTCCACGGCTTTTTATCATCTCACGAGGCAGCAGTATCATTTCGGCATTGAACTTGATGCCTAACTTCTTGCGCCAGCGGGCCAGGCGGTAGAACCACTCACTGTTGCGGCCACCGAAAAACACCGGCACCACATCACGGCCATAGGCAGCAGCCATGGTGACAATGGCCTTGTTCCACCGCAAGTCCTGGACTGCGCCACCGCGCTCCTTGCGAGAGCACAGCCCGGCTGGGAAAGTGATCATCTGGTCGCTGCCTGAGTATGCTTCCTCAATATCTTTCACGCGGCTGCGCGACTGACGGCCATATTTGTTCACCGGCAGGAACACGTCGTTCAGCGGCTTGACAGCCATGAGCAGGTCATTGACCAGGAACCGGACGTGACCGCCATAATGGTCGCCAAGCACTTGGATTAGTGCCATGCCGTCGAGGCCGCCCAACGGGTGATTACTGGCAAAAATATACCGGCCGGCAGCGGGCACATTCTCCAGTCCTTCGACACGAAGTGTTATGTCAAGGTCAGAAAGAGCCTGCCGGGCTGCATCCACTCCGGTCTGGTGCCCTATCGATTGCAGAATTGCATTAAGCTCGTCCTGGCATATCAGGCGCTCAATCCACCGCACTACAAAGCGCGGCATCCATCGGTAATATTGCGGAACACGCTCACGCAGCACTGCTGCAACGTCTATTTTCATTATTTCACCTTCCATCGGATTCAAGACTGAAGTAGCGACTTATAATAGGAATCGAGATTTTCAAGATACGACAACTGAATGTGATAGCAAAGCACCAGCGTCACTGCAATCACCACCACATAGGCCACCGACCACCACATGAACTGCCGACGCATCCTGCCCTGGCGCAACATGGCCACGACAAACACTGCTATGGGCACTGCAAGCGGCTCAACGGGGAGAATATAACGGCTCACCGTGCCGGCCACCACATAGGCGATAATAATAAACACACTTGCCGGCCACCATGCCCAGGCACCCATGTTCATACCGCGGCGCCACGACATGAAGAAGAAATAGAACAGAGTTATTCCGCCCACGGCATACCATCCCCACGCCATGCGAGGCAGCAAACTGAGGATGGTGGGGTTGTCATACACCCATGGGAACGGTATGATAAATTGCACACAGCAAGCCAGTGGCAAGATGAGCAACCTGTGCCACACAGGATAGTAGAAATACTTGCCCACAAGGTCGATGTAGGGCTGCTGCACACCGCCACCCATGAATTGTTTCTGCATCACATAGCCTCCCTTGATTATGCCCATGTGTCCGTCAACCGAATAGCGGGCCATAAGGTTTCCCGCCACAAAGGCCGCAGCCACAATGAGTGCCAGCACCAAGACTTTGCGGGCGGCATATCGGTGCTTTGCCAAGGCCATGATTGCCAGGCCTATCATCACAAAATAAAGATAGGTGGTGCGACCCAGCGACAGCATCACGCACCCTACCGTCCACAAGGCTATGTCTTTCCACATTGCACGTTTCCACGACGGGTCGTCGCGCTTGATGCCGGCAAGCACATAGCCCACAAGCATCATTGCCAGATACACCATCGACTCCTTCTGCACTCGCAGGCCTTGCGACACGAAATACATCAGCGTTGACGCCAGGCACAAGCCCATGGTTGCGAGCCAGCGGTCGCTACACTCCACCTTGCCATGAAGCAGGCGGCGCGTGAGAGCGGCGGTGAACACCACCGTGAGCAGCGTGAGCATCACATTCATGGCAAGCGGCCACGCAACGCTCACGCCCAGCACTTTCCACGTCATGAGCATGAGAAGCGGAAAACCGAAGAAGGCAATGTTTGGAGCCGGAACACTGCCATTGTAGTAATGCAGCGCCCAGCGGTAGTAGCCACGGTCGTCACTCTCCAGGTGCGGGGCCGACAGCGGCAGGCCAAGGTTCACGGTTATGTTCCATATCGTGAGCACTGCCAGGGCCACCATCAGCAGCCCCAACGCCAGCAGCACCAGCCGGCCGGCGTGGCTGCTCCAGCGGCGGCTGGTATATACCACACGCGGCACTGCATAGGCTACGGCCAGCGACGACGTGACTGACATAGCATCACCTGCCGAAAAAAGATGCAGCGAAACCACCGATAATACTATCAGTGCAGCCACCTCACCCAATATTTGCCAGCGTTCAAAGCTCATCATCGCCGCCAATGCTTGTCGGTAAATTCAAAAAAGATTATTTTTCTCATTATTCAGGCATTACTTCACACGTAGCGCAATGACTTGCGCCGGCCACGTCACGACCATGGCCTCACCGAGTGTTACTCCACAGTAACGACGGTGCCAATGGGCTCGCCACTCATCACTTTGCGCAAGTTGCCCACCACGTCCATGTTAAACACATGGATGGGCAACCCATTCTCCTTGCACATAATAGTGGCCGTCATGTCCATCACCTTGAGGTTGCGACGATAGATTTCGTCATAGGTGATGCGGTCAAACCGCGTTGCTGTCGAGTCTTTCTCGGGATCGGCAGTGTAGATGCCATCCACACGCGTTCCCTTGAGCATGACATCGGCTTCCACCTCGATGCCGCGCAGTGCCGAGCCGGTGTCGGTGGTGAAAAACGGGTTGCCGGTGCCGCACGACATTATAGCCACCTTGCCTTGGTTCATTGCCTCGATGGCACGCCACTTGCTGTACTGCTCACCGATGGGCACCATGGGAATTGCCGTAAACACCTGCGATGGCTGACCCACAGCATCAAGGCCCGACGACAATGCCAGCGAATTAATAACCGTGGCAAGCATGCCCATCTGGTCGCCCTTCACGCGATCCACTCCGCGAGCTGCTCCGGCCAGTCCACGGAAGATGTTACCGCCACCTATCACGATGGCAACCTGCACGCCCATGTCAACTATCTCCTTGATTTGTGTGGCATAGTCGTGAACTCGTTCAGGATCGATGCCATGGCCCTGGCCTGCTGCCAGCGACTCACCGCTCAACTTGAGCAAAATTCGTTTATATATCGGTTTCATAGACATTTGTGTTAATTGGCGACAAAGGTAATAAATTATGCCGAAAAATGCAACAAACCCACCCGTGAGGCAAAAAATAATGTAGGCACGCCGTCGTAATGCGGTGTGCCTACACATCACCATGTAACAAAACCTTTACATTCTCATGCTATTGTCCTGCCCATGGCATAGGGAAATTTAGACTAAATGATTTTACCTTAGTTAATGCGAATCTTTCGCTTAAATGCTTGATTCAATCAATCAATTATTTTATTTTCGATGCAAATGTAGCAAAACTTTCAATACTGGCAAAATCAGGCTTACTATTACAACCTCATGCGACGAGGCCGCCCCTGGCACCTCCAACCCGCCGGAGTAACCGGTGCCGCACAGCACCGTCAAGCCACTGATTACAGAACAGTTACATTGCCCTAAAATTAAAAAAACGCAGCATAACCGGCCTGAAATTCGGCTCAATTTTTACGGTCACTCAGGCCATAAAACGCGCTGTTTGTGTTATAAAACCATGCTGTAAAACATGATAATATCTTCCGATTAACATTATTTAACCAGCAAATCCACCTACTACACATTAGCGGCTGGAGCATGACTAAACGAGTCACAACATGGCAAATAATTTGCGCTGCCGAGGGTTATTCAAGATAAATTGCGTAATTTTGGACCCGGCATAAGCCTAAAAGGCTAAGACAACGCGAGATTGATGAAATTCACATCAGCAAATCAGTGTGTTAGCAGCTCCCGCCGAAGTAGGTCAACGCGCCACAAGCTCCCACCGAAATGAGAGGGGGCAAGCGAGAGTGTGCCAGAATGAGGAGTGGTACAAATTGAATAGCGTATGGAACTTAAAAACATAAGACACTTACTGAAGTCATATTTCGGCTATGATACGTTCCGCCCTATGCAGGAGGAAATTATCAGGCACACCATCGGTGGCGGAGACTCGCTGGTGCTAATGCCCACGGGAGGCGGCAAGTCGTTGTGCTTCCAGATTTCGGCATTGATGCTGCAAGGCATGGCAGTCGTTGTTTCGCCGCTAATATCGCTGATGAAGGACCAAGTGGGCGCACTTCGGGCAAACGGCATTGCCGCTGAGGCGCTGAACAGCAGCAACAACGAGGGCTTGAACCGAGACATCATCAACCGCTGCTTAGAGGGGAAGGTGAAACTGCTCTACATCTCGCCGGAACGACTTGTGGGCGGCACATTGCAACTGCTACAGCAGGCCAACGTGTCGCTTTTCGCCATCGACGAGGCTCATTGCATCTCCAGCTGGGGACACGACTTCAGACCTGAATACACACAGTTGGGACAGCTACGCGACCTGTTTCCCCATGTGCCTATCATGGCACTGACGGCTACTGCCGACAAGATTACGAAACAGGACATCCTGAAACAACTCAACATTGAGCACGCCCAGACGTTTATCGGCTCATTCGACCGCCCTAACCTGAGTCTCGACGTGAGGCGCGGCTATTCGGCACGCGAGAAGCTGCGCTCAATCATGGAGCTCATCCGGCGGCATCATGGCGAGAGTGGCATCATCTACTGCCTGGCACGAAAGACCACCGAAAAACTGGCCGAGAAGTTAAGGAAGGAAGGCATAGCTGCGGGCGTATATCATGCAGGACTGCCCAACGCGGAGCGCGACCGCGTGCAGGACGACTTCGTGGCCGACCGCCTACAGGTCATCTGCGCCACGATAGCCTTCGGAATGGGCATCGACAAGAGCAACGTGCGCTTTGTGGCGCACTACAACCTGCCTAAAAGCATCGAGAGTTTCTACCAAGAGATTGGGCGCGGCGGACGCGACGGGCTGCCTTGCGAGACTATTCTCTTCTACAACCTGGGCGATATCATCACTTTGCGGAAGTTTGCCGACGAAAGCGGCCAACAGCAGATTAACCTCGAGAAGCTGCAACGCATGCAGGAGTATGCCGAGGCGCAAGTGTGCCGCCGCCGCATCCTGCTCAACTATTTCGGCCAAACGAGCGACAAGGGCTGCGGCAACTGCGACGTGTGCCACACGCCACCGCAAACCTTTGAGGGCACTATCATCGTGCAGAAGGCACTTTCGGCCATTATGCGAACGCGAGAGAACATTGGTTTCACAACAGCCATCGACATTCTTCGCGGCAACATGTCGGCCGATGTCGCTGCACACCACTACAACCTGCTAAAGACCTTTGCCGTCGGGCACGACGTTCCACATCGCGACTGGCACGACTACATGCTGCAGATGCTGCAGATGGGATTTATCGAGATTGCCTACAACGAAGACCGCCATATACACATCACACAACTGGGGCGGGAAGTACTCTACGGCAAGCGCCACGTGCAGTTAGCCGTAATCAACAGGGAGGACTTTAGCGTGAAGGCACGAAGCAAGAAACTAAAAGCAGCTATCGACAACCCCGATTCACCGGTAAGGAAAGTTGAGAACACCGAACTGTTCAAAAAGCTAAAGGAGGTGCGCAAACGTATTGCCTACAGGCATCAGTGGCCGGCATACATTGTCATGTCAGACCGCTCTTTACACCAGTTGGCTATCGAACGCCCCACTACCCTTGCTGCATTTGGCAACGTCTTTGGCATTGGCGAGCACAAGCGCGACAGTTTCGGTGCCGAGTTTATTGAGGTTATCAAACAATATGCAACAGAACAAGACGAGCTGCCGCTTCCCGAAGCAGCACCTGCCATCGCATCGACCGACAAACCGACATCCTACATGGAGCAGCAGAAACAGCTGCATGCCAATGCCTACGCCCCTTGGACCGAAGCTAACGACAACCAGCTTCGCGACTACATCGACAAAGGCTTAACCATAACAGAAATCGCAACATTGATGCAGCGAAACAAGGGCGCCATCAGGTCACGCATCAAGAAACTGGGGTTAAATTAACCAACGGGGTGTGTCATAATTCAAAAAAGCGTTGAAAACGCAGACGCATCGAAGATGCGACCATTTCTTTAACACCATGCAAGCAACATCGAAGATGTGCGCAGCTTGGTGAAAGACAGCGAATTAAAAGGGTGCTTCGAAGATGCACAACATGTGTCGGGTTATACTTCGATCACCTCTGATTTTCTATAATTTGAATTATGACACACCCTCTTAAAAGAAATGCTAAAGAAGATGATGGGAAAACAATAGAAATCGCAACATATTGTGATTTTTGCAAATTATCATGGATGCCGATAGTAAATCGAGTCCGGAAATCGCATTTTATTGCGAATTTGCATCTTTATTTGAAAAGTATTGCTTATCTTTGCACCAAAATCGCAATACATTGAGATTATGACACAGCAAGAAATAGGATTTGCCATCAAAGAAAGGCGAAAGAAATTGGGTATCAACCAACAAACGTTGGCCGACTTGGCAAGTGTGGCTATTAATACCGTTGTAGCGATTGAACGAGGCGAGGGAAATCCTCAGCTCGCCACCTTACTCACGATACTGGACACTTTAGGTCTGCAAATTGACATTAACATCAAGCTACTTGACTATGAGACAGTGTAAGGTTTTTGTTCACGACATTGAGGCCGGCATCCTGCAAGAAACCGATGCCAGGGAGTATGTGTTCACCTATGGTAAGGACTACCACGGCGAGCCTGTTTGCTTGGCAATGCCTGTCAGGAAAGAGGCATATCACTCTAATCACCTTTTTCCCTACTTCTTCAATATGTTGTCTGAAGGTTCCAACCGTCAAGTACAATCCATGCTGCATCACATCGACGAAAACGATGATTTTGGTATCATGCTGGCAACAGCCGGGCACGATACCATTGGAGCCGTAACCATTAAACCAATGTGAATATGACAGAGGTCAATGTTTGTCCATCCACTTTGCAGCAGGGTTATAGTTCATATTCTCCTGCAGCCCGGGAACTATTGTTCGACGGGAAAGAGGTTTCTCCTATATTAGGTTTTGACAGTCCCAACAATGATAGTGCTGATAACGAGGCTTATCTGAAGAATGTGGGACGCATTTCGCTCTCTGGCGTACAGCCCAAGGCGAGTTTGGTGCTGGATAATAAGGGGCATTTGGTAAAGCCAGCCGAAGGTGAGCGTGGAACGTACATCTTGAAGCCTGTTCCATTATCCTATGCCTTGCTTGACCGCAAGTATTGCCCAGCCAATGAGCACCTGACGATGCAACTTGCTTCACAAGTCTATCACATTGAGACTGCCGCCAATGGTATTTGTTTCTTTCAAGATGGTGAAGCAGCCTATCTTTGCCGCCGTTTCGATGTCGGGCCAGACGGGCAGAAGTATAGCCAGGAGGACTTCGCCTCGCTGGCAGGACTGACCAATGCCAATGGCGGCAGCGATTACAAATATATCAATTTGAGCTACGAGGAGTGTGCCGACATCATCCGCAAATACGTCAAAGCTGCCCCTGTCGAAATCCTGAAGTTCTTCCGCATAGTTGTGTTCAACTATCTCACTCTGAATGACGATGCACACCTGAAGAACTTCTCGCTCATCAATCGAGGCGATGGGGAGTATCACCTTGCTCCAGCCTACGACCTCATCAACACCAGTCTCCACCTGAGTATGCCTCGGATCTTCGCCCTTGACAAAGGCTTGTTCAAGGAGGGAATGAAGTTATCTGACACAAGAACCGTTGACCGAAAAGACTTTGAGGAATTTGGACGACGCATTGGCTTGCCTAAGCGATTGATAAAACGGGAAATGGATTCCTTTGCTGCTGAACATCCTTTGGCAAAGCAACTTATTGACCTTTCTTTCCTGTCCGACTCCTTGAAACAAAGTTACTGGCTTTCGTACAACTATCGGCGTGTGACGTTGGGATTTAAATGATGCAATTACACTTTTCCAAGGTGTTTTTGCCTCTTTTTGTACACTTTTGGATAAATTGCTCACGCTCAGTCTTGATAAGTTCACGAGCTTCATCAATGGAGATTTCACCCTCAATATTCCTTAGGGCAGTATCTTTGAGATATTGCGACACAGTTAACCCATCTACCGCCTGAAGACCGATAGCTGTGCTCCACGCGTAAGCCCTTTCCGCTTTCTGAGGTTCCCCTACTTGTGAGTATTCTTCAAAATTTATAAAACCATCTTTTTGTGACATATCTTATAACATATTATCAAGTTGCTTTATTACCATATTCTGTTGAAACGTCCTCTGCCG
>DGVT01000006.1:0-123 GCA_002395965.1 Porphyromonadaceae bacterium UBA4277
GCATGCGCATGTGGATGTGCAAGCCACTGCCGGCCTTGCCCACGGTGATCTTGGGAGCGAACGTCACGTTCAGACCCATTTCATAGGCCAGATTACGAATAATCCACTTGGCAAGCATCAGCT
>DGVT01000006.1:212-11924 GCA_002395965.1 Porphyromonadaceae bacterium UBA4277
GGCAGGAACTCTATCTCGTTCTGCTCATAGGTGAGTCCGTCCTGAACGAAGTTGCCAACCTCGCTGTGACCATATTTAATCTGGCCACCGGCCTGAGCGATATATTTCATGCACATCTGGCGGAAGTCGTTAGCCTTGGCATAAGGAGCGCTCTCGTGATAACCGCGCTGGTCGATAGCCGGGAACTGCTCATCATCGTCGAAGATTACATAATATTCCAGCTCGCCCATGGCATGGAACTCCATGCCGGTAACCTCACGGAAAGCCTGGCAAGCCTTGTGCAGGGTATATTCGGGTGAACTGGCCAGCGGGTTGCCGTCCTTGTCAAAGTAGGAGCACAACATGCACAGCGTGGGCACTTGTGCAAACGGATCGACAAATGCAGTACTGTAGCGAGGCAGCACATACAAGTCGCTGCTGCCGGCTTGAATAAACTTAAACAGGCTCGAGCCGTCAACACGCTCGCCGCAGGTGATGATTGTCTCAAGATAATCCAGGTCGTTGATAACAAAGTTCAAGGTCTTGAGCTTGCCATCGCCACCGGGATACATGAAATTGATCATGCGGATGTCGTTTTCCTGAACGAAACGGATGATGTCGGCACGAGTAAACTCGGCTGCGGGCTTCTGGAGGAAGTCCACCACAGGGTTAGCGTTAAGAATAAGGTTTTTATTCTCCATAATGTTTAGATTGACTTAAAAGGTTAAATTAGTCTGTTTTAATTTTCGGTGCAAAGTTAGTGCAAACCGAGCGCAAAACCAAATTTATTTGAGTTTTGCCGAGGTGAAGCCTAATTTCGAGGGCGACTGCCCTCAACGTTAGTGCAAACCGAGCGCAAAACCAAATTTATTTGAGTTTTGCCGAGGCGAAGCCTAATTTCGAGGGCAACTGCCCTCAACGTTAGTGCAAGGTGAGCGAAAAACCAAAGCTACTTTGACTTTTCTATTATGGTGTAACGAGCATTGTTTTGAAATTAATTGCACATGCGCCACCACCTTGCCCCGGTTGCCTGTCGGCTTGCATTATCAAAACTTGTTATTTCATAATTTCCAATTCTGAATTTATTATTAATTTTGCAGGCGAAAATGGAAGAAGAGATAAAAATATGTGTGTTCGCTGCATCAAGCCAGGACATCGACCAAGCCTATGTGGATGCCGCCCGCCAGTTAGGCGCCGCAATGGCCGGGCGTGGGTGGACGTGCGTGAACGGCTCGGGCAGCAAGGGGCTGATGCGCGCCGTGAGCGACGGCACGCTCGACGCCGGCGGACATGTGGTGGGAGTGATACCCAAGTTTATGGTTGACAACGGCTGGGGCTACGAGCGCTTGCCCGAAGTCATCATCACGGCCGACATGCACGAGCGCAAGCAATACATGCAAGACATCACGCAAGCCACTGTGGCACTGCCAGGCGGATGCGGCACACTCGAGGAACTGCTTGAGGTGATCACCTGGCGCCAGCTGGGCATCATCTCAAAGCCCATCGTGCTGCTGAACACCAACGGATTTTTCGACCCTCTCATCGACATGCTCACCAGCTGTGCCCGGCAGGGCTTCATGAAAGCATCACACACACGCTTGTGGACCGTGGCACACACGCCGCAACAAGCCATCGAAGCCATTTCCCGTGAGCTCGCAAACGGCTCGGTGGCAGTAGAAAGCAAATATTAACCACACACACTACACGCTCAAGGAGAATGCCAGCCAATATCGCACACACAACACAGCAACTTGCCGACACCACCGACACCGTGGCCATCGACAGCAATGCAGTGCTCCTTGAGCCGCACTATGTCGCGGCCTTCGACAGCACGGCTGTCATCACGGCCGACTCCACAGCACACTCCGTTACATCACTGCCCACCATGCGCCAGCCGGCCACCACAGCCGCCACGCACATTGCCCCGGCATTGCTGCACGACAGCGGCGCCATGGCCATGATGCTCGCCGGGCTACTGCTCATCTTGGTGAGCTACCGCACCGGCTACAAATATATCGAAGACATCTTTCACAACATGTTCTCAACGCGAAAGCGCGAGAACCTGTTTGAAGACCACACGATGAACGAAACGAGAATTCTCACAGCACTCACTATCAACACCTGCATCATGGAAGCACTGCTCACCTTTGTGGCCGCATTCCACTGGATGCCGCAGTTCAGGCCGTCGTTGCAGGCGTCGATACTGACCCATGTGGGAGCCTTTGCCGCTGTGGCAATGATATTCTATCTGGCACAACTGGCTGCCTACAACGTCATCGGCATCGTCTTCAGCGACCGGGAAAACACCAAGCTGTGGACCGACGGTTTCAAAGCCACGCACTCGCTGTTAGGACTACTACTATTTCCGGTTTTAGCCATACTCTTTGTGGCGCCTTCGCTGACAAAAGTAACGTTAATTTGTGCTATTTCCTTGTATTTTTGCGCCCGGATTGTTTTCATTTCTAAAGGTTTTAGAATTTTTTATAGCAATTTGCCATCGTATGTGTATTTTATTTTGTACCTTTGCGCCGTCGAAATTGTGCCCATAGCAGTTTTAATTGCCGGCATTATTTCTTTGTGTAACTTGCTACAATAGTAAAATATTTTCTGCAATGATGAGAATTTTGGTTTCACAGCCAAAACCAACTACTGAGAAGTCACCTTATTTCGACCTCGAAAAAAAATACGATGTCGAGGTGGTATTTAGACCTTTTATCAAAATTATGGGGTTAACGGCCAAGGAATTTCGCCAGCAGCGACTCATGCTACCTGACTACACGGCCGTAATCTTCACTGCGCGCACGGCTATTGACCACTACTTCCGCCTGTGCAAGGAAACACGCTTCACAGTGCCCGACACACAGAAGTACTTCTGCGTGAGCGAGCAGGTGGCCAACTATCTGCAAAAGTACATCATCTATCGCAAGCGCAAGATCTTCTTTGCCGAGAGCGGCAAGCTCGAGGACCTGGTGCCACTCATCCAGAAGCACAACAAGGAGAAGTATATGATGGCCGTGTCGGACGTGCACAACGACCAGCCCAACGCACTCGACGAGCACGGAATCACCTATGTGAAAGCTGTGATGTACCGCACCGTGAGCAACGACTTTGCTCCCGACGAGCCGCTTGACTACGACATGCTGTGCTTCTTCAGCCCCGCCGGAGTGAAGTCGCTAAAGAGCAACTTCCCCGACTTCAAGCAGGGCAAAGTGGGCATCGCCGCAATGGGAAAAAGCACTATCGATGCCGTGAAGGAAGCCGGGCTAAGGCTCGACGCCACCATAACACCCGACACGCCTTCGATGCCCGCAGCCATCGAAAAGTACCTCAAGAAAAAACGGGTGCCCAAGGCCGTCGTGGCTTAACAACCAAGCAATGGATTAACAGAGCAATTATATCACTTTTTGAAAAATCGGGGCAGTCATTTGGGCTGACCCCGATTTTTTTTGTAATTTCGCAAGCTGAAATGCAAGGCCTCAGGTTATACAAGAGTGAGAAGTTGTGCAGTCGCACTGCGATTGACAGCCTGTTCCACAATGGCAACACCATCATTGCCTACCCGCTGCGTGCCGTCTATCGGCTCGGCCCGGGCAGTGAAGTGCCGGCACGCTTTCTCATCACCATACCAAAGAAACGCATACGCCATGCCGTGGACCGCGTGCTGATGCGGCGGCGCATACGCGAGGCCTACCGCCTGCAGCGCCGCAAGCTGCTGCACCCGGCACTGCAGCAAGCAGGCATGAGTGCCGACATTGCCATCCTGTATCTGAGCGACAACATCATGCACAGCAACATCATCGGCCTGAAAATGAAACTTCTTCTTGAGCGCATTGCCAACGAAGCCCTGAAAGCCACGCAAGAGCGTGACGGCGGCGACGACGAAACCGGTTTAAGCAAATGAACATCTTTTCACGCCTGCTCATATTGCCCATCAAGTTCTACCAGCGATGCATCTCACCGCTACTACCTCCCGCGTGCCGCTACACGCCCACGTGCAGCCACTATGCCGTCGAAGCCATCACCAAGCACGGACCCATTAAGGGCACATGGCTCGCCATCAAGCGCATCTTGCGCTGCAACCCGTGGGGAGGAAGCGGCTACGACCCCGTGCCATGACAATGTTCAACTTCCACACTCACGACCTTTCGGCACACGATGCAATAATCAGCGTCTCTCCGTCATGTTTCGACCCGCAGTCTGGGCAACTCTATTCTGTGGGCATACACCCTTGGGACACCACTAACGACTGGCTGCAAGATTGGGATCTATTGGAAAAGCACAGCCACCACCCTCAAGTGGTGGCAATAGGTGAGACGGGACTTGACACGCTGCGTGGCGCACCCCTTGGAGTGCAAATCGAAATATTCAAAAATCACATAGCCTTGGCCGAACAAGTGCGCAAGCCACTCATCGTTCACTGTGTGCGTGCCTGGCAAGAACTCATTGCCACTTGGCGGCACACGGCACCGCACCGCGTGCCACTGGCTGTGCACGGTTTTCGCGGCAATGCCAACGTAGCAAGGCAGCTCACCGACGAAGGCTTTTACCTGAGCTTTGGCGCTCACTTCAACGCCGAGGCTCTCGCTGTCACCCCACACGACCGAATCCTGATCGAGAACGACGATAGCAACACGGATATTACATCCATAGCTACTTCAGCTGCACAAGCACTTGCAATGTCGGTCGATGAGTTTACAATACTCACAAGCGACAACGCGCGCAGATTTATATCCAGTCAGGGTTTGAACTATTTTTCGCGTGTGGGTAAAAGTGACTTGAGATAATCTTCAATCACCCAGACACCTTTATTGTGCGGAGCCGATTGTTGGCCATCGGAACGTATATATTCTCCACTTGAGAATTTTGCAGAAACATGCGTAGATGGAGCATCGAAAACCATATATGGGGTCACATACAAAGGCGCCAACTCATACATCTTATATTCAGCGAAGATATTCTGTATATGCACCAAGGCAGTATCGGGTACCACAATTGTAGTATCTCCCATATCTCTGAAATTGGCGTTGGTCGTGAGATAAGTTTTGCCATCGCTGTTTTTCTGTATCTCATAATTAGTGCCTCTCATCATACCTCCCGAAACCTCGTGGCTATAAAAAACAAGGTCGCCATCCGGCATGGAGTATTCCTTTGTTTTATTAATTTCTATCTGCTTTTTGAAGGTGTCGATCAATAATGAGTAATTCGCATCATTTTCTTGTCTTGTCGTTAAATTTTCGACTGCTTTGTCGGGATTTTTGGAATACATGTCGATGGCTGCTTTCAGTCCTCCGTCAATAGAGACAGTAGCACGTTTGCACAGTTCCATAATTTCATCATTTTCTTTCCTCGAATTCTGAAGCAATTCCACGAAACTTTCCATTTGTTCAACCGACAGTTTCGGTGCATTAGATACATAATAGTTAGCGCCTTTTAACAAGAGCAAGCCATCAGCGTTGTTATCACGACGTTCAAGCTTAGATACCAGCTGCTTGAGTTGAGTTTCATCAAGTTTCTCAATGGTGGTCTCGGGTTTTGTAGCAGGTGTGTCAGCAACCGTTTTCTTCGAAGCACATGAAAGCAATATCACCATTACTGCCGTCATTATAAAAAAGAATTTAGATAGTTTCATAATACTGTATTTTTGTAAGTTTGACAAGTAGTACTTGGCTGAAATATAGAGAGATAGTAGCGATTTAGATATTATGGATACAATAGATACAATAGATGCTATAGATAGGGTTTATTAGAAATCAATGCCATGTTTGATAAGTAGTTGCTTCAACCGCTCAATTTCGGCTTTAAGTAGCGGTACTTGGTTCCTTAATTGTCCTAACTCGGCATCTTGTTCTCGCCTGTAATGTGTGCGCGCGGCATGCATGCGTTCCTTAATGCCTCCTTCAGTTATGAATTCTTCTTCAAGTTTTTTCAAATGGTTATTGAGGAGGGCATCGGTCATGAAGCATAGTGTGAGAGCCAGATTAGCCATTTCTTCATCATTCCATTTGTTAAAGAACGGCTGGTAGTGTTCGAGTTTATTGTGGTTTCGGCAAAATGCGCGTAACTGGTTATAACGATTGTGCTTTACGTCCCAGATGGGCAAATTGCGTGAAATTAAATAATCACGATAGTCCTCTCGAAGTTCCTGTAATGAAGCACGTGCCACATTTAGTAATTTAATGTGCATTTCAGTAGATGTTTCACCATCTTCAGTACCTTCGATAATGTTTTGCTTTCCTGAACGTGCAGCTTGAACCATCTGATCGACTGTGCGATCTCCATGTCTTGCTAAAAACCTTTGACAAAATGTAAAGGTTAATTGATACAAGACTTCTGATTTTTGATAGAAATAGGCATCTCGCCAGGGCTTTTGACGTTTAAGCACTTGATATTTACCATTAACCATCGCTTTATGCTATCTATTTTATCTATAGTATCTATTCTACTAAAGAATCCTTTGCTCAAAGGCGGCCACATCGGCACGCCAACTGTCGGGTATGCGGGCCGGCTTGCCGGTCTCCCAATCAAAGTAAACCAGCACGCTCTCGCACTCACTCTTTACTTCGCCGGTATCAACGTTCACCACCTGCTGAACCATTGTGAAACTTTTGTTGCCAAGGCGCTCAATCTGGGTAAACACCTCAATTCGCTCATTGAAACGCGTTTGCGCAATGAACGAGCAGTTAAGGTTCACAATCATGGCCTGCGGCTGCGGCACCTCCTTTTCTCCACCGCCACGCAACTTCACCAGATAGTCGTAGCGTCCCAGGTCGTAGATCTGGAAATAGCTGTTATTATTAAGGTGGCCCAGCATATCAATATCTATAAACCGAAGCTGAACGGGCGTTGAGCAGTGAAACGAAAATCGCGCCCGGGTGCCGTTATTGTTTTCTTCCATTGAACTATATTACTTTTCTTTTTTATCTTTAATGTGTGTGTTATTACTGAAACACGATGTCGGTGAGCACCTTGCGGCCCAACTGGTCGTTGATGCGCTGCACGAGCTGTGAGCGGCACATCATCAGTTCCTGGCGCAGCGCAGCCGACGACAATCGCACATACATCACGCCCTGGCGCACGTCGCGGCTGATGGTGTAGCGGTTGATGCCCTGGCCCACGATTTGTGGCCACATCATGCTGGCACGATATTCATCGAGCTGATTGTCGAGATGCTCCTCGCGCATGAAGTCGGCGATCACGTCGCCCACCCTCTTGGGGTCGGTGCGTTTCACGACAGGCCACCTCCTTTCGGCATTGCACTGCACACGCCGTCGGCCACGGCAAACATGCGATGGTCGCCCTCGAGGCGCTGCAAGATTTGGTCAAGATGGGTGCGGTTGGTATCGGTGATGAAAATCTGCCCGAACTGGTCGCTCGACACCACGTCAACAATGCGCTCCACACGATGGGCGTCCAGCTTGTCGAAGATGTCGTCGAGCAGCAGCACGGGTGTGGTGGGATTGACCGTCTTCAAGAAGTTGTACTGTGCAAGACGCAAGGCTATAGTGTAGGTCTTGCACTGGCCCTGCGAGCCCGTGCGCCGCATGCTGTAGCCCGAGAGCTGAAGGTCAATGTCGTCGCGGTGCACGCCACGCGTGGTGTAGCCCACGGCCATGTCACGCTCGCGGTTTTCGGCCAGCAGATGCTCCATGCTCTGCTCGTTCAGGCGGCTCACATATTCAAGTTTCACCTGCTCGACACTGCCGGCAACGGCCTGATAATAGTTCAGGAATATGGGCGTAAACTCCTCGATCCACCTTTGTCGCGCTGCATGTATCACCGCTGCCGTGCGGCACATCACACCTTCCACGGTCTCATAGAGCAAGGCATCGCGCATCTCATGACGAATCATGCTGTTGCGCTGCTCCACGGCCTTGCCATAGCGAATCAGTGCATCCAGATACTCGGCATCACCCTGCGAGATGATTTGGTTCATGAGCCGGCGGCGCTCATCACCGGCACCACGTATCAGGTCCCAGTCCATGGGAGATATCATCACCAGCGGCAGCAAACCGATGTGCTGGCTCAGACGCTGATATTCCTTGCCGCCACGGCGGGCCACCTTGCGCTTGCCACGCTGCAGCGAGATGCTGACGTCTTCTTCGGCATCACGACGCACATAGCTGCCCTGGAGCATCATGAACTCTGCATCGTGATTAATCACCGAGGCATCGGGCTGGCCTGTGTAGCTCTTGCAGAAGCTCAGGTAATAGATTGCGTCGAGCACATTGGTCTTGCCCATGCCATTATTGCCTATCAAGCAGTTCACTCCCGGGGCAAACTCCAGGTGTGCCTCGGCTATATTCTTGTAGTTTAGGATAGTGAGCTTGTTAAGTTGCATGATTGTTGCATGATGTGACTGCAAAGTTACAAAAATCGGACAATACTTTTATCAAGTCGAGATTAAAAAACCACAATTTAACAGACTAATCAAATGACTGAATAGATTTTTTATTACTTTTGTGAGTTGAAACACTTCACCACATGAAAAATCCGCTTTTATACATATTACCTCTACTGCTGGCAATACTCACACAGGCTGCATGCAACCCGAGCCATGACACCGGCGTGCCCAATGCGGCACCGGCCGTCTATTACTGGCGCACGACCCTCAAGCTCGACAGCACCGAACGCGCGTTCCTGCAAGCTAACGGCGTGAAGAAGATGTACACGCGATTCTTCGACGTGGTGTTGCGCGACGACAAGCCCATGCCCAACGCCACATTGCGGTTTCTCGACCAGGCTCCGCAAGGCGTTGAAATCATACCGGTAATCTTCATCATGGAGAACTGCCTGGCTCACGACATTGACAGCTATGCCGAGCTGATTGTGAACCGCGTACTGCAGATGTGCGAGACCAACGACCTGCCGGCACCGCACGAGCTGCAGATCGACTGCGACTGGACCAAGTCGAGCCTCGAAACCTACTACCGGTTTCTCAAGCTCGTGCGCCGGCACACCGACCTCCACGACATGCGCCTGTCGGCCACCATCAGGCTTCACCAGCTCGACATGACACCGCCGCCTGTTGACTACGGTGTGCTCATGGTGTATAACACCGGCGACGCGCGCAAGCTCAATGGCCACAACCCCATTCTCGACTATCGCGACGTGACGGCCTACGCCAGTCGCCTGCCACGCTACTCGCTGCCGCTGTGTGCCGCCTACCCCACCTACGACTGGCAACTGCTATTCGGCAGCGATGGCGAGTTTAAGGCCATCTTGCACGACGAGGACCTCACCGACAGCACTCTCTACCGCAACGTGAAGCCCAACAGGTGGCTCGTGGTGGCACGACGAGACCTGCCCGAGCTCAGCGACGATGCCGAGACCACCACATGGATCACCCCCGGCGACAGTGTGGTGCGCTGGACAGTGCCGGCCGCCGAAATCGGCCGTGTGGCACGAGATTTGCAACGACACCGCAGCACCATCAACTCACAAGTGGTGCTCTACAGCCTTGACAGTAAAAACATTAAACGATATAACACCGACGACTATGAAACGTTTTTCAATCCTTAGCATGCTTGCCGTCATGGCGGTGGCACAAGCATTGGCCTGCGGTCCTTGGGTACGCCCCATGTACCACGTCTTCAGTGCTTACAACCGCCAGCAATTAGGCAACACTTTCACACCACGCCTCGAGAAATACTGGGTTGACTACACAGGCAACAACGAAGCCGGCTACGCCATGAACTCGCTCAGCTGGGTTGACCCCGAAGAATTTGACAAAAGCACCAACACGATCATTCGCACAGCTATCGAGCGTGGCGACATGGAAATGCAGGAATACCTGCGCACACTCATTGCCTATCTCAAGGCATCGAGCAGCATCGACGACGAGAACTGGCAATACCCCACCAAGGCCCAGCTCAAAAGCCACAACACGAGCATGCAGTATCTGCACAACCGCGCACGGGCCTACACCGGCAAGCGATTGCGACCACAATACTGCCTGCTGGCCATGCGCACACTCATGGGACTGGCCGACACGCAAGGCATTATCGGCTACTGGACCAAGGCCGAAAGCACCCTGGGCGAGAGCGTGTATAAAGACATGATGCGCAACATCTATGCCGGAGCACTGCTGCGAACCGGAAAGAAAAAGGAAGCATGCGACATCTATGCCGAGCAGGGCGACATGCTTTCACTAAAATGGATCATGCGCGACGGGCGCAACTTAGACGGCATCAAGCAAGAGTATGCACGCGACCCGAATGCACCCACACTGGTATATCTCGTGCAGGACTTTGTGAACAACGGCAGCCACACACTGCGTGCACAATATGAATATGACTGGGACAACCCCGACTATGTCAAGGCATCGCAAAACGAGATAAAGAAATTCATCACATTTGCAAATCAAGTGGTGAGCGAAGGCAAAACAAAGGTTCCGGCACTGTGGCAGAGCGCAGCAGGATTTCTGAGCTGCAACCTGGGCAACAGCAAGCAAGGCCTTGAAATGCTCGACAAGGCCATGAAGATGAAAGGCACCGAGCGAATGCTCGACAATGCCCGCGTGTGCCGATGGGTGGCCTCGATGGCAACGGCCGACGGCAGCGACAAGTATCAGGACTACTTCCTTGGCGAGCTGAAATGGCTCCAAAACGTCGAAAAGAAAGAAATGGTCACCTATGGAAGCGACTACAATGCCTATGACAACGCCTCGGGACACTATACCGAAGTTCTTACCAACGTCATGTATGATATCATGCCGGCAAAAGCCGCTGAATGGGGCAACAGCAACCTTGCAACCGCCTTTGTAGGATGGATGTCGCAGCATGAGAAATACTTACAGAAGAACTTTAACGAGGAATTCTGGCAGAGCGGCGACTATAAATATACCATCGACTCACTTACGGCCAACGAGATGGTAAAATATGTCTCCTACCTGAAAAACCCCGGGCAAGGCAGCAACCTTGAGAAATATCTTGCTGCCGGCATCACCGACAAAATGAGCGACGACTACGTTAACGACCGCATCGGTACTAAACTAATTCGCGAAGGACGATTTGAAGAGGCTATTCCCTACCTGGAAAAAGTGTCGCTGGGCTACATCGGCCAGCAAGCCATCTCGTTCTACATGGCCCGACGCTCCTACGATGTGGAAAGGTGGTTCAACAATCAGGTGGTGTGCAAGGGTGAATACTGGTCGTGCGAAGAAGCTCCCACTGCCGTGAACAGCAATCAGAAACTTGATTTCTGCCATGACATCGTGAACTTGAAAAAGGCCATTGCCAATGGTGCCACCGGCAACAACGTCAGCATGGCTCAGCTCAAATATCAAATGGCATCGATGCTATATCAAGCAAGCTACAAGGGCCAGTGCTGGTACATCAGCCGTTACGGCCAGAGCCTATATGATAAGGCTTGCTATAACAAAGAGTTGGATTTCGTGGCCGAAGCCGTCAGACTGCTCGATGAAGCCATCGTGGAAAAGGACTGCAATTTCACAATCAAGCAGAATGCACTCTACGCACGCGCATACATTCCATTTGGCTCACGATATCACACTATGACATGGGACGAGAACTATAACGGCACAGAACACTTCAACAAGAAGAGCCGTGAGTACCAGACCATGCTGCAGCTGTCCGACTTTGTGTATCAGAACCGCTCGCAAGTGTCATCGCGCGTGACGCGTTGCGATGTGCTGCGCCAATTCCAGCGTGGAACCTACAAGGGCTTCTGGGCTGCAGAAGACTAATTGCCGACTCAGTTACCAATCTACTTCAG
>DGVT01000066.1 GCA_002395965.1 Porphyromonadaceae bacterium UBA4277
ATGAAGGTGTGTCATAATTCTAATTATAGAAAATCAGAGGTGATCGAAGTATAACCCGACACATGTTGTGCATCTTCGAAGCACCCTTTAATTCGCTGTCTTACACCAAGCTGCGCACATCTTCGATGTTGCTTGCATGGTGTTAAAGAAATGGTCGCATCTTCGATGCGTCTGCGTTTTCAACGCTTTTTTGAATTATGACACACCCCGATGACGATTCATATCAAATTTCAGTTAATATACGACTTGCTCGTATAATGCAATGTGCGAATAATAGGCGGCTTTAATCTATTTCAAGGTCATATATTTAATTTTAATGTTACAATCGATTAAAGAGTCTTGTGCTATATAATAATCATAGTACTCAATGTTATCTACATGATATTCGGGGAATAAATTATTCAAATCTCTTAGAAGATTGGATTTGGGTAGAGTGGTTTTAAGAATCTCTATTTGGCTTATTTTCGACATATCATGATTATTGTCCTCACTTAATATTTCTTTGCGAAAAAATGAGGTGTTGAATATAAGAATAAACTCAAGACCGAAATTGTGATTGTTTCGAGCTTTGTCGATTGCCTGTTCGAACATTGTTTTTATTGAATCATAGTCGTCATCAATAGTGTTGTGCGTATCTGTGATTTTCAAATTGTTTTGATTGCTAATACATTCATCACGATTATATTCTTTCCTGGAATTACCATGAATATATTTTATACGATCATCATCCAGAATTATGTAGCATACCGAATCGCGATTGTAGATAATAGAAACTGCGAATGATGATATCTTGTTTTGTGCGGCCCAATAATAAGTAATCCCTTCCAGGTGTTGCTCAATCATGATATCTGTTTTGGGGAGATTAATAGAATCTATTTGGAAATCATTACCTTTGCCAATCATAGTTTTATTTACACAGGCAATAAATAAAAAAGAAAATAATATAATAGGAATTAATTTATTCATGATTACAGAGTTAATAATAAACAATTGTAGTTATTGATGATTTATTGTTTGGAATATTATGAGATGATCCTGTTGTTGCCCACTTTCTTTGCCAAACGACATCTACATGTCCAGAAACATTTTGAAAACCATTTTGATAAACTATACCATTAATAACGCTTGAATGTAAATTCCCTACAGATATAGAACCATCCATAGTTTGAGAAATATATAAATTCATATCTGCGGCATTAATCAAATAGTTTTTGCCGTCTCCACCTTTTAATGTGCCATATTTAAACCCATTTGTGGATGTAATTTCTGGGATTTCCATTCCAGCATAGTTCATAGCATAACTAAGCCTTATAGCACACACATGTTCATAACCATACTTAATGCAATTTGCAGCAATTTCACCTCCAATTCTCGAACAAACATCTGAAGCCGGAAGCAATTTGTTGGCGGCTAAGACATTGAGTCTGCGATATGCTTGATATAATCGTTTAATCCTATTTAATTGATTAGTATGTAAGACGTGGTTGAACAGGAATGCGAAGGCGGCAGTCATGGCACCATTGGCGAAGTTGCCGCCGCCAAGTTCCGACACTGTGCCTCCCACCACCGCCATTATGCCAAGCTGTGCGGCATCTAACCCGCGTGCACCTTGCCAGCGGCGCGACACGCCCAGCGTAGCCTCGCCTCCAGCACACACCACCAGTTCCATCAACGCACCGTGCAGTACATTTCCACCCTGAATGCCAATTCCTGCATTGTCCATTATTAAATAATATAAGAAGTTATTGATTAACTATGGATGAATTAAGGTATATGAGGTATGTAAATGTCGCGATTATGGCTCAATGTATCAAGTGCATATTTCGTTTGCAACGAAAGCATATCTTTGCGCGTTGCATTATAAAACGTCTTAAATTCATCCTCGTTCCATATGCCTATCTCAGTTGCTACTTCTTTACTCTGTTCGTATTCATCTAAAAGAATAAGGACCTGTAATTTGTCAGATAGCAACTGTTGGCGATAAACATTGTTGATTTCAGATTTCGTTAATTCTTTGTCAATTATATCCAATGTGCGAGTTGAATATTTCTGTTTTAAATCTTCTTTCCCAGCGCAAAAAGCTATCTGTGCAAACTGCAAATATGTTTGTTGATCCATATTATCAGATAGCAAGTGTTGGCATTTCCATGCAAATGCATCACGGATTCGCCCCATAGCAATCAACACTTGTGGCTTACGCAAATTAAGTATTATCATATCTTTTTTAGTTAATTCGCATAGCTCAAGACTGTCACAAAGTCTTTCTGCATGATAAAGTAAAGCAGTATCTTTATTTTGTTCATAAAGAAACATTATTTGATTTAATCCTTCAATTCTGCTTTCTGCACTTTTACAACAGTCTGCAAAGGGAGTAATTATCAGCATACATACTAATAATATTTTGTAATGATTTTTAATCATAGCCATTATTTTTTGAAAACAACCCGGTTAATTCTATTTGCCATGGGTAGCGACATATGTACTACAACCAACATGCCCAAATACTATTTATTATCATTTTATTAAGGATTCTAAGTATGCAGTAGTCATCATTCCTAAAAAAAAACCGGCAAACATAATGACGAGCACTATTAGGCGTATTACAAAGATATGCTTAATTCGTTTGTTCCATTTGTTATACTTAAATTTGTGCATTATAGAGTTTTTCTTTTTTAAAATTCTAATTCCAACACAGGTATATACCAAACAAGACAAAAACCAAAAAACAACAAGATACAATTTAGGGTATTTTGGAAAAGATAATTCAACTAAACGGCATATGCCAAAAATAATTGGTGATAAAATTGATAGATAGGCAGTTCCAACAATGGGCATGGCATCATATTTATATAATTTGGCCCTTTTATGTTTTTTTGCCTTACTTTCCCCCCATATATAAAACCGATAATATAGATAATCCAAAAACTTCATATCAAAAATCATATTTTATTGTAAATCCAATATTAATACTACCTCTTATACCTATGTTTTGATGTGCCCATGAATTGATTTGATTATCAAGTGAAACACTATAAAAACCTCTTGAGATTAAATCTCCGGCTAAATAAGTAGCACCTAATGCTAAGCCAACAGTCCATCCTCCCGCTATTATAGCTGCTACGGTTAAAGCTGTACTTACAACATGCGATGCATTAATTGTAAAAATATTTTGGTATATCTCATAGGCTGTCACAAAGTCTTTCGGCATGAAAAAGTAAAGCCGTATGTCTATTTTATTCATAAAGCAGCATTATTTGATTAAATTGATTGCTAATTTTATCTGTTTTTTATGAAGCTTGTAAAGTAGGTGATAATAAATAAGCATATTAAGGCTTTTCTATTGCAATTCTTTATCATTGTTACTACTATACCCTGGGTGAGCTTGCACTCTGGGGTCAAGCTCTTGTTTCACTTCACGCTTAACTATGTTGCCCTTAGAATCATAGCGATAATACACAACAGGAATTCTATGTGAATTTTGTTGTGCTAATACAAGTGGTGACAATGTGAATAGCAGCATCAATAATGCAACTAATAAAATATTTTTCATTTAAGGATGATATTAATATTGCAAAGTTATAAAAAAATCATATAAATTGACAACAATATATATATTATATCACGGAAAAAATTTCTTTTTTATAACTGCGAGTATGGCAAGGGCTTAAAAAAAACACTTAAAGTATGGGGGGAGCACTCATTATTAATATCGGTATAGGGTTTGATTAATACCGGCTGTTGAATTTGGCTGGGTGATAAATTTGATGTAATTTCGCGATATGATTTCAATTCAAGGATTAAGCGTAGAGTTTGGCAGTGTCACACTGCTTGATAATATTAATTTCGTTGTCAACAAGCGTGATCGCATTGCCCTTGTAGGGAAAAATGGGGCCGGAAAATCGACAATGCTTAAAATCATTGCCGGACTTCAGTCGCCCACTCGCGGGGTGGTGGCTCGTCCAACCGACATTACAATCGGTTACTTGCCCCAGCAGATGAACTTGACTGATACCCGCACGCTCCTTGGCGAAGTGCAACAGGCTTTTGAGCATGTGCATGAGCTGGATGCTGCTATCGATGAGCTTAACACAGAACTGGCTCGCCGCACCGATTATGATAATGCCGATTATCAAGACCTCATCGACCGCCTCACATCCAAGACCGAGGCTCGTGCAATGATGCAAAGTGAAAACTATGATGCCGAAATTGAGAAAACTCTGCTGGGATTAGGTTTTCAGCGCTCCGATTTTGAAAGGCACACAAGTGAATTCAGCGGTGGGTGGAGAATGCGAATTGAAATTGCCAAGCTGTTGCTCCGTAAGCCGGATGTGCTATTGCTTGATGAGCCTACCAACCATCTTGATATCGAGTCGATTCAATGGCTGGAAAATTTTCTGAAGAACCGCAATGGTGCGCTTGTGCTTGTGTCGCACGACCGTGCATTCCTTGATAATGTAACGAACCGTACTATCGAGATTGAGCTTGGTCACATCTATGACTATCAAGTTAATTACTCACATTTTGTGGAGTTGCGCCGCGAACGCTTAGAGCAGCAGCGCAGAGCCTACGATAATCAGCAGAAACTCATTCACGACACAGAGGCATTTATCGAAAAGTTCCGGTATAAAGCCACAAAAGCAGTGCAAGTGCAGAGCCGCATCAAGCAACTTGATAAGATTGAGCGCATTGAGGTTGACGAGGTTGACAACTCGCGGCTGCGGTTGCGGTTTCCACCGGCTGAGCGCTCGGGTGATTACCCTGTGATTGCCGAAGACCTTTCTAAAAGTTATGGTGACTTGAACGTGTTTTCAAATGTAACCTTCACTATCAAGCGTGGTGAAAAAGTAGCATTTGTGGGTAAGAACGGAGCAGGCAAGTCAACATTGGTCAAGTGCATCATGGGAGAAATACCCTACGATGGCTCGCTCACAGTGGGCCACAACGTGAAAATAGGCTATTTCGCACAAAACCAGGCTCAAATGCTCGATGAGGACATGACCGTCTTTGAGACTATCGACCATGCCGCTGTGGGTGAGATACGCACTCGCATTAATGATATGCTTGGAGCATTCATGTTTGGCGGAAAGGCAAGTGAAAAGAAGGTGAAAGTTCTGTCAGGAGGCGAGAAGAGCCGTTTGGCTATGATGAAACTCCTGCTTGAGCCGGTAAATTTTTTAATTCTGGATGAGCCCACCAATCATCTTGACATGCGCACTAAAGACATTCTCAAGCAGGCTCTTGTGGAGTTCACCGGCACGATTATCGTTGTGAGCCACGACCGTGATTTCCTTGACGGGCTGGTTGAAAAAGTGTATGAATTTGGAAATCGGCGTGTGCGCGAGCACTTGTGTGGCATATATGAGTTCCTTGAGAAGAAAAAACTTGATAATTTGCGTTTGCTTGAAATCGACCAATCGCAAAAGGTCAAGCCCTCGGTCGGCCCAGAGCCTTCGGCCGGTAGGCAATCCTATTTGGAACAAAAAGAGCGCGAGCGCAAAATCAAGCAAGCCGAAAAACAGGTGAAGAAACTTGAAGCCCGCATCACCGAATTGGAAAAACTGATTGCCGACATTGAAGCCGAGTTGTCAAGTGGAGTGACATCAGATCCAGGTATATATCAACGTCATGCCGAGCTCAATGCCGAGCTTGAGGCGGCAATGGAAGAGTGGGAAGCAGCTCAAACGTCGTGATTTATCGAGCGGCACGCCGGTATAGTATAATGGCGATTATCATGTAGAGGAAGTTGGGTATCCACATTGCCACTCTGGCCGATGTGTAGCCCGACACGCAAAATGTGCTCGTAACGGTCATGAACAAAATGTAGGAGAAACTGAGTAGCAATCCTATGCCAATGTTCATGCCCATGCCCCCTCTAACTTTTCGGGATGAGAGTGACATGCCTATTATAGTGAGAATAAACGCAGCTGCAGTCATTGCAAAGCGCTTCTCATACTCTATCTCAAAGTTTTTGATATTAGCCACACCGCGTTCATGCTGACGATTGATGTAGGCTTTCAGCTGTGGCGTTGTGAGTGTTTGTTCGTCGTTTTTGGAAATCAAGAAATCACGAGGCTCGATGCCGAGCAGAGTGTCGAGTGTGGAGCCTGTGGTCATGGTCTCTTTCAATCCGTCAAACCGCCGCAGAGTCCAGTTGCGCAGCGTCCATCGTCCCAGAGAGTCGTAGCGAATGTTTTCGGCCATGAGCTTCGAGCGCAGGCTTTTTCCGTCGTATTCATCAAGCGAAAATCTATACCCGCTTTTGGAAATATTATCATACCTTGACATATATGCCATCACGCCGTCTTTAACTTGCAACTGGATGTTGTCGCCATACACCACAGCTTTATTGTTAACCCAACGGTTGGTATAGGCTATGCGCTGAACTGTGGCCGGTGGAATTACGTAGGCAGCAAGCACATAGCTGCTGACAGCAATAACTGTGGCGCTCACCATGTAGGGCACGAGGAGCCTCTTGAAACTAATGCCACTTGACAGCATTGCGATAATCTCGCTGCGGTCGGCCAGTCGCGATGTGAAGAATATTACCGATATGAATGTGAACAGCGGACTGAACTGGCTCATAACGAATGGCAAGAAATTCATGAAATACTGGAATACCGTGTCCTTTAACGGTGCAGTGAGAACGGCATCAAGTTTCTCATTAATGTCAAACATTATCACTATGGCCATCAGCAGCAAAATTGCAAACAGATAAGTGCCAAGGAAATTCTTGATGATATACCAGTCAAACCTCTTGATCAGTGGCTTGCGCAGTTTCTCTTTTTTAGGCTTGGGTTTAGCGGGATGCGCAGGCGCAGCATTGCCGTCCGAACTGTCGTCAATGTCTTTCACGGGCAATGCCGTAGCACAGGCAATGTTTTTGTCCGACAATGGCTGCTGCTTGCTGTCTTCGGGTGATATGTTGATGCTTTGGGTGCTCAAAACGTTGAATTAAAAGTCGTTATAACCGCCGGGTGACGCGCTCCACCATTATAGCTTTCCAGGCCGGGAAGTCGCCATCGATAATGTGCTTCCTTGCTTCACCCACAAGCCACAGGTAAAACGCCAGGTTGTGAATGCTGGCTATTTGCAATGCTAACAGCTCTTCGGCGATGAAAAGATGCCGCAGGTAGGCTTTTGAGTAGATGTGATCGACATATGATGCTCCGTCTTCCTGAATGGGGGTAAAATCATCGGCCCATTTCTTGTTGCGCATGTTCATGATGCCGTGCCTGGTAAATAACATCCCATTGCGACCATTGCGCGTGGGCATCACACAATCCATCATGTCAACACCTCGGTCAATAGCTTCGAGGATATTTGCTGGAGTACCTACGCCCATCAAATACCTTGGTTTGTCTTGAGGTAATATCTCGTTGACCACCTCGATCATTTCATACATTTTCTCGGTAGGCTCACCCACGGCCAGACCGCCTATAGCATTGCCCTCGGCTCCGAGGCTTGCTACGTGCTTTGCTGCATCCTGCCTTAAGTCCTTATATACACATCCTTGAACTATTGGGAAGAAAGCCTGTCTGTGTCCATAATGCGGCTCTGTTTCATTAAAATGCTTCCATCCGCGTTCAAGCCAGTGCTGTGTGAGACGCAGTGAGCGCTCGGCATAGCTGCGCTCGCTGGTGCCGGGCGGGCACTCGTCAAGCGCCATCATGATATCGCTGCCAATGGTGCGCTGAATGTCCACCACTTTCTCGGGTGTGAACAAGTGCTTAGAGCCGTCGATATGACTGCGGAATGTAACGCCTTCGTCGGTCAGCTTGCGATTGGCTGCCAGCGAAAACACTTGGAAACCGCCACTGTCGGTGAGAATAGGGCGGTCCCAGCCATTGAATTTATGAAGTCCTCCGGCACGGCCTATGATGTCCATGCCGGGACGAAGATACAGGTGATAGGTGTTGCCGAGAATTATCTGTGCTTTAATGTCGTCTTTCAACTCGGGCATATGTACTGCCTTTACAGCACCAAGAGTGCCCACGGGCATGAAAATGGGCGTCTCGATAGGGCCATGGTCGGTAGTGATGAGTCCGGCGCGTGCCATGCTGCCGGATGCCGTTGCTTTAACTTGAAAATCCATAAAAGAATTAATGTTGTGATGAACTCAGTTGTGAATTAATGTGGTCGATATAATTGAGAAGTTCGTCGCGTCCTCTGCCATCCTCGCTGCTGGTGAGGAATATGGGTGGCAATTCTTCCCAAGTCTTCATTAATTCTTTCTTGTAAGACTCGATGGCAGTGAGCCCGGCAATGCGCCCCAGTTTGTCAAGCTTAGTGAAAACGATGCTGAACGGGACGCCGTTTTCTCCCAGCCATTGCATGAACTCCATGTCAATCTTTTGAGGTTTGAGCCTGCTGTCGATGAGCACAAAAAGATTGGTCATCTGCTCGCGCTTCAGGATGTAATTCTTAATAATGCGTTCCAGCGCATCGCGGCTGTCCTTACTTCGTTTTGCATAGCCATAACCGGGCAGATCCACGATATACCATTGACCGTTTATCTTAAAATGGTTTATTAGCAATGTCTTTCCGGGTGTTTGAGATGTCTTGGCCAACGCCTTGCGAGCAGTGAGCATATTAATCAATGAAGACTTACCCACGTTACTTCGGCCGATAAATGCATATTCGGGTAGGGTGGTGTCGGGGCATTTCAGCACGTCGCTGTTGCTAATCTCAAATTCTGCAGTCTTGATAACCATTACTTGTATAATTTTGTGCAAAGGTAGTAATTTTTCTTTATATTAATGTGCAATCACCGATAGTAATAGAATAATCACGAGCCAAACAGACTCATCTGATCATCTGTTTGGCTCGTTAATAAATATATAACCGAAGTTATTGTTTATTCAAGATAATGCTAATGATGGCGTTTACATCATCGATATCAACAGCATCGTCATTGTTCAGGTTGGCACGTCCGTCATAATTGTCGGCATTATCTTTACCTAAAATGATGCCGATAACAATATTTACGTCGTCAACATCGACAGTGCCGTTACCGTCAACATCGCCAATGATCGAAGGCACGGGCGGCTCCCAACCTTCGGGTGGTTGAATGCCGGTTAGCATTTCGTGATTAGAGTTGAATTGGAGTTCATCTCCATCGCGGTGGGTCATGTTCAGTGCGGTAGAAACATACCACCCGTCGCAAGTGCCATACCATCCGAAGTTGAAGTGGAATAAGCCGTTTCCGTCATAGCCGTCGCAAATGAAAGCATGACCTCCACTGACGTCGCTGGCCGAGTACAGAATGGGGCGTCCGGCGTTAATCTCGGTAATCATCATTGCTTCCCACTCACTGGTGGTGTAGCCGCTGCCCCACCAGCTGCTCTTGACTACGTCCTTAGCCGTCGCCCGATAGCCAAAGTTGTTAACCATGGCATCAAGCTGGTCATTCACATAGGCTCCGCTGCCCTCCGGACTATAGCCCATTTCCACAGCTTGGCCACAGTAGCGCGACAACTTAGCCGCTTCTTGTGCCTGGGCATCGGTGTAGGCATCCTGCACCAGCACGCTGTTATCCCAGTCCCAGTGGCAGTAGCTGTCGAGCATAAGACTATAGTTGAAAGTAGTGGCCGGCAGGCTGCTTAACGTTCTTCCAATGTCATAACAATAGAATGACGGAATCACATCGCACGACTGCGGATATTGCCAGAACCTCATCACTTGAGCCATGGCAGTGGCAACGCAACCCACTACACAATACTCGTTTTGATAGATGGGGCACTGCAGGTAATAGGGCATTTCTTGCCCCCAGGTGCTGGTGATGAGCGGTTGGATAGTTCTTGCATCTGCCTTTATGCGAGTGGCAGGAACCAGGTCGTCGGCAGTGTAGGCCTGTAAAAATTCAATCTCTTTCTTGTAACTGTCAAGAAGTGACTTGAAGTTGCAAGGCAGACGATTGTAGTCGATACGACCTTGATCGCTATAACCCAGCACAGGGGTAGCTCGATCTTCACCGGCAACGATTACCCATCCGCCGCCGTCAACATTAAAGGCATAGTAGTCGTTAGCTTCGGCAACTGTGGCCGACTTCTCGACGAATGCCAGTGTCAGGCCATTGGCTTTACTTGCCTTAAACTGACCTGCTGCAACTTGCTTATTAACGAAGTTGCTGGCGGCGCGGCGTGCTGCCGCAACATCTACGTTGCCTGCACTCACTTGAAGTGCCACTGCAGCGCAAATGGTTACTGGCAACAGTCGGAATAAACGAATATTGTTCATAGCCAAAATTTTAGATTAATAAATCGAATCTAATCACAAATTGGGGTTAATCTTACTCCATTCGCTGATGGGCGGCACGATGTTGAGCGTTACGAGCTCATCGCGCATCTTGCACAGGTGCTCATAGCTTGCATCGAG
>DGVT01000021.1 GCA_002395965.1 Porphyromonadaceae bacterium UBA4277
GCCCGTGACCAACATCTTCCGCGACATGATCATCCCGCAGGACCAACTGCCCAAGAAGTGCTGTGCCTACTCGGCATGCTTCCGCCGCGAGGCCGGCAGCTATGGCAAAGACGTGCGCGGCCTTAACCGTCTGCATCAGTTCGACAAAGTGGAAATCGTGCGCATCGAGCGTCCCGAAGACTCCTATGCCGCCCTCGAGCAGATGAAAGACCATGTGCAAGGGCTTCTCGACAAGTTAGGACTGCCCTGGCACATCCTGCGCCTGTGCGGTGGCGACATGAGCTTCACCAGCGCCATCACATTCGACTTCGAGGTGTGGAGCGGAGCGCAACAGCGTTGGCTCGAAGTGAGCTCGGTGTCAAACTTCGAGACCTATCAGGCCAACCGCCTCAAGTGCCGCTATCGTGGCGACGACAAGAAGACTCACCTGTGCCACACGCTCAACGGCTCGGCACTGGCACTGCCACGCATTATGGCCGCACTGCTCGAGAACAACCAGACACCCGAAGGCATCCGCTTGCCTGAATGCCTCCACAAGTACACTGGATTTACTATCATCGACTAATTATCAACCTTTTAATAACCATTAAACATCTCTTGTTATCTTATGGAAAGAGACCAAGTATTATTCAACATCATTGAGAAAGAACATCAGCGTCAGCTCCACGGCATCGAGCTCATCGCAAGTGAAAACTTCGTTAGCGAGCAGGTTATGCAGGCCATGGGTAGCTGCCTGACCAACAAGTATGCCGAGGGTTATCCCGGCCACCGCTACTATGGCGGCTGCCAGTGTGTGGATGAGGCCGAGAATCTGGCTATCGACCGCATCAAGCAGCTCTTCGGAGCTGAGTATGCCAACGTCCAGCCGCACTCGGGAGCACAAGCCAACATGGCTGTGTTCATGGCATGCCTCAAGCCCGGCGACAAATTCATGGGTCTGAACCTGGCACATGGTGGTCACCTGTCGCACGGGAGCCCAGTGAACTTCTCAGGACTGGTGTTCCAGCAGTGCGAATACAACGTGCGCCCCGACACCAACGAGGTGGACTACGACATGATGGAAGAAGTGGCACTGCGCGAGCACCCGAAGCTCATCGTGGGTGGTGCAAGTGCCTATAGCCGCGAGTGGGACTATGCACGCATGCGTGCCATAGCCGACAAGGTGGGTGCCCTGCTCATGATCGACATGGCTCACCCCGCCGGACTCATCGCTGCCGGACTGCTGAACAACCCATTGAAATATGCTCACATCGTGACTTCTACCACCCACAAGACCCTGCGCGGTCCGCGCGGCGGTATCATCTTGCTGGGCAAGGACTTCGATAACCCCTGGGGCAAGACCACCAAGAAGGGCGTCATCCGCAAGATGTCGTCGCTGCTCGACAGCGCAGTGTTCCCCGGTGTGCAGGGCGGACCGCTCGAGCACGTCATCGCTGCTAAGGCTGTAGCATTTGGCGAAGCACTCACTCCGGGCTTCAAAGACTATCAAATTCAGGTTAAGAAGAACGCTCAGGCACTGGCTCAGGCACTTGTTGACAAGGGTTACAAGATCTGCACCGGCGGCACCGACAACCACAGCATGCTCGTGGACCTGCGCACTAAGTTCCCCGAACTCACCGGTAAGCTCGCCGAAGCCGCTCTCGTGGCTGCCGACATCACTGCCAACAAGAACATGGTGCCCTTCGACGACCGCTCGGCCTTCCAGACCTCTGGTCTGCGCCTCGGCACTCCTGCCATCACCACCCGTGGTGCCAAGGAACCGCTGATGGGCGAAATTGCCGAACTCATCGACACCGTGCTCCATGCACCCGAAGACGAGACCGTTATCGCAAGCGTGCGTGCCAAGGTGAACGACATCATGAAGGATTACCCAATGTTTGCTTGGTAATCTCTGTTGTAAAGCACAAAACATTAGGCGGTAGGCATAAAAATGCTTACCGCCTTTTTTTGATTCTTGTCGGCATGCGCCTCAAATGCTCGAATGCAGGTCGGGATGACCTCGCCTATGGAGCATAACGAAAGCTCGCGTTTATTTAACAATCACTTGCTTGCTGTTGTGGATGTAGATGCCCGGTGTGGTGGGGACGCTGTTGAGTTTCATGCCGTGGATGTTGTACCAGCTGTTGTCGGTGGTGGTGCCGGCGTTAATATCGGTGATGGCAGTGGGTGTCGATAGCGTGAACTCGGTGATGATGATCTTGTAGCGAATACCGTCCCATGTGAAAATGCCGGTCACGTTGGCCAACTCGCCATTTTCGGGCAGCACGAAGTCGTAGGGCAAGACGAACATTGCATCTTGAATCATGACTTGCTGGTCGCCATCGTTGGCATAGTAGAAGCGTCCGGTCTTGGTGATGCTCACGTCTTCGATCTTCACAAGGCGTGAGAGGTTGTCGTCGTTGAGCAGGTCGCCAATGCTGAAAGAGGTGGGCTTGAGAGTGCCGTTGTGAGTGACGGTGAATGTCTCGGCCGAGGTCTGCTCGTCGCTTGCTGCCTGTATGGTCACATGCTCGTCGAAGGCATACTCGCTGCGCTTGACGATGATGTAGCCGTTGAGGATGTCGGCAGTGGCGAGCCCGAGGCTGATGTTGTCGAACTCGATGGCGCCGGTGGCGTCTTCGACATAGGTCGTAGTCCAGTCAACGGCGTTGACCTGTGTGTCGTTGAGCATGAGCTTTGCCACGGTGCCCACTGCGAGTGCCTTAAATTCGGCAATGTTAGCCACTTCGGTAACCTGGGTGGTTGTCGGGGTGTAGGTGTCGGCATTGGCATCGTCGGTGGTGACTGTCATGTTCAGCAGCAGCGTCTGAGTGCCATATTCGTTGGCGGCATTCTCGTTGTCGAAGGTGATGGCCGTTGAGTTACCGGTCCACACATAGGTGTCGGCATCGAGGGTGCCATTACCCTCTTGTGCAGTCATGAAGAACTTGTAGTTCTGCACTCCGAAAGTGATGTTGGTGATTGCGCGGCCTTGGTCGGCAGTGATGGTGATTTTTCCACCCACTTGCAGATATTGCACTCCGGCGTTGGTGCGCCACATGCGGTTGACCTTGGCACCATCGACCGATGTGAGAACCACGTCGCCCTGCCTGATTTCCTGTCCGCTGATCACGCCCTTGGTGGCATCTTCCCAGTCGGCAGGTGTGGCAACTTCGAGGTTGAGGTTGTTGCCGGCAAAGTCATAGAGGTTCTCCTTGGTCTCGGCATTTGCGTTAAGGCTCATCAAGCCGCTCATCATTAGCGCTACTGCGCCTAATCGTGTAAAAATTTTCATGTTGTAAATGTTTGTTGATTAATTATTTGTTGATTGTTTTATGCGTTTAGAAAAGGCATCCCACTGCCAGTGCCATGCTATGGCGGTGGGCATCGGTGAGGTGACTGATGCTCGATGCGTGGCATAGTTTTGCGCTGGCATCAACATAGATGCGTGCCCTCGCGTTAGCCACGGGCATAGCCCACCGCGCTGCAATGGTTGCCCCCATGCGCCCGGCAGTGTGCCACTCAAATTCCCTCATCAGCAGCTCGTTGTGCTGTGCCGGCTGCTGCGCCTCGTCGCTGGCAGTGCCCAACGTGCTGTCGGTGGCAGGAGTGCCGCCGCCATCGCCCCAATCGAGTGCGGCGCTGAGCGTCCACACATGGTCGCGTGTGGTGAGCCAGTTGCGCGTGACAATGGCCCGTACTGTTGTCAGGTGGGTGTGTTGCCGGCGGTAGAACGGGAATAAGACGGCATCGGTGCTGTTGCGATGATGATTAAGTGTGATTGAGAGCTCCCACTGGGCTAAATGCCGGTTGATGTTCCAGGCGGCATCGGCAGTGAGTGTGTAGTCGATGACTTGCCTGCGCCCCATCAGGCGGTCGTCGTAGTAGGTGACATCGGTGATGCCGCCGTCGGTGATGATGCGGTAGGTGCGTTCGTAGTCGCGAAGGTTCTCGTGTCTCCAGTCAAAGGTGAGGCGGTAAAGGTCGTTGCCGCGGGCATGTTGTAGCCAGGCGGTGGCATTCCACATGTCGCCGTTGTGGCGGTTGAAGTCGATGTGCGACGGCGATTCCAGGCCGTAGTGCCCGTGGCGGTGAAGCCATTGCCATTGTGCCACGGCACTCCAGGTGCCGTTTTCATAGCCGCCTTGCAGTGCCAGGCCGTGCTGCATGTCGAGCAGTGGCCGCTCGTAGTCGTTGCCGGTATAACCCTTGCCGTCGGCTTGCTCGAGCCGTCCGTAGGCGGCTCCGAAGTCGATAAGATAGTGATAAACGCGGTCGGTGCGGCCATAGGTGCGCAGTGTGACGGCCTCGGTCGAGCGGTTGATGACATAGTTTGCCCCTAATGTGACCCCTGCGGCGTGCCAGGTGGCTCCGGCGGTGGCTGTGAGCCTCATGAGCGAGTTGGTGTGACGTGGGTCTTTTTGCTTGGCATAGCTTGCTGTGCCGTAGGCAAATCGTGCTCCCAAGCTGATATTACTGCCTACGGCAACTGCGGCTTCACCATTGAAGCCAAACTGCTCAAGTCGTGTGTTGCCCAGGGTGGTGTCGGTCACTTCGGTTATATCAAATGGCATATTCTCGGGTGCAATCCATATCGAGCCGGCAGCGTCGGTTGCCCATCGGTGCGCATAGCTCATGCTGCCGCGCAACACCACGCGGTTGCCGATGCGGCATATCGACCGTGCATCGGCACCGACTTGCCACTGGTGGGGTGCAGTGCCGTTTGGGGCGAAGTGGCCGTGCTGTGTGACCCCGCTGATAGAGGCGTCGGCCAGCAGGCGCAGTGTGCTGTCGGCAGGCTGATAGGTGGTCAGTGCGGCGGCATTGGCTGTGCGCAGCCATGTGAAGCGTGCCAGTGCCTGGTCGTAGTCGAGCCAAGTCTGTGCTGCGGCAGTCGTTGCTGTCACAGCGAGAGATAATATGTTCAGTGTTAGTGATAATCTCATGAGTGTAGTGTTATCGGTCGCGCAGCGATGCGTGGTCGCGCTGCACAAAATCGTTGCTGGAATTGTTGGTGTCGAGATACACCGTGTGCCCCTGCCGCTCGGTCTCGGCAGTGTCGATGCGACGCTCCACGCTGTGTCCCTGGCGTGCCGTGAGGCTGACGTAGCCCACGTCGATGGCAGCGGTGAGTCGCTTGTAGTTCTCGTCCCAGGCAGTGGAGAACACCTCCACGCCGTCGAGCACATTCCCGATGGGCACCTTGCGGCAGGCAAAGGTGGATAGTGCGCGGCCTTCGTCATACCACACATTGTCGGCATCCATGCCAAATTCGAGTGGCGTCATGCCTGCAGGTGGTGTGAAGATGAACATTGCAGGTGATGATGTGCTCAATGGCCATGTGCTCTCGTATTCGTCGCCATATTTCACCACTTTCAGGTAATGGCTGGTGGGAATGAGCTCACTGGGTGAGGGGTAGAACGATGTGCTGTTGTACTTCTCGATGTCGTAGGTGCAGTAGTAGCCCGCATTGGCCAGGTTCACGCTGTTGCTGTAGGTGGTGGTGTGGTCGATGGCGCCGTTGAGGGCGATAACCTTCTCTTCCCACGGCTCGAAGGTCACTTCGCTGCCCTGGAAGTACCAGAAAGCGCTTGATGCCGGCATGAAGCCTTCGTCCTCGTAGGTGAGCTTGCCGCCGGCGTCGTAGTTTTTGTTGATTGTGTAGCTGTTATAGGGCGTGGCAATGGCAATGCACAGCCCTGGCAGCACGATGCGTTCGCCGCTGTTATTGGTGATGATGACGTACTTGTCGCGGTGGAACCATCCCGAGCCGTCGTCGTTCTGGCATCCGCTCACATACAGCTCCCTGATGATGATGGCGCTTGAGCGTGCCTGGGTGAGTGCTATGCTCACTGTGGTTTCCTCGCCGTGTCGCACCACGACGTTAGCAGTGGCTCCGTTATAGATTGTGCGCCAGCCGTCTTGCGGCTCAGTAGTGTGCGACACGCTTGCCTGATACACTCCTGTGGGCACGAGAAAGGCTGCCACTCCCGTGGCATCGGTCTTCTGGCTGAAGGTGGTGCCGCGGCTGTCGGTGAGCTTGACCACGATGCCTTCCATCGTCGTCAAGTCGCCCGTAACGCGGGCATAGACCGCTTCGGTTTCATAGCCCGTAATGTCACCTTCGCTGCAGCCTTGCAGCATGAGCATGGTGAGTAGTGCGATGATTGAAAATCTTATTGTTGAGCTGCTCATTGTATGCTATAAATAATTAATGAGTTAGAGTTTTACGCGCACCGACAGGCCGTAGTAGAACGGCGGTATGTAGCCGGCATTATAGATGGTGGTGCGCAGTCCCGTCTGCCGGTTCTTGATGCGTGCCATTGAGTTCCAGAAGTTGTTGGCAAGAAACGATATGCTCACATGGTTGCCAATCTCCTTGGTGATGTTGATGTTGCCGCTGATGTAGGCTGAGATGCGGTCGGGGTTGAGGGTGTAGTTGTAATTAGTCTTTACCACGAGTTGTGCCAGGTCGTTGTAGAGTGCAGGGTCGTTATCGCGTGCCCATGTGAAGCGCTCGGCAAAGGGTATCATCACGTCGGGGTTGTCGCGAGTGGTGTAGTAGTCGGGCCATAGTGCCACATAGCAGTCACGCTCGGTGCCGGTGTATGGCTTGCCGAAGTAGGAGGCGGCATTCTCCAGCACATAGCCTCTTGTCATTCCACCTGCACCTTCGCTCAGTGCGCGGCGGCTATTGTAAAGTGTGCTTTCCAGTCGCAAGCTGATGATGAGCCTGATGGCAGGGATGTGTGTTACGACGGTGATGTTGCCGTTCACCACGTTTGAAGTGCTGCCGTTAGGCACCGTTGCCACTGCCGTGCCGCCACCCACCGCCGTGCCGTGGTAGTGCCCCACATACTGGTAGGGCGTGATGCCGTCGCTCATATATTGTGCTCCGGTGGGCATGGCGGCTATCATGGTGTGTTCCACACCGTGGTAGTGGTAATAGGAGCCGTCGAGCCTTACCGATGTGTGCAGTGGCTTGATTTGCCTGAAGTCGATACTCCAGTCGATACCCGATCGTGAAATGGGCGAGCCGTTGACGTGAGTGGTGACGGTGTTGAACGTGTTGCGCGTGGTGTAGTCAAGGCTCACGGGAGCAATCAGCCCTTGCCGGTCGCTCACGGTCACAATGCCGGTGTTGCGGTCGATGCTATAGATGCGCCGTGCCGACTCGATGGGGAAATCGCCTTCGAGTGCCGCCTGCGACGTGAAGTTGTAGCTGAACGGGTTGTAGAGGTTGGTGGTGAGATATGGCCGATAGACCTTTGAGAAAAAGGCGACTACCGAGAAGTCGGCTATGCGTGTCGAAGCCTCAATGCCTAATTCCAGCTGCTGTGAATATTGCCACTTGAGGTTGGGGTTGTAGGCGGGTTTGAATGGCGTTACGCTGTAGGCATAGAATGCCTTGCCGTCGGCAGTGGATGCTGGGACGAATGCGAGCCTGTCGGCATAGGCCGGGGCAGGGTAGAGCACCTCAAACGAAGGCAGCTTCACGCTTTTTCCCCATCCGCCGTAAATGCTCAGTCGGTCCACCCACAGGTGGTCGTTGCCGCTCCAAGCGGTCCACTTGAGGTTAAACCTGGGTGACAATGTGGCGACAGTGCCATATAGCGACCCGCCTATGCTGGTGATGTCGTCGCGCAGTCCGGCCATGAGTTGCAGCTCGCCGCCGCGGTCTGAGGTGGTGACCGTCAGTCGGTCTTCGGCAAAGAGTGCGATGTTGTGCATCCAGGGTAATTGGTCGTAACGATATTCGCGCCATGTGGGGGCATAGCGCATGTCGTCGTAGTAGGTGCCGCGGCCACGATTGCCGGTTGCGGTCCACTCGGCACCGGCCAGCACCCGGTTGTTAAGCCGGTCGTTGCGGTGATTCCATCGGGCTTTTGCCTTTAGGGCAAGGCTTATGGGCTTGTTGTCGTTGTAGCTTTTCACATACCAGTATCCGGTAGGCCCCAGTGTGATGGGTGCCGTGGGGTCGCTGTCGTAGTCGGTAGTGATGAAATAGCCGCCTGTGGTGGCGTGTATCTGTGCTTGCGAGCTGCTGCTGTTGGCGTTGGTCTGGCTTGTGCGCAGCTTGTCGGCAAATGAGAAATCGGCGTGAAGCGACAGGTTCGACAGCCATCGTGCCCCCGGGTTCCAGTCGGCTTGTATGGCCGCGCGCAGCTGTGCATCGCGTCGTCGTGCAAATGTGTTTACAAACATGTCGGGGTCGGCCTTGCTGTTCATGCCGCCTGCGTTGCCGCTAAGGTTGAAGTTCAGTATGAGTGGCTGTGATGCCAATGAGGTGGCGGTGCGATAACTCAGTGTGAGATTGTTGCGCTGATAGGCGGTGTGTGGTGAGGCTACGCTGGTGTAGCTCCTTGTGTGCTCGAGTGAGACGTTGAGCGTGCCGTGGGCCATGTCGAAGCCTTTGCTTGCTGCAATCAGCTTCGTGTAGGGGTTGGTCGAGAACGTGAATTCCCATGGCGTGTGCCCGTGCTTGGTGTTCACCTTGACGATGCCGTTGCTCAGGTCGCCGTATTCCACCGAGGGGATGCCGGGCACCACCTCGATGCTTGCCACGTTGGCAGTGCCGATGGTGCGCGTGCTGGCGCCGGTGGTCTCGCCCATCTCGGCATTGTTTTGCAGTCGTTGCCCATCCACTTCTATTGCCGTGCCGAAGGCTGCGTTGCCTTTCTCGCTGTCGCCGGCGCGCAGGGCGATGCGGCCGTCGGTGGTGAGCGTGCTGTTCACTGTCTTGCCACCGGGCAGGAGGGTGGTGATGTCGCCAATGTTTATGATTTGCTGGTTGTCGAGGGCTTGACGATCTACAATGTAGCTTGTGGTAGCATTCTCGGTCTTGCGTTGTGCGGTAACTACCACCTGGTCAAGTAGCAGGTTGGCGGCTCGGAGGGTGATGTGCAGCGGTTCGCCGAGGTCGCTCACATTGATGCTGGCTTCGTAGGTCTCATAACCCACACAGCTCACCTTGATGACGGTTTTGCCGCCGTGTGGCATGCGCAGTGCAAAGTTACCCTTCTCGTCGGTCATGCCCCATTGCTGCCCGTTGCCGATGTCGATTGTGGCAAATTCCACCGGGGTTTTCGCATCGGTCTCGGTGACAATTCCCTTGAGTGTCACAGGGTGCGACTGTGCCGCGGCACACAGCACAGTCACAAGTGCAGCAATGCACATTATTATATATTTATGTTTCATTCAGGATGTAGTGCGAGTGAATTATTCTTCGACGAGTGGCTTGGTCCATGGCTTGCGCATGAGTCGCGGGCTGGCAAAGATGTCGATGATGCCTATCTCGTCGTGCTCGGCATAGCTGTAGGGAATATCGAGGGCAACAATCCAGTGTATCTGGTAGTTGCGGTTGAAGGTGAACTCGCTGTCGATGTCGTCGAGTGCGGCTTCGGTCCATGTGATGGGCAGTTCCATTCCCACAAGGCTGTAGTCGCTCAGGTCGCGCGTGACGAAATACATGTGCCGGCCACCGGTGTCGCCACCCTCATGCTTTGACGAGATGCCAAAGTAGTAGGTGTGTGTCTTGTCGAAGTAGGCGTATGTCTCCGGCCCGCCGGTGTATTGCATGGCGGTGAGCGGCGTGGTGTCGTCGAGCACCATGGCTATGGTGCCCTGGTCGGAGTAATGCAGCTTGAAGTTGGCGTCATACTTCAGGCTCTTGCGGTGGGGCATAGAGTCGATGTGGCAGTAGATGTACTTGCCGTAGTCGGGGGTTCCCGGTGCCGGTAGCACGGCATGATATGGTATCGACACTGTGGTGGCAATCATGATGCCCACTTCGTTGGCCTCGCCGTTGGGACTTGCTACAAGGTACCAGTCGCCTGCCCACTGCTCGTAGCGGCTCATCTCGCCATAAGTCATCTCCACGATGCTGTCGGTGGCTATGGTGCGGGCAATGGTGCCGTCGGTCTTTACCACGTTGATGACATAGCCATCGTTGCCTGCGGTTTTCACATAGTCAAAGCGTTTCACTAAGGTGTCGGGGTAGATTTCCTGTGTTCCGTTTTTTAACGTGATGGCTGTGCGGTAAACGCCAGTTCCGGCGGCTGCTATGGTGCTGGTTACCAGTGAAATTGTTAGGTATAGTAAAATTTTTTTCATATTTCAGGATTTCTTTTCAGCTTGCAAAATTAGGCATAAAAATAAGCCTCTAAAATCCCCACATTTAGGGATTTTAGAGGCATTTCCTCACAAAATTATTGTATATCTCGCAGTGTTAACGCATGAGCTCCTTGAGATTGGTGGTGACGTTGAGCATGAATGTGGTGGCTCCGTTGTGTGGTTGAGCCAGTGCCACGCCGAAGCCGAATGCCTTCACCTTGATGCCCGCGCCGGCCGAGAACCCCGACAGCAAGCTGCGCTGGTAGGACGACATGTCGGTGCGCGTCTTGTAGTTGTAGCCTAAGGCAATATAAGTGTTGTTGTTTGGCAGGAACTCAAGACCGAAGACCATGTGCCTGAGCAGGTTGCGGCCGAAGCCGTCGCGCTTCACAAGTTCCGACTCGCTGTTGCTCTTGTCGGCCGGCTCATAGTAGTTCAAGTACCACTTGGTGAGGTGGTGCAGGGTGAGCGACGCGCGGAACGGCGACCGTCCTATCTGCTTGGTGACGCCAAGCTGTACGTCAACCGGCAGCTTGTCGCGGTGCTCGCCGAACTTCTTCACCTGTCCGCCCAGGTTGGTTACCACCAGCGATGCCGAGAACTCATAGCCCGGGTCGTAGTAGTTCACGCCCAGGTCCACGCCCAAGGCTCCACCGGTGTAGTCGGCATATTTTGAGTGGATATACTTAGCCGTAATGCCGCCGCGAAAAAAGTCGTTGATGTCGCGGCTGTAGGTGAAATTGACGGCAATGTCCGAGGCATTGAACGAACCGGTCTTGGCTCCGGCAATGTCATAGCCTTCCATTGACCCGTAGCCAAAGTACTGAATACCGGCTCCCCAGGCCGAGTGCTCGCCTATGCCCTGGCCGTAGCGCAAACCGGCAAAGTTGCTGCCGCCTATGTAGCGCATGTAGTTCAGACCAAATTGCTTGTTGGTTTCAGGGCCGAGCAGTGCGGGGTTTTGGGCGGCAAGGTTGATGTCGTTGTCGATGAGCGACACGTTATAGCCTCCTAAGGCATAGACGTGGCTTGACGGCGTGACGTTCAGGAAGTTATAGGCCGTGCTGCCGTCTTGAGCATGCACTGCCGAGGCCAGTGGTGCAATGATGATGAGATATAATAGCTTATAAGTAAATTTCATGTGACAAATTTTGAGAGAAATATGCGTTTTGTCATTGCTAATAACGCGCGAAGGGGCTGTTATAGTATAAAAGCCGGCGATTTTTTTAAGGCTTATTTGGTAAAAAATGATGAAACAATATTAATCATTTGCAAAAGTAAACGCTGATTTATTGACATTTGCCGTTTCTGCTATATATTTGCAGCAAATAGTCGAAAAACGATGACAAACGTTATGTTCACACCACGTCTTTACTTAACGGTTATAGCAATCCTTATTACAGTGCTTTGTTCTTCTGCTCAAGTGCGCCATGTGACCACCGTCACCCCGCGAATGGCAGGGCAGGCATCGAGTGGCGTGGAGGTGTATGAATTTGACTATGTGGATGTGCAGCCGCAGTTTCCCGGCGGTGAGCATGGTCTTGTAAACTTCATCAACAAGACTCGCGTATATCCCTATCATGCTTATAAAAACCGCATTCAAGGCCGTGTGCTGTGCAGCTTCATCGTGGGCGCCGACGGCAAGGTGAGCCGTGTGCGGGTGATACGCGGTGCAGCCGACGAGGCCATCAACCGCGAGGCTATGCGTGTCATAGGCGAGATGCCCCGCTGGACGCCCGGGCGCGTGGGCGGCGCGGCAGTGCCGGTGCGCGTGGTGCTACCCATCGCCTTCCGCCTGTAGTCTCGGCTTTTCAGCCACAAGTGGCTGGCGCTTTCTTAATTATAAATTAAGAATTGTGCTGGCGCGCGACTCATCATGGCCGATAGCGCTGCGATGCGTTTCCCGGTTCTTTATATCGGCTCTTTCTGTCCTACGCCTATCGACGTAGGACTCCCCACGCTGCCACCTGTCCCCACTTAGGGAGCTGGTGCTCCCTTAAAGTGGGGTTAAAGATGTCATTTCGTCTTCGACGAAAAATATGTCCGAAGGGTCTGAAGGCACAGCATTGTTTCCCGTGAGGGTTGTCGGGGTGCCGTGCCGGCACGGGGATTGCAAATCCCCCGTTAAGGGCTCAGCGGAAAATTAGTGGGGGCAAGCATAAATCCTTGTGAGCCTGAAAAGGAAAAACTTTTCGTCAATCACGCCTCTCAAAGTCCCTCTAAAGCTCTTAATTTTGGAGTTGAACGATTCTGCTGCAGCGTTTGTCGAGCGTTTGTGGTAGAAGTTCAGTATGTCGCTGTAATGTTCATGGAACGTTTTTGCAATGACGTTAAAAGATGGAATGTTTGCTTTCTCGACCTTGTCGTACCACCGTGCCAGGTTGAGCATTGCTGCAGGCTTTGTTGTGGCTTTTGCGAAGTTCATCCTCAGGGAGTGTGACAGCGAGTAGGCCTGCTTGATGTCGGGATAGAGTTCAAAGAGCACCCTGGCTCTCGCTTTCTGCGAGTCAGTCCATTTGTCAGCAGACTTGAACAGCAGGTAGCGGC
>DGVT01000075.1 GCA_002395965.1 Porphyromonadaceae bacterium UBA4277
GCATGCGATGCAACTGCGCACCGGCTGCGTGCCGATGGGCACAATCTCGCTGTCGATTCCCTCGGTGGCAAGTGTGGCGGCTATCTGCTCAAGTGCCATCTGTGTGTTGCCGTTGAAACGCGGGCTGGCGTTAATCATCAGTACTTTCATGGTCTCTATTTGCTTCATTTGACAAAAAAACTTCGGTAACTTCACAAAGATACAAATAAAATCCAAAAATGTCGGTGATTTTGAGTGAAATTGCAACCGCTTAAAAGAAGATTGTTCTTCAGCATGGACAAATAACGCATTATGAAACAGTTCCTTAATGAGTCAACACCCACCTACCGGCCACACCAGACGAAATCGACGACAAGGACTCGGCTAATAGAACTGTTGTCAATGTCGAATACGTCAACCTGGCGGGCGTGAGAAGTTCTCGCCCATGGAATGGCGTCAATATCAAGGTTACCCAATACGACGACGGCAGCACGTCGACCACCAAGGTCATTATAAAAGAATAACAAAGAAAGCAAGAAAGCAAAACCGGCTTTAACGTGAGTTTGGCTTAAGCGATTATGCGACAAGCCTGCTTCAGCACGATGCGATGATTTCGGCTCTACCGAACTCACGTTAAAAAAGGCCTGTTTTTTTGTGATACTCTCGTTTTTTCGTAACGTTGGCTACGCCGAAGTTACTCGCACTCGGCATAAAAAAGAATAAATTCTTTTGTTCTGCTCTCGTTTTTTCGTAACTTTGCCAGTAACATCACCACGTCTTCTCGCCGTGCAGGACGGCAACACGCTCACCGAGCAAATCACAGTCGATGTACAGCAGGAGAAACAACGCAAGCAGATAGCCGCACTCGAAGCAAAAATGCGTAAAGAGAAACAACCGCGACGCAAGTTTGAACTACATCAACAAATATTAAAATTAAAGACAACATTAACAACCTAAAACAACATAAATGATAAGTAAATAATGTTGGATATTTCAAAATATAAAGAATATATGTACGACGTGGTGGGTGCTATTCACGAAGTGCATAAAGAACTGGGTGCAGGCCTCAATGAATTTTGCTACCAGGAAGGTCTTGCCATGCAACTCACTGAGGACAATATTCCGTTTGAACGTGAATTGTCGTTTCACCCCACCTATCACGGGAAACTCATGAATGCGGAATATCGTTTGGATTTTCTTTGCAAAGGCGACATTGTCGTAGAGTGTAAAGCTGTAATAGAGTTGGTCACGAATCACCGTGCCCAGCTATTCAATTATATGAGATTGTTGAAAAAAACGTGTGGAATATTGGTGAATTTCAGTCCAAAGTTTGCCACTATCGAACGGTATCTCTTTGATAAAGAAAATCAAAATATACTGACTATTGAAGGACGAATAATTAAATAACGACAACTTTGACAACCTAAAACAACTTGTATCCATTGTTGTAATAGTTGTCCTGGTTGTCTTAATAAAAAAAGAAATGGAACAATTAACAATGCATAGTGTTGATGGCGTGTCGATGAATGTTGAGCGCATTGCCGTACTCTTTCCTAATTGCGTCACCGAGCACAAGGGCGGGAACGGCAAGGTGGAACGCGCCATTGACTTTGACCTGTTGCGGCAGGAACTGAGCCGTGACATCATAGACGCTGGAGAGGAGCGCTACCAGTTCACTTGGCCGGGCAAGCGTGAGGCTATCCGCCTCGCCAATGCGCCGACCAACTGCACGCTGCGCCCTGTGCGTGAAGACAGCGTTGACTTCGACAACACGCAAAATCTCTACATCGAGGGTGACAACCTCGAAGTGTTGAAACTTTTGCGGGAGACCTATCTCGGTAAGGTCAAAATGATCTACATAGACCCACCCTATAACACCGGCAACGATTTCGTTTATGAAGATGATTTTGCTCAAAGTTACGAGGATTTCAAGGGAAAAAGTGGCATGTTCGACGAGAACGGCAATATGCTTCTCGACAACTACGAGCGCAACAATGAAAGTAACGGTCGCTTCCACACAGACTGGCTCAACCTAATGTTCCCTCGCCTTAAAGTCGCCCGAGACCTCCTCGCCGATGATGGAGTTATTTTCATATCAATTGATGATAACGAGGTTGAAAATCTTAAAAAATTATGTAACGAGATTTTTGGTGAAAGTAGTTTCGTGGCGCAATTTATTTGGGAGAAACGACTTAATAGAGAAAATCGCAAAGAGGTTTCAGTAAGGCATGATTATATTTTATGTTATGCCAAACAACAAGCAGAGGAAAATAGACGTCGCGTATATCAGTTACCAATGAACGAGAAGGCATTAGCAAACTATGGTAACCCTGATAATGACCCCCGCGGTCCCTGGAAATCAGATCCTGCTCATGCACAAGCCGGACATGGTACCCCATCTCAATTCTATGTTTTGACCGCCCCTAACGGTAAGCAACATGAATTACCTAGTGGTCGCTGTTGGTTATATACACAAAAAGAGATGGAAAAGGCTATTTCGGAAAATAGAATTTGGTTTGGACGCGATGGAAATGGCGTTCCTCGCATAAAAACCTATTTGTATGCAAAAGAACGCGGTTTAACCCCTGAAACAATTCTATTTGCGAAAGATGTCTCAACAAATGAAAAAGCCAAAAATGACCTTAAAGATTTATTTGACGGTAAAGCAGTTTTTGAGACACCTAAGCCATTTGAATTAATTATCTCGCTATTACGCATTTCATCAAAGGACGGACTAATTCTTGATTTCTTCGCAGGGTCTTGTTCTACGGCTCACGCCGTGATGCAGCTGAATGCCGAAGACGGCGGCAATCGCAAGTTTATTATGGTGCAGTTGCCCGAAGTAACTGATGAAAATAGCGAAGCTCGCAAGGCAGGCTATGCCAATATCTGCGAGATTGGCAAGGAACGCATTCGCCGTGCCGGGAAGAAAATCAAAGCCGAACACACCGAAGCCAAAGACCTTGACATCGGTTTCCGTGTGCTGAGCCTTGACAGTTCCAACATGGAAGACGTGTATTACACACCCGACAAGTTCGACCCGACAACGCTCACCGGCTTGCTCGACAACGTGAAGCCCGACCGCACCGAGGAGGACTTGCTGTTCCAAGTCATGCTTGAGCTTGACGTGCCTCTTTCTGCGTCCATTAAGCAGGAGCAGTTCGCCGGTAAGAACGTGTTCGTCGTTGCCGACGGCCACCTCATTGCCACCTTCGACAAAGATGTCAATGAAAGCACCGTCACCGAGATTGCCAAGCGCAAACCGAACTTCTTCGTTATGCGCGACGCAAGCGCCGCCAACGACAACGTGCTCGACAACTTCGAGCAAATCTTCCGCCACTATTCACCCGACACAATCTGCAAAATCCTGTAATGAACAGAATAACTGACGTAACAAAACGAAAGATTCGAGAATTGTTCTCATCTGGTGTTGATGTAGGCATTTTTGGAACAGAAATGCAATCATATCACTTTAGTGGAAACTTGACTGATGGAGAGTTTCTGCAGAGACTTTATGACATCAAATCTATGCCAGGCTCTGGTGGCCGTTGTAAAACATTAGATCAAGAAATTTGGCAACACACGGTTAACAATGACGATTGGAGTTCTGATTGGGTATTTGATGACGACCGATTCCCATTAAAGAATGGAACCGACGAGGATTATCTGCGTTTTTTGATGGAAGTTCTCTCCCCTGAGGTGAGAATTGACGGAGAGGTTTTGACCAAAATCATTGAGCAACTAACTTTGCTGTTAAGGATTGATGGCTATGAATTGTATATTGGCAGTTATATTTCAAATCAACCAGTTTACACATGGGGGCTTCTTACCGAAAAGGAAATATCTAGTTCTCGCTTCCTTCCGTTTTCCATTAGAAATGAGGAACTTTTAAAAGAGAGAAGACTCAGTTCTATTTCAAAGAAAAATAGGAAGGCAATCTACGACTTAATGGTGGAGTTCAATGAGCCTTTCTATACAACATCAGAAACTGGATTTGAATGTTTGACTGATTGTATATCTGAAGTTTTTGAAATCATCAAATCATATTATACGCCAATGGCTTATAATTCAGCAGGCATTTACACGACTGCGGATAATTTTGAAAATTTCATCATGTCATCTGCGCCTAAAAATGTGTTTGACGCAATAGAATTGTATCCTCTAAACGCAAATGATAAACTGTCATTCCCTGCAAGAATTAACCAAATACTTAATAGTTTTACCTATAGATTGATCGATGGAAAAATGCGGCCAGTCTCTTGCATTGTAAGGGTACAAAAGGACGCTTATGACAAAAGCTTAAAAGAACTTATTGAAGAAGCAAATGCTTATGTTCAGACTGGTTCAACCGATGATTTGCAACGTGCACTTGAAAAGATTTGGGACGCATACGAAAGGGCAAAATCTTTTTTTCATAAGGATAAAAAACATTCCAGTTCAATACTGACGGATAAACTTTCAAAGGGGGACGCGGTAATGAAAGAAAAAATCAATGATTTGATGCACCATCTTAACTGGATTGGGAATAACTACCAAATAAGGCATTTTGAAATGGATAAGCGGCTGTTTCCATCTGATGACCTTAAATTGTTTTACTTTAACTTATGTGCATCTTTTCTGCATTTATGTCTTGATTATTTAGACGAAAGCAATAACCTCTACAAATAATAACTGATATGGTGAATCTTTTTACAGAGCGCAATAATATGCGCGAACCTATATCTAAAACATCAACAATGGCGAGGGCTGCTTATGAGTTGTTAATTCATTGTTGTGAAAAGTACTTCGTCAATTTAGCAAAAATGTTCCCTGAGTTATGTCCAGATGATGAGAGAAATATCTGTGGGGCAGATATTCAACAAATCAAATCAATCTTGAAATATAGAATCCCTAATCTTTTTAAAAACGAGTATTCACCACACTCAATGATTCCATCAGAAGATGACGAATTTGATCAATATGCTGCTTTAGATTTGATTGAGTTTGTTGCACAAAACATGGTGACTGTGGTAAATATTGATTATCATTCATTCTTCAGACATCACCATATACGTTTCACAGATACCGAAGAGAGCTTTGATGAGTTTCAACGTGATATTAATGGACTTTTTGAAATGTTAGGGCTGAATTATCGATTAACCGAGAACAAAATAATTGAGCGCATTACAGATACAGATGCCTTGATAGAAGAAGCACGCGAAATGGATTCAAAAATACCAGAGGAAGGTGTTCGTCAGCTAATTAGTGAAGCGATAGTTTTATATCAAAAAGCAAAACCAGCCGACAATCATCTCGCAACTGAAAAGATTTGGGATGCTTTAGAGCGTTTAAAATCGATATATGTATCATCTGATATAGATAAGAAGCGTTCTGCTGAAATGATAATTGATAAAGTTTCTCAAGGAATTTCTTCATTTTCACAACTACTAAACGAGGAATATTTATCTCTAACTAAGATTGGGAACAAATTTAGAATTCGTCATCACGAAATGGACAAGATAGATATTCCATCTGATGATTTTTACGATTACTTCTTTAATCGTTGTTTATCGCTGATTTTATTAACAATCAAGAGCCTATAAGCTACGAAAATGATAACAAGAGACGAAATACAGGAATTGCTTCACAGCACTGAGACTTATCGAGTGGAGCGCACGACCTCGACGGGCGACATGGATAAGTTTCAGGAGGCGATTTGTGCGTTTGCCAACGACCTGCCGAACTCCAAGAAGAAAGGCTATCTGATTCTTGGCGCGCATGATGATGGTAGATTGTCGGGGCTGAAAGTCACAGATGACCTTTATAAAAAGATTGCGGGCATACGCTCTGATGGTAATATCTTGCCACTGCCTGTGATGAGTGTCGAGCGATTTAAGTTTGCTGACGGCGACTTGCTCGTGGCTGAGGTGACACCCTCGGAACTGCCACCAGTGCGTTATCGGGGTCGCACCTTTATCCGCATTGGTCCACGCCGCGACATAGCCACCGAAGCCGAGGAACGAATCCTGTCGGAACGCCGCACCTCTTATATGGCCACCTTTGATGCTATGCCCTGCCTGGCTGCAAGGCTGACTGATATTGACACGGAACTTATACGCAACAAATATCTGGAAAAACTGATTGGGAAAGAACTACTGGCGACTGATGGACGTACCATCGAGGAACAGTTGTCGGCCGTGGGTATGTACGACACAGAGAACAGTTGCCCCACGAATGCCGCTATGGTATTGTTCGGCAAGCATCCACGACGTTTTCTGCCCGGATTATATGTGCAATATGTACGCTTCAAAGGCGAAGACGTGAGCAGCGAAGTGCAGAACGAAATTCAGTTGGATGGCAACTACTGCGAACTGTTGCCGCGATTGGAGTCGCTGTTGGAACTGTCGGTCATCAAAAAGAAACCGGTGTTCGTTTCGATGCTGCGTGAGGAAATGGTCAGCAACTTCCCTTATACCGCTATTCGAGAGTTGGTGATGAACGGCTGCATGCACCGCGACTTGCAGAGCAATATGCCCCTGCGCATCTATGAGTTTGCCCACCATCTTGAAATCACCAATGCCGGTGGCCTGTATGGCAATGCCCGTCCTGAGAATTTCCCGACTATCAACGACTACCGCAATCCTCTAATCGCCAGTGCCATGAAGACGTTGGGCTATGTGAACATGTTTAACCGCGGTGTGGGGCAGGTGCAAACCGATCTGAAGGAGAACGGGAATCCACCTGCTGAATTTGTCGTGAACCTGCTGACAGCGTTCAGGGTGAACGTCACCGATGTGGAGAAGGATGTCGCAGATAGTGTCGTAAATACCGGCGCGTCGCAAGTAGTCCTAAGTTCTGTCCCAAGTTTGGCCCAAGCTGTCACAAGTTTGTCACAAGTCTTGTCACAAGTCTGTCCCAAGCTTGAAAAAGAATACTATGCAAGTGTGATTAAAGTGTTGGCAGGACTATCGAAAGAGTCACAATCATTAAGAATACTGATGCAACTGACGGGGGACACCAATCGTGGAAGGTTTAAGAATAATGTTTTAAGTCATATTCTGGAAGCAGGCTTTGTAGAGCCGACTATTACAAATAATCCCAATAGTCCAAAGCAACGATACATTCTTACAGAAAAAGGCAAAGAAATGATGAATGCGTATGAAATTTAAATTCAAGATACAACAATACCAAACCGATGCGGTGGATAATACCGTGGCGGTATTCAACGGTCAGCCCAGCCACGACAGCGCAATGCGGTATCGCCGCGACTTGGGCAGACACGGTCGTCTTCAGTTTGACGATGATGATGCCGGCTACCGCAACCATGAAGTAGAGTTGTCATCAAACCAATTGCTCGACAACATCAATTCGGTGCAAGTCGCTTCACTCATCACACCCTCAAAGACGCTCGCCGTGGGAAATGGTGCCGTCACCCTCGACATTGAGATGGAGACAGGCACCGGCAAGACCTACGTCTATATCAAAACGATGTTTGAACTCAACCGCCGTTTTGGCTGGAGCAAGTTCATCATCGTGGTGCCGAGCATCGCCATCCGTGAGGGTGTTGCCAAGAGTTTCAATATGCTTGAAGAACACTTCATGCAACTCTATGGCAAAAAGGCTCGTTGGTTCATATACAACAGCGGCAACCTGCAACAACTCGACCAGTTCAGTAGCGACGCGGGGCTGAATGCAATGATTATCAACACCCAGGCTTTTGCCACTTCGCTCAAAGAGGGTGGACGGAGCAAGGAAAGCCGCATCATATATGATAAGCGTGACGAGTTTGCCAGCCGCCGCCCAATCGACGTGATTGCAGCTAACCGCCCAATCATCATCATGGACGAGCCGCAAAAGATGGAGGGTGCCGCCACACAAGCCGCGCTCAAACGCTTCAACCCACTGTTCACGCTCAACTACTCGGCTACCCACAAGACCAAGCATGACACCATCTATGCGCTCGACGCGCTCGACGCTTACCGCCAACGCCTTGTGAAGCGTATTCACGTCAAGGGCTTTGAGATTAAGAACCTGCGAGGCACAAGCGGCTACTTGTATCTCGACAGCGTGGAACTATCGCCGAGCAAACCGCCCGTCGCCAAAATTGAGCTTGAAATTAAGACCGCAAGCGGCGCAATTACTCGCAAGGCGAAGAAGTTCAATGTGGGCGACGACCTCAAAGTGGAGTCCGGCGGACTTGCCGAATATGACGGCTATGTGGTGAGTGAGATTTCGCCTAAGGGCTATGTCGTGTTCGTCAACGGCACCACCATTCATCGCGGACAGGTGATTGGCGACAATAACGAACTGACCATGCAGCGTGTACAGATTCGCGAGACTATCCGCTCGCACTTCGACAAAGAACGCCAGTTGTTCAAGCGCGGCATCAAGTGCCTGTCGCTGTTCTTTATCGACGAAGTGAGCCATTATCGCCAGTATGACACGGACGGCAACGAGGTCAAGGGCATATTCCAAACCATCTTCGAGGAAGAATACCAACGGCTGGTGCAGGAACAATTCCAAATCTTCGATAAGGAATACAACGAATACCTCATGGCTCACCACGCGAGCGAGGTGCACCGCGGCTATTTCTCGATTGACAAGAAAGGCCGCTCGGTCAACAGCCACATCGGGCTTGGCAGTGACATCAGCGATGACATCAGCGCCTACGACTTGATTTTGAAAAACAAGGAGCGCTTGTTGAGCTTCGATGAGCCCACGCGCTTCATCTTCTCGCACTCGGCACTGCGTGAGGGTTGGGACAACCCCAACGTGTTCCAGATTTGCACCCTGCGCCACAGCAACTCCACCACCGCCAAACGGCAGGAGGTGGGGCGCGGACTGCGCATCTGCGTTGACCGCTATGGCGTGCGCCAGGACAAAGAAACGCTCGGCGAGGATGTTCACAAAATCAACAAGCTCACCGTCATTGCCAACGAGAGTTACGCCGACTTCACCAACGCTTTGCAACGTGAGACGCGCGAGGTGCTGCGTGAACGTGCAGCCGTGGCAAGTATTGAATACTTCACCGGCATAATCATCAAGAGCAACGAGGGTGAACGCTACGAGATTACCGAGCGTGACGCTTCGCGCATCATGGTATATCTGGAAGATAACGAATACATCGACGATAAGGGCTTCCTCACTCCTAAGTATCACAACGATGTCGCTTCCGAAAGCCAAGCTCCCTACGGAGCGAAACTCGCTCCTATCAGCGAGGGTGTGACGATGCTGATACAATCAATCTACGACCCGTCAGTTCTCAAAGATATGGTGGTCGAGGAGAAACAGAGTGCCATCACCAACGAACTGAATGACAACTTTGAGCGTGAAGAGTTCAAGCGGCTGTGGAACGAAATCAACCACCAATATGTCTATACCGTCAGCTATAAGAGCGAGGAACTGATTGCCAATGCCATTCTGCACCTCAATTCAGATGAAATGACGGTGAAGAAACTCCGTTACATCAAGGTTGAAGGGCAACAGAAAGACGATGACGTGACCGAGTTCGGCGAAACCACGTCGCAATCTGAGGCGCTGACCGAAGTTTGCACTTCTACAGTGTCCTACGACCTCGTGGGCGACATAGCACGTGGCGCACGCCTCACTCGCCGTACCGTGGTGGCTATTCTTCAGGGCATGAACCCATCCAAAATTGCTTTGTTCAAGAACAACCCCGAAGAATTTATCCGCAATGTGGTGCGCATCATCAAGGAGCAAAAGGCCACCATGATTGTCGACCACATCCACTATCAGCAAACCGAGGGCAAGTATGAGAGCGACATCTTCACGGCAACAAGCCGTGCTGATTTCTCAAAAGCCTACGAAGCGAAAAAGCACATCACGAACTATGTGGTGAGCGACAGCAAGGGCGAGCGTGACTTCGCGCACGACCTTGACGAGGCCAATGAAGTTGTCGTTTACGCCAAGTTACCGCGCTCGTTCCAAATCCCTACGCCGGTGGGCAACTATGCCCCCGACTGGGCTATAGCGATGGAGCGTGGAGGCGTAAAGCACATCTTCTTTATCGCCGAGACCAAAGGCTCGTTACTCTCAATGGACATCACGCCCATTGAGAAAGCAAAGATTGACTGCTGCACGCACTTGTTCAACGAAATGTCAACGGCAAAGGTGAAATACTACCAGGTAACCAAATACCAAGACCTCATCGACAAGATGACTTCCTTAAAGTGACTTTAATTGCAAGCCACAATGACCTATTTCAAGAATGTGAAATATAAGGTCCTCGTGATCCTCGATGACGACGGACGGCGCGGGGGCATCGGCTGGCTCGATATCAACACGCCGGGCGTGATGCCGGCGGCGTTCTGTGCCGCGCTGCGCTGGCGGGGGCGGCATGAGGGTGGCATCAACCGTTGGTTGATTGAAAAAACGGGTGGTTTATCGGGAATTGTTTGACAACGACAGGCCTACGCTAAAGATCAGGTTCACGTTGGACAACGTGCCGCTCACATCAGGGCCTGTGCGAGCGCAATCGGTTGCCGGCCTCGGTGGCGATGCGGCGCGCAGTCTTCTCGGGGATGCCAGGCTTCTCAATGATTGGTTTGAAACCCGTCTTGGTGCGCTTGAAGCGTCCATTTTCCTCAACACGCACCA
>DGVT01000120.1 GCA_002395965.1 Porphyromonadaceae bacterium UBA4277
ACATCATGCCCTGGTCGCCGGCACCTTGGTCTTCGGGCTTCTCGCGCACCACGCCGCGGTTGATGTCGGGCGACTGCTCGTGCAAAGCATTGAGCACACCGCACGACGAGCCGTCAAACATCAGCTCGCTGCGGTTATACCCTATGCGGTTAATCACATTGCGGGTGGTGGTCATCAAATCTACGTAGGCCTTGCTGTTGACCTCGCCGGCAATCACCACCTGGCCTGTGGTCACAAGGGTTTCACAAGCCACCTTCGACTGCGGGTCGTAGGCCAGAAACTGGTCGAGGATTGCATCGCTGATTTGATCGGCCACTTTGTCGGGATGGCCTTCCGATACCGATTCGGATGTAAACAAATAATTCATTTTTCCATTCTGTTTTGTGTGGAAAAATGCTAAGAGAAAGGATAACACAATGAAGTGATTACCACAGTTTTAGCATTTTTTTAAGTGGTTGCAAGCAGCCAAATCTTTCCACTGAGTTAATAACACGTTTCTAAAAATCGCTGCAAAGGTAGTGATTAATTATGAATTATGAATTATGAATTAAGAATTATTTGACGGGACGCTTCGCAATTATGAATTATTTGACGGGACGCTGCGCTATCAACGCGCAATTTTGCGGCTTGAATTTTTTGTGATGTTGTGGCTTGACATTTTTCATTACAGGATTTATGAAATGCGCATCACCACGGGCGCGCTGTGAGTGTTTCACTTGAAAAATACAATAATGCGATTTAGTAAATATTAACTATTAGGTTAATATTATGTTAAAATTATTGCAATTTGTTGTAATAATGAGTAATTTTGCAAGAAATTGAAAGCAAATATAGTTTGTTTTTAAGAAATAATTAACGAGAGAGTGGCCTTTGCGACCACCTGATGTGCACCGAAACCAAGAGTGTGAAGACAGATTGACAGTCTTGCATTAATGCAAAAACATGAGCGTAGAAGTAAAACAAAACGACTTAAAGTTGCACCATAGTAGCATTTTTCAAAATCACTAATAAAATCAATTAAATCACTTATTGCGCAATGAAACGACTTATTTTAGCTCTGGCTGTGGCTGTTATGGCCCTCGGTGCCGCAGCAATGACAAAGAGTAATCTCAACATCAAGCAGCCGACCGACCTTAAAGTGCTGGCTAACCTTCCGCCCGTGGGTGGAGATCTGCCCGATGCCGACACCTATTCGAAATTGTCGAAGATGATGAATACCGGGCGCCAGGTTTCGATCAACACCATCAGCGACCTGTATGGCACATGGATGATGAGCTACAGCAACTGGGACGGCGGCACAGGCTACTCGTCAGAGTACTGCACGCTCACTATCAAGGCCGGACTCACCTCAGGCCAAGTGATAATCAGTGGCTGGTGGCTTGGGCTGGCAAACGACATCACCGCCACGGTCAACTGGAGTGCGAAAACCATCACTATTGCCCCGCAACTGCTTATCAACGTTGACGGTTACACCACGGCCAACTTGGTGAACTACGACAATCCGTCGGGAGTGATCACAGGCAAAATCTACACCGGTGGCATACAGTTTTTAGGAGTCAAGTGGGGCGTGCAGCTCACCGACGGCACCGGCTACTATGCCGTGGGCACCAACTCCATGTGCAAGAAGTGCAATGGCAAGATGACCTATAGCTTTGAAGGCACCACCTACACCAACGACGTGCTCATGGGGCAGAATGGCACCACAGTGGCCAAGCTGAGCATCTACAACTTCTTTGGGTGTGGAACGATGATGGAAATCGACATGCACAGCGACTCCACATTCCAAATCGAGCCGGTGGTGCTTTACACCGACGACTCAAGCGACAACTACTACTGCTATGGTACCGACGGTAACTCGCTATGGAAAATCACCGGCACCGGCACTGAATACCGTCTCGACTTCGGCACAAAGTGGTCGTTGTGCTCTCCCACGACCAACCAGTGGATGGGCGAAATCAGCAACACCGCCATCTATTACACCGACGGCACACTGTTCAAATACCCGCCGGCAGTGCCCGAAGCCATTGCTCTCAACCTAACCAATGCCGACAATCCAACGCTTGTAATAGGCGAAACGCTGCAGCTCACCGCCACCATAACTCCGGCCAATGCCGACCAGAGCGTGACATGGACTTCGAGCGACGAGACCGTGGCTACCGTCGATGCCAACGGACTGGTTACTGCTACAGGTTCCGCAGGACAAACCGTCACGATCACTGCCACATCGGTTGCCAACCCCAACCTTTCGGCATCGGTTAAAATCACCATCACCGACGGCACATCGGGTAGCGGTGTATTTGCCGACCTCAACAACGACGGTGTGGTTGACATCGACGACGTGAACATCGTTATCAGCGTCATCCTTGGTAAATACCAGCAATGAAAAAGCGGCAAACCATGATTTGATAAAATATTAACTAATAATAAATTACACAACACTATGAAAAAGAACTACTTCATTATTCTGGCTGCACTCACGGCTCTCTCGGCCGGGGCAGTTGAAAAGCAGACCTACAGTGAATTGCCCGACTATTTTCCGCAGGCTTTCACTATGGACATGACACGCAATGACTATCGCGGCACCGATGACAGCGGTGATCCCGTATTGGTAAACAATGACTTGGTGACCGTGGAATGGAATCCCACTTTCACCAATGGCTCGGCATGCTATGGCAAGCTCACCATCACCAATTTCTATGACAATGAATGTGTGCAGAACCCTGCTACAATTGAGTTCACCAACGAGGATAACCTGAACTTCCAGGTGAGTGAAGACGGCAAGCAGATCGCATTCAGCTTCACGGGCTTCTTCTTCGCCATGGCCAAGACCGAGGAGCCGTATGCTTCGGCCTTTGGCAAGACGAGCCAGTATGCCTTGCTGGCAGCGGCTCGCAACACCAACAATAACCGCGCCACCCGCTACTGGATGGATGGCGAGTATCTTGCCTATGTGTATAACGGCGGCAGCGCACTGGACTGCGTGCTCGACCTCGATGCAAAGACCATCACAATCGATCATCCTTGGGGAGCTTTCATGACGAGCACGCGTTATGGTAGTGCACCGTCGTATGTGATTGAATATTTCGAAAAATCAATCTTTGAGGAGGCCAACTCCACGGGCATCAGCACAGTGAGTGCTCCGGCACCAGTCGCCGACGATGCCTACTACACCATCAGCGGCCAGCGCGTGCTGAACCCGGCTCCGGGATTCTACATCCACAATGGCAAGAAAGTGATTGTCAAGTAATCGCACCGCAACGTCACTGCTAACAGTGTGTGCGGCTACCGCTACCGGGCTTGCCGCACACGCATTTTTGAACCTAAGGACTCATTTAGACTGACAAAATGATGAAAAAACTAATTTACTCATTGCTTCTTTCATCGATACCGCTTGCTTCAATGGCGGTAACTCAGCAAACTTACTCTGATCCAAGCTTGTTGCCGGAGGCATTTGAGTGGGATGCCTTGAGATATGACTATCGCGGAACGGATGAAAATGGAGTTCCGCAATTGGTTAATACCCAAAATGTTCACATTGTATGGAACCCAAACGTTTCTAAAACAGCACGAGGAAGAACATCTTATGGCGCCTTGACAATAGAGCATTTTTATACAAGTCAATATTTGATAAATAACGATTTCAGTTTAGTATTCAACAACTTTGACAACCTAAATTTTGTGTGGAATGAAGAAGCTGGTACAATTACAGCAAGTTTCAAGTACGCCTATATTTCGCTAACGCAAAGTACGGTTAATGCATATAATAAATTATGGAAACACGCATGTATAGCTTCAGCTAAAAAAGGGCAGAACAACTATTGGTATGATAATGGTACTAGTGAATATACTTACGATGCTGAATCGGAAAGAAATATTGTTATTGATATAAATAATAAAACCATCTCATTAATTGATGCGCCATGGGGTGCATTTGTCCGCTATCAAAATGGAGGAGGTTCATCTAAAGTTCTTGAGTATTATGAAAGATCTACTTTTGATGTCGTAGTAACTAACTTGGTGGACATTATTCGTGACAAGGAGGAGGGCGACGAGGTGACCGTGGCCGACGATCTGCTTTGCGTGACGTTCCTGCCGCAATACTCCTACGACAACGAGGGCAACAAGACCCTGTTGCGCAACGTGCTTGTGTGTAAGGACCTCGGCAAGTATGCCAACCCCGATGTGAACACCGCCGGCGCATTCGACTATATGGACGTGACCGGAGTTTTCAAGGGCGAGTATGATCAGAGCAACTGGGTGGTACTCACCAGCGATGAGTTTACATCAACATCCATTCCCGGCACCTATATCAACCACATCATCAAGGGCGGAACGATTAAGGGCACCTTCACCGACAAGCGTAATCCCACCATTGCGCTGAGCCAGCTGCCCACGGCGGCCGCGGTGCAGACCTACACGCCTAACACCTATGTCGTGCCCAGCTTCAACGACGACTATGCTGCCGAGGGCAGTGAGGTGTTCTTCGTAAGGCCCAAACCGCAGGAATACTGCCAGGTGATGTGGGCAAACTATGATGCCGGCACCGATGCCTTCTATGTGCCCACTGCCGACGACGGCACCAATGTGCACAACCTGAGTGGAGGCTTTGCCTGGGAAAAGACTTATCTGAACATGGGCACACCGGCCGGAAACACCGTTTACACCTTCTATGCTATGGTGAATAAGGTGGCACCGGCCAGCGAGAGCTACTGCGTGTGGATGCATGCACTGAACTGGGAGTCGAATCTGGTTGAAGACCAATACAACTATGTCTATGCCATGATGGGCGGCAAGGAAATATTTGGCAGCTGGCCCGGCAAGAGGCTGTCGCTAATGCGCAAGGCTTACGACAGTGCCGGCAATGCCGCCAACTGGTATTACATCAACCTCGGCACCAAGAAGCAAGAAGGCGACCTGATTATCTTCAGTCGCAATGGTGGCAACCAGAGTGCAAACATCACCAATTTCCAGCTTGGCAACAACTTCTATAACTACTGGATGGATGGCGACGGCGACCGCTATGAAACGCTCACAGGGTTCTCGCCCACAGCCCCGGCGGCGGCAGGTGCTCCGCGGCGTGTTGCCACGGCCGAGCCCGACCTGAGCGGTGGCATCAGCGAGTCGTATGTGGTGATGCCGCTCTCGCTCGACTCGTCGAGTGTGTTGACCGGAATCAGCACCATGCGCCATGACGCTGAGCCCGTGCAGACGCTCTACTACAGTCCCACAGGCCTGGTGAGCAGCAGTGCTTTCGGCGGCATCAATATTGTGGTCACACGTTACACCGACGGCACCACACAGGCACGCAAGGTCGTAATACCGTAGCAGTGCCCCATATCGCTTATCATTCACATCCTGCCTGCCAACCGTGCAGGCAGGATGTCGTTTTTCTCGTGAATGACATATTATGACCGTAAAAAGTTGCATATTATGACAAAACGTGATAACTTTGCGAAAATCATTTATAACTAAACAACGATGAGACACTTAGTATTTGTAATATTGATGACTATCGCACTATGCGCAGGGGCGCAGAGTGCCGACAAACTCTATGAACAAGGCAAGAAACTCTATGACGCCAAGAAATATACCGAGGCCATAGTCAAACTCAAACCCGCAGCCGAGAAAGGGCACAAGAAGGCACAGTACCGTCTGGGACGCTGCTACGACAAGGGTAATGGCGTGGCCGAGAACGACAAGCAAGCGTTCTACTGGTATCTCAAGGCAGCCGCACAAGGTCATGCCAAGGCTCAGTATCAAGTGGGCAAGTGCTACAAGAATGGTGAGGGAGTGGAGAAAAACATCACTAAAGCTGTGGAATATTTCACCCTGGCCGCTAAGCAGGACAATGCCGATGCGCAGTTGGCTTTGGGCAAGTGCTTCCTCAAAGGAAAAGGAGTGACTGCCGATAAGGCACGGGCCAAGGCTCTGATAAAGAGGGCCGTTAAAAACGAGAAAGACGGAGATCAAATCAAGAAGAAACTGCGTGAAGATGCAGCTGCCGGCGACGAAGATGCCAAGGCCATCCTTGCACTGATAAAGTAGCGCCATTCGCTATATCGACAACACCTGCAACTGTAGTAATAGAGCCCAAAGAACCATTCCCGGCAATCATTAATAGCTATTAAAAATAGGAAGAGTATAGCATTAAAAAATATAAACTTCGATGAAACGTATAATTATTGTAAACTCCGCAAGTGACTTCACTATAGTAGATGGCCTTGTACAACAAGCCACTTACATTATTCAAAAAGAAATAGATCTTATACATGATCTCCACTTCGGCACCGGATGTGAACTTATTTTTCAAGGTGGAAAACTCAGTGGAATGCAGATGAGCCGATATGAGGAAAGCAATAATGGGGATCGTGATTCACTTAACACTCATGTTGTATTGACAGGAGATTATACTGTCCTTATTGCACCTATGAGCTGTATTGTAAATGGTTTTATAGATTTTGCCGGAACATGGAAAGTTGAAGAAGCATATCCTGAATGGTTTGAAAGTAATACAAATGATGCAACACGAATAAACAAGGCACTTCACCTTCTCAAAGATGTAGCCGGTGTCTTGCGACTGACAGGAACATATACCATCAATTCGCCCATAATAGTTCCCCCACATGTAAATATAATTGGTACCAGCCCAACATTCAGCAAGATAATGTTGCAGAATAAAGACGGTGTAGATGCCAACAACTATGACATCTTTGATGTTGATGATGATCGCTGGATTTCTGAGCGTCAAATAACTACAGTTATAAATAATGTAACTCACACACTTGTAAAGAAAGTTCGCGCGGCAATTTATTTTCAGTCGTATAGAAATGCTGATGGAATAAACTCGGGCTGTGGAGCTAAGAATCTAAAAGTATATATGAATGGTTGTGCCTGCCATGCGTTTTACATTGAGCGGGCATACGACAAGACTATGTGGGAGAATATTGAAGTTGTTGAAGTACATCATTCATTCAATGCATTCCGTTTTACAGTACCCTATGAATTTCAAGATTCAGACACACAAAGTTTCGATACTTTTGAATTAGTTGATGGTAGTACAGTACCATTGAGTGAATTAGACCTTTGGAATTCCAAAGAATTGAGTCGTTGCGGACAAACATTGCTCGTGGCAAACTGCTGGGGGCTTCAAAATCCATATCAAACAAAACCACACTTCCTAACAAGCCCAGTACCGCCTACAGGAAAGGTTATTGCTCCAACTTACTATTTCTACAATCAACAGGAAATTAATGTAATTGGTTGCAAATCTGGAGCAAACCAAACTAATACTTACAGGATTGATGCCAATACCATGAGAAACGTATATCAATATGGTGGAATGTGTATGCATTTCGAAGGATGTCGTGGCGTGAACATCAATGGTTGTTCAGTTGGTGGAGCAAATGTAGGTATTGCCATTACTTCACGCCGCCGAAATTCAGAGGGATTCACGATTTCCGGTCTAACTTCAGAGGGTATCGTTCACCTTGACCTCATGGTAAAGGGTGAAAAGTATGAATCTGTAAATTCTCAAGGAAACACAGTTCTTAATGCGTTGCATGTAGTGAGAAAATTATATGTGACCCCCATAAGGCATGAAGATTCAGCAGGTAATATCTATTTGGAAGAGTGTTACATGAGCGATATAAACGCACTAGTCAATGGACAAGATATATATGTAATGCCAAGAGACTATATGTTAAACGTTTACTCCACTAGGGCGGTTACCTATGTTAATCCAGTAATGAATTTCAATCCTGCCATTCAGATAATAACAGGAGAGAGGGGACACATGGTACCTGGCTCATCGAATGTGATATATTCAAATGCGAACCTTAAAATTGGTATGAGGTTTTTAGAGCGAATTACCATCTCAGGTCGTAACGACAGCAATGGAATGGTAATTGAAGACAATAGTGGGTCAGGGATACAAACCGACAGCATGGCAATGCAGGTGCATAATAGAACCGGCATAATTTCACTCCATGACACCAACAAGGTAAAAATGAGTTCAAACAGTACATTATTCACCAACACACAAGAGCTAAAACTTTTAGAAAACGAATCTTCAAATCCTATTCTTATTGTCAATAAGCCTGCTCAGAATGAAAACACGTGTTTAACCATTCTTGTTAAGGATGCTCATGGTAATGAACTAAATCTTCCTGTAAAGATAGGCAGTGCCGATGCCAATGGCAAATGTCAGCTATATATACAATTACCTAATGGTTAAGAAAAAATAAATTCAATTCAATAATGGCCTTAATTGTTTTGGGGTTTAAAACTAATTATGTTTTTTGTGTGTAATAATAATTTAGTTTGATTTAGTTATGAAACGCTATTTAATTCTTATAGTTGCTATGATAGGCATGGCGGTAATAGCCGTCGCCGATGAGTCTGTGACTTTTGAAGTTGACAGCATATTATACACCGTGATTGACGATAGGTCGGTCATGGTGACCAAGTGTCTAATTCAAACTGATCCAGCCGATGTCACCATACCCGAGGAAGTTGAAAATGATGGCTGCACTTATAAGGTGACAATAATAGGGGATAATGCGTTTTCCATTCATTTGTCGAAATTGACATTGCCACCATCAATAGAGATGATGATGGAAAATGCGATGGGTTATGGAAGAGTTGACGCAGTTTATATCAGAGATCTCTCGGCATGGTGCCGGGTAAAATTCTGTAGTACAGAAGGCAACACCTCGAATGGACCTTGGCTTCGAGTATGGTCACACCCGCAGGCTCCGATGTATGTCAATGGAGAGAAACTGACACATCTTGTAATTCCTGATGATGTTGACACCATTGCACCCTATGCGTTTTATAATTGTAGTTCAATTAAGACAATTTCAATTCATGACCATGTCAAGTGTATCAATATGGGAGCATTTGTCATGCCAGGTCTTGAAGATGTGTATTCGGAATTGCAAGACCCTACCGGAGTCATTGACCCTGAATGGGAAGAAGCTAATGCCAATTTAGGTGAATATGGAGATTTTTATAATGTTTTTGATCGATATCTCTCAAATAAAGCCACCCTTCATGTTCCTGGCGGGACACAAGCACTTTACAAAAGGACCTGGGAGTGGAAAAGATTCACCAACATCGTCGAGGCCGAGACACTGGCAACAGGCATAAAATTTGAAAAAGAAGAGTACAGTGTTAAAGTGGGAAGCAAGATCACGATAGATCCCATATTTACTCCAAATTATACAACAAACCAAACTGTGAAATGGACTTCGACCGATGAGAGCGAATCAATACTAAAGCATATGCCTATTAATTCGTTTCAGCCATCAAACAATCTGTTTAAGGGTGTTGCCCTGGGTGAGGTTTATCTCACCGCTTCAACCACCGATGGATCCGGTCTCTCGGCCACTGTAAAGGTTGTGGTAGTTCCACAAAATGTAACCGACATTACCCTTAGCAGTAATGCCGAAGACGTAAATGTGGGAGACTCGTTTGTGTTGAAGGCTGCAGTTGTTCCTGAGGATGCTACTAATAAGGGGCTTTTGTGGTCGTGCAGTGACTCCTCTATAGTAAATGTGGAATGCGCTGAAAACGGCGAATGCTTAGTGACAGCTCTCAAGGCCGGGAGTGCTCAGATTATAGTGCGTCCGGCCGATGGCGGCGATGTCTCGGCCGTGTGCACGGTAACCGTGCATAATGTGCTGGCGCAGGCCATTACACTCAATCTGTGTGAAACGACAGTCAAAGTTGGCGATGCGCTGAAGCTAATCTCCTTTATATTGCCCGAAAATGCCACTTTCAAGAAAGTTGTCTGGACCTCAAGCGATAGCCGCATTGCCACTGTAGATGACAACGGCACTGTGCGAGCCATGAGTGAGGGTAATGCCATTATCACAGCCTATACCGTTGATGGCTCCAACCTTAGCGCCACATGTCTTGTGAATGTTACAGGGCAGTCGGCTAATTATGGTGACGTTGACGGCAGCGGCCTGGTTGACGTTGATGACGTGAATGCGACGATAAACCTCATCCTCAACTATGATACTTACAAGGACAGATACCCCGGCAATGCCGACCTTGACGGCAGTGGCCTCATTGACGTGGACGATGTGAACGCGCTGATTAATCTCATTCTGAACTAAAGTGCATGATGCCCTAAGGCTTTATATACAAGAGTGTTAGCGTTGTTTGGCGAGGAAGACATTTCGCATTATTGTTGAAATTCAGGTTTTTCAGAGTCAGGCGTAAGCCTCTCTAAGCCATGTCTCAATAACCTATCTCTGCTTTTTGCGAGGGGGGCTAACGCGCTGATTTACTGGTTGAAATTTCGCTGAGCTCACGAAAGTTTGGATTATTACCGTAACTTGGTTGAAAAAAGTTTGCATATTACCATAATATGTGGTAACTTTGCCGCATGTTTGTTCTACACCATAAAAAACACACTGCCTTATGAATCAGCACGACATTATCAACCGCATCAAGTATCTCATCAAGGAGCTGAACTACAAGCAGGCCGACTTTGCGCGGAAAATAGATGTGGACACTTCCAATCTGTCGAAATACCTCAACGGTCGCTTGCCGCTGAGCGAGTCGCTCATTAATCGCATTGTGGTGAACATGGGTGTTTCGAAGCAGTGGCTCGAAGATGGCACCGACCTGCCGTTTGCCAAGCCCATAGCACCGCCGGTAATGCAAGTGGTCACCCCCCCGGCTACCGACGTGCGCCACGGCACGCCGGTCTATGACATCGACGTCACAGCCGGTGCCATGCCGCGCTCCCGAATGTTTGCCGACGACCAGATAATGGGGTGGATCGACCTGCCCGAGGTGGCCGGAAGCGACCACCGCATCGTCAGGGTGAACGGCGACTCGATGCAGCCGATAATTCGCAATGGCGACTACATAGCCCTGCGCGAGCTCACCAACATGCAATACATCTACTGGGGGCAGATATATGTTGTCATCCTCGACGACTTCAGGGTGATAAAATATGTTCGCAAAAATGCTGACCCGGCTATGGTGACGCTGCGCAGTGCCAACCCCGACTACGACGACATGGACGTCTATCGCAACGACATACGCGACATGATGCTCGTGCACCAAATCCTGCACATCGACACACGCCTATGATTGTTACCCTACCCAACGGAATGCGCATCGTGCACACGCAGCGGCAGGCCGCAGTGGCATGGTGCGGAGTGGCCATAGGCACCGGGAGCCGCGATGAGGTGCCGGGGCAGTATGGGCTGGCACACTTTGTGGAGCACGCGATTTTCAAGGGCACCACTCATCGCCGTGCCTGGCACATCCTGAATCGCATGGAAAGTGTGGGTGGCGAGCTGAATGCCTACACCACTAAGGAGGAGACCATGCTCTACAGCGTGTTCCCGGGCCGGCACACCGAGCGTGCCATTGAGCTGCTGGCCGACCTGATTGAGAACTCGGTATTTCCCATCGACGAGATTACCCGCGAGAAAGACGTGGTGCTCGAAGAAGCCGCCTCCTATCGCGATGTGCCGGCCGATGCCATCTACGACGACTTTGAAGACATGGCGCTTGCCGGCAGCCAGTTAGGCCACAATGTGCTGGGCGTGCAGCGAGACCTCGAAGGGTTGCAACAGCAGCACTGCGCCGAGCACCTGCAGCGACTGTTCACACCCGGCAACATGGTGCTGTTCTATGTGGGTGCCGACACCCCTGGGCATGTGGTGCGGCTGGCCGAGAAGCACTTCGTGGCACCACAGCGGCCACTGCTGCGCCCCGAGCGAGTAGAGCCGCAGCAGTCGATGCCGCAGCACAAGCAGGTGAGCTTGGGATGCCATCAGGCTCACACCATCGTGGGAGCCCGCATACCGGGAATGCATCACGACGGACGCCATGCCATGGCATTGCTCAACAACATCCTGGGCGGACCGGGAATGAACTCGCTGCTCAATGTGCAGTTGCGCGAGCGCCGTGGCTATGTGTATAATGTGGAATCGAGCGCAGTGATGTTTAGCGACTGCGGCCTGATGGAAATCTACTTTGGGTGCGACATGGCCGATGTGAAGCATAGTGTGCGCATCATCCACAACATTGTTTCGCAACTGGCCGAAAAACCCTTGAGCGCCCGCAAGCTCGAGGCCTGCAAGCGGCAGTATTGCGGCCAGCTGCTGGTGGCGGCCGACAGTGCCGAATTCATGGCATTCAATGCGGCAAAGAGCGTTTTGTATTACAATAAAGAGCCCGACCTGGAGGCCACCGTTGAAAGTATCATGCAGGTCACGCCCGGCCAGCTCATGGAGGCAGCAGCGCTTATTACGTCGCCACACTGCTCCATTCTTACATTTGTGTGAAAAATAATTGACTTTTTTGTCTAATTGTTAGCATAATAGTAAAAAAATCTTTAACTTTGCCATTGCCAAGGCTCTGGGACGAGGTGATGGGTTCTTTCCTTGTGTCAAAGCGTGAGAAAGCTAAAGAACCCCTTAAAAACTTATGGTTATGAAAAGATTTTTATTCGCATTGCTAACATTGCTGTGCTTTGCCAGCGCGTGGGCCTGGAAGCCCACATTCATCGGCCACCGTGGCAGCTATGCCGGTGTGATGAACACTGTTGAGTCCTATACCAACGGTGTTGACATGTATGGTTATCAAGGCCTTGAGTGCGACGTGCGAGTGACTCTCGATGGCTACTATGTTATTAGCCACGATGAAACCACTAATGCCGTGGGCGGTAACCTCACCGTGGCCAACGCCACACTTGAGCAACTCCAGGCCGAGAACTACACACAGACACGTGGCGGCGTGACCTACACGGGCAAAATCTGCACCGTGGCCGAGTACCTTGACATCTGTAAAGAGAAAAATGTGATTCCGGTGATAGAACTCAAGTGGACCACTGGCATCAATAACAACGACATGAGCAAGTTCCCCGGTCTGGCGGCACTCATCGAAGAAAAAGGCCTCACCGATAAGGCCTATATCCTCACGTCGATGCGCAGTTCGCTGGAATATGTACGCACCAACTTCCCCGCGCTCAAGTGCCAATTCCTGTGCAACAGCAACTGGGAGACCTATTTCGACTGGATTGTTCAGTGGAACCTGATGCCGAGCATCGAGGCCGGCTGCTTCGACATATATACCGTGAAGCGCTTCCACGAGAAAGGTCTGGATGTGGCAGTGTGGACAGTGAACTCACTTGCCAACTATAATCTTTATGGAGAGATGGGCGTGAAGATGATGACCTGTGACTACCTGATGCCGAGCGATATGCCCAATCTTGCCGACATCGACTGGAATGCCGTCGTGGAGCCGCTTAATCCCCTTGAAATCAAGGTTGACACACTGTTTGCCTACACGCGCAACCGTGGCAATCTGCCGGCTAATTTCCCATCGGCCCTTGACGAAGAAGGATCACCCTACAAGTCGGCACAGCAGGCAGCCATCACCGCCGATGGCACTTTCTATGCCAACAACTACACCACCAGCAAGCTGGTTATCCTCAAGCCCGACGGGACACTGAGCGAGGCTGCAGGCACCAACAGCCACGGCATCTGCTTCGACAGTGCAGGTAACCTGATTCAGCGCAAAGACGGTGTGACAAAGAATCCCAGCAAAATCATCATCTATCCCGGTGGCGACATCACAGCCACGCCCATCGAAGTGGATGTTGAAACCCTGGAGGATGGACAGACCAACTTCATCAGTGCCGTGGGCGATGTGATGAGCCCCGAGGGTGGCGTGGTTTACCACTATCAGAACGGGCGCAGCTATATCACCCTGCTGAATTTTGCCAATGGCGAGTTCCTCGATGCCGAGGCCACCAGCGAAGTTTCGTTTGCCGGCTCTACGGCAGGAGTGGTATTCCCCATCGATGAAAATCCGTTCCACTTTATCTATCAGGTGCGAAACCAGGGCTATAACCTCTTCGACGGTACCGATAAGGGCAAATATATCACCGGCTCGCTCAACACCACTCCTCCCAACAGCAACTCGTCGGTGGGTGGAGCATTCTTCAAGCTTAACGGGCACGATATGTTCCTCTACACCAGCGGCACCAATTACAATGGCGGCTTCACTATTCGCGACATGAGTGCCAATGCAGCTGCATTGGCTACCATTCCTCCCATGGGCAGCGGCGGCTATTATGCCAATCCGTCGTGCGGCTCATTCTTCCGCGTAGTTCCCGTGAACTCAAAATGCGTGATTGTTTACGACTATACGATGGGTAATGGTTATGCTGCATACCGTGTTTCTACAGCCGATTACGTAGAAAACACTATCACCTTTGAGGCCAATCCCGAAAACGGCGCTGTTGACGTGTATATCGACGGAGCCGCAATCGAGAGTGGTGCTAACGTCGCCAAAGATGCCGAGGTTAAGGTCGTTCTCACTCCCGCTAACGGATATGTGACCGAAGCCTGTGCCGTAGAGACAGTCTCGGCTACCGAACCAAGTCCTGCACCACTGCCTCGCTATGCCTCGGTGCCGGTTACTCAGGATGATGAAAATACATTCACATTCCTCATGCCTGCCGAGCCTGTTAACATTACAGCATCGTTTGTCGAAGCGGTAAATACCGCTATTGCCGAACTGCGTGCCGCCGCTGATGGCACCGTGCGCTATATCGACATGACGGGCCGTGTGAGCAGCACTCCGTTCAAGGGCATTAACATCATGATTGATGCCGATGGCACAGTCAAGAAGGTGGTGAAATAAAAGCCATCGCCCATAGTAAATAGTCATTGCTATTGCGATTGCCGAAGGGCAAATCGGCATTGGCAGTGATTAGGAACTGCTAAAATCGGCGGGTCGGGATGTCTCCCGGCTCGCCGATTGCCTTGTTTCTGTTTTTTCGTCTCGCGTTAAAGCCATTCAACCCCGAAGGGCTCGTGGAGGTGATGAAGCGAGTGTTGCACGCAGTGCAGCCCGCGGTGCCCATGGGCATTATCACTCGACCCAACATTGCTGCGTCGTAGATGCACGCAGCTTGGTCACAGCAGGCTGGGCAGTAAAGTGCCTCGTAGAGGAACTTTGTGGTATCGTTTTTGTTCGTCTCACCTATTTGCATTAATTTTGCAAAAGATTATTATGGAAGAAGAATTTGACATAAGGAATGAGCGGCTCAAGAGCGACCAGGACTTTGAGCGCGCACTGCGTCCGGAGCGCTTTGGCGACTTTGCCGGTCAAGAGAAAATCATCGACAACCTGCGAGTGTTTGTAGCCGCAGCGCGCATGCGTGGCGAGGCACTTGACCACATTCTGTTTCACGGTCCTCCGGGACTGGGAAAGACCACACTTAGCAATATCATTGCCAACGAGTTGGGCGTGGGCTTCAAGGTCACCAGCGGCCCGGTGCTCGACCGTCCGGGCGACCTTGCCGGTCTGCTCACCTCGCTCAACGAAAACGATGTGCTATTCATCGATGAAATCCACCGCCTGTCGCCCATCGTAGAAGAATATCTCTATAGCGCCATGGAGGATTACCGCATCGACATCATGATCGACAAAGGCCCCGGTGCACGCTCGGTGCAGCTCACGTTGGCACCGTTCACCCTCATCGGTGCCACCACACGCAGCGGCCTGCTCACGTCGCCATTGCGGGCACGCTTCGGCATCAACTGCCACTTGGAGTATTACGGTCACGAAGTGCTCGAGGGCATCGTCAAGCGCTCGGCACGCCTGCTGCAAGTGGCTATTACCGACGACGCGGCACGCGAGATTGCCTTGCGCAGCCGTGGCACGCCTCGCATTGCCAACTCGCTGTTGCGGCGTGTGCGCGACTTTGCACAGGTGAAGGGCAGTGGCAAGATCGACTTAGACATAGCCCGCTTTGCGCTCGAGGCTCTGAATATCGACAAGTATGGCCTTGACGAAATCGACAATAAGATTCTCACCACCATCATCGACAAGTTTGGCGGCGGCCCCGTGGGCATAGCCACCATAGCCACAGCCATGAGCGAAGACCCGGGAACGGTTGAGGAAGTGTATGAGCCTTACCTGATTAAGGAAGGGTTTATCAATCGCACGCCACGCGGGCGTGAGGCCACACAACTCGCCTATGAGCACCTGCGCCGCGAGCGACCCGGCTCGCCCGGCTCACTGTTTTAATTGTGAATGATGAATTATTATTTCAGTTCGGAGCTTTGCGAAAACCACACTCCCCCTTACCCCCTCTAACTTAGATGGGGGAGCAACTGAACTTATAGGATGAGCTGCTAACGCGCTGATTTACTGATAAAAAATTCGTCGAACTCACGTTGTTTATTATTACTTTTCAAATGAATTATGGCTAATCTGAAATCACTGGCTAAAGACACTGCTATATACGGCCTGAGCAGCATCGTGGGGCGATTCCTGAACTATCTGCTCGTGCCGCTCTACACCGCCAAGATGTCGGCAGCATCGGGCGACTACGGCATCGTGACCAACGTCTATGCCTACACGGCACTGCTGCTGGCACTGCTCACCTACGGCATGGAGACCACCTTCTTCCGCTTTGCCAACAAGAGCGACGAGAACCCCCGGCAGGTCTATTCCACCACGCTCCTCACCGTGGGCATGACCTCGCTGCTGTTTGTCGTGCTCGTTGTGCTCAACATCGGGTGGATCGCGCCTGCCATGGGCATGGCCTATACTGCCCACCCCGACTATATCATCGTCATGGCTGCAGTGGTGGCGCTCGATGCCTTCCAGGCCATCGTCTTTGCCTATTTGCGCTACAAGAAGCAAGCGGTGAAGTTCGCCAGCCTGAAGCTGCTGTTCATCTTTCTCAACATAGGGCTTAACCTGCTCTATTTCGTGGCTCTGCCGGCAATCTACAAGACTCACCCCGATGCCGTGAGCTGGGCCTACAGCCCCACGGTGGGAGTGGGCTATGTGTTCTACCTGAACTTGGCTTGTACGCTCGTGGTGATGCTGTGCATGTGGCGTGAGCTGGCCGCGGCCTCGTGGTCGTGGGACCGCAAGCTGCTGCGGCGCATGCTGTCCTACAGCTGGCCCATCCTCATCCTCAGTGTGGCAGGCGTCATCAACCAGTCGGCTTCGCAAATCATTTTCCCGTGGGTGTATCCCGGCGATGCCACGCAGACCGCCTCGCAGTTAGGCATCTATGGTGCAGCCATCAAGATAGCGATGATCATGGCACTCATCACTCAGGCATTTCGCTATGCCTACGAGCCATTTGTGTTCGGCGGCAGCCGTAACAAGGACGACGAGGCCGAGAGCAAGCGCACACAGGCCTTGGCCATGAAATATTTCCTCATGTTCACCCTCATTGCCTACCTTGCCGTGCTGGCGGGCATCGACATCTTGAAATATATCATCGCGCCCGACTACTGGGAGGGACTGCGTGTGGTGCCCATCGTCATGGCGGCCGAAATCATGATGGGTGTCTATTTTAACCTGTCGTTCTGGTACAAGCTCACCGACCGCACGCTGTGGGGAGCCATCTTCTCGGGCATTGGGTGCCTGATGCTCATTGTTGTGAACGTGATCTTCGTGCCGCGCTACGGCTACATGGCCTGCGCGTGGGCCGGAGTGGCGGCCTATGGCTCGGCAATGCTGCTGAGCTACTTCACCGGTCAGCACTACTACCGCATTGCCTACCCGCTGCGCGACATGGCCGTCTATGTACTGCTCACGGCAGTGCTCAGTGCTGGAGCCATGCTCATCGACACGGGCAACACCTGGCTCAACCTTGCCTGGCGCACATTCCTGCTACTGCTGCTCATCGCCGTGGTGGTGAAGCGCGAGGGCATTCTCAGCGCAATCAGGCACCGCCGATAACTCACCACCTTAACACACTATTATCACATGGCAACCCGGCGAATTCCATACATCGACGCTCTGCGAGGACTTTCAATAGCTCTCGTAGTGTATTCACATGTTTTGCTGTTCACGTTTGGCAACAATAAAATCTTTGCAGCACAGCTGATTGCGACTGTTATGTTGCCGTTGTTTTTCTTTATCAGCGGATTTGTTGCCTACAAAGCCGCCGGGCACTGGACACCGGCACAAATCGTCAAGACGACGGCCAGGAAATTCATGGCACTCATCATTCCGGCCACGATTTTCTATTGCCTTTTCCTGCTCACTATGTCGGAAGACATTGCCGGCACGTTCATCAGTCATGGTTTTCAGCGCTACTGGTTCCCATTTGCCCTGTTTGGCATTTTCCTGATCTATTATGCCTCATCATGGCTTTCACGCTTCTTCAAGAGCGACAAGGCCCACGACATAGTGCTCGTCATAGTGCCGGTAGTGGCATTTGCACTGCTGATAAAAATCTTCAACATCTACTGGTATCAGAAGTATGCCCTGAGCAATGTGTGCCTTTACCTGCCGTTTTTCGTCACAGGAGTCCTCGTGCGCAAGCACTATTCCCGCGTCGAGCGTTTGCTTAGCGGCTCGGCAGTCATCACTGTGGCGCTGATTGTTTTTGTTGCCTCGCTGCTGTTGTGCTATCATCCCGGCATCAATCAATGTGTGCCACACATGCTGAGCTGGCTGTTGCGTCTGCTGGTGGTGAGAGTGGCAGGAGTGATAATCGTCTTCACCATCTTCATGCGCAGTGCGGCATACTTTGCCGGCGGCAGTCGCATGGCAAAAGTCATGGTGCATGTCGGGCGGCGCACACTCGACATCTATCTCATCCACTACTTTCTTTTGCCCGACTTAACGGCCTATGGAAGCTACTTCGCCACCAACGACACCTTCATTCTGCAAGTGCTCATTGCAGCTGCGCTGGCTGCAATAATCATTGCCGGCAGCATGGCAATCAGCGCGGTGTTGCGCATGAGCAGGCTGCTGCGCCGCTACCTGCTCGGCGACCTCACCACATAACCCCCACCGGCCCACACAAATGTGTATTAGAGTAGTGCGAGCGGTGTTAGACATTAAACAAATTTTTTTCTTTGCGTTTCACTCGTTTAATTGTAACTTTGCAACTTATCTGGATGATTCATGAAATTCACACAGCAACGTTTATTTGACAATATAAATTCGTAATGAGATACATAGGCTGCAAAGCTTCACTGACGGGGCACATACAAAAACTGTTTGAAGACAAAGGGCTATTAGCTAATGGCGGAACGCTGTTTGATGCCTTTTGTGGAACAGGTTCCATTGCCCACCATTTCAAGAATTCGTTCAATATCATATTGAATGATAACTTGCATTGTGCAACGACATTTGCAAGTGGCCGTGTGTATGCCTCACGCTGCACTTTTAAGAAGCTGGGCTTTGACCCGTTTGACTACCTCAATAACACCGAACAGCATATTATAGGCTTTTTCTCGAAGAATTATGCACCAGCCTTATCCGGCAGAATGTACTTCACCGATGAGAACGCCGGCCGCATCGACTATTTCAGGCTGCAAATACAGAAATGGTATGATGCCTCTCTAATATCACAAGAAGAATACAACTATCTGTTGAGTGCCTTAATGGAGTCGGTATCACATGTGGCCAATGTTGCCGGAGTATATGGCGCGTACCTAAAGAAGTGGGACCCGCGTGCTGTTAAGCCTATCAAGTTTATAGCGCCGGCCGACACCGATACAGCTGAAGACATTACCGGCCCGCAGAACAATGTTGAAATCATCAATGGCAACATCGAGGATATTATTGAGGATGTGCAATGTGACATCATATATCTTGATCCGCCATATACTAAAAATTCTTATTCAGTCCAATATCATATACTTGAAACACTCATTCTCAACGACAATCCGCAGTTGAGAGGCATTACCGGTGCACGACACTATGATAATGTGTCAAACGACTGGTCAAAGCCTAACAAAGCGGCTGTTCTTCTCGACCGTGTCCTGGCTAAAACACGAGCCTCACACATCGTTTTCAGCTATAGCAGCGATGGCCTGATGTCGAAAGACTACATTCTTTATGCCATGAAAAGATATTGTTATGAGAATAGTGTAACCTGCAACGAAATAACTTACAAAAGATATAACAATTTCAAGACTGATACTAAGAAAAATCATAAAGAGTACTTGTTTTATGGGCAGAAAAAGCCAATCAATCAAGTCGCTTATTATTGTCCACTCAATTATATGGGGGGCAAATCACCATTAATTGACTTCATAAAGCCACAGCTGCATGGTCGCGCAAAGTTTGTAGATCTAATGGGAGGTGGTTTTAACGTGGGTATTAATACGGCAGGATTTGACCAGATAGTATATAACGATATAAATTTTGCCGTGGCAGGCATACTTCAAATATTCAAGAATGAAGACACGGCATCATTGCTCACGTTTATAGAGAAAACAATCCAGAAATATGGCTTAACAAAGTGCGGGAAGGATGCTTACAACAAGTTGCGCGACGATTACAATAAGAAATATCGCAATCACAAGAAAGCATATTGGTACCTCTACGTAGTCATTCTTTATGGGTTTCAGCAGCAACTCCGTTTCAACTCAGCACATGAATTTAACAATCCTGTTGGCGAGAGCGGTTATAGCGACTCTATAAAAGAAAAAATAGTCTCATTTTGTCGTCGCATAAAAGAGATGAATGTGACTTTTCACATTGGTGACTATCAAGAAAATGATAACCTCATTGATGCTAACACCTTAGTCTATGCCGACCCTCCTTATCTTATAACCCTCGGCAGCTACAATGACGGCAAAAGGGGCTTTAAGGGGTGGAACATCTCAGAAGAGCAACGGCTGCTTTCATATCTTGATATTTTGCTTAATCGTGGATGCAAAGTTGTGATTTCAAATCTTCTTGAGTATAAAGGACTCCGCAACACTTTCCTTCAAGAATGGGTTGACAATCACAATGTAGAGGTTCTGCACACACGATTCAGAGGACGAAACGAAACACTGATAATTTCGCAATAAAATGAAACCTGTGATAATTAATTTCCCCAAAAGAAACAGACTGCTTAATAAAGTTTTCAACACTATTGAAGTGTGTGAAAACGAAGCCGGCTGTCTTACTCATAAGCAGGAACTTGATGTCGTAATAGAAAGGCTTGGAATAGGCAAAAATGTCAATTATACTATTAAAGTAAATCCAAAACTAAACAATAATAAGACAGAAGCCAAGAGGCAGGACGGCCAGTTTATTACAATTATCGAAGGTAGTGAGCCAGATGCGAAAATTCATTATGTGTTTTTTTCATGTGAGTCTCCAGCTTATACACGCAACGGCTATATAGTGTCAAAACTCCCGGTTTCTTACAGAGCCTTTTGCAATGATACCCATAAAGACAAAACTTTCAATGTGTTTCTGTTGAGCGTCAAAGACAGCGGCGTGACAATGCGTGATGAAAAGTTATATAAAGGTAATGTGGTTGATTTTAAGAATGTGCGCGATGCTGTTAACGACTATCAAACCTTTGCTTACAAGCTTTGCCGCACACTGGGAATAAACATCTTAAACTTTGACATGCTTGACTGGGGCGAAAATAAAAAGAACGAGACAATAGCAGCCACTCCTTTCAAGTCGATAAAGGACATGAAGTTAATGAGGAACAAAATGACAAAAGCAAACAATAAAAGTTCCTATATTATCGAGAATGCCGAGGACACAATTCTTTATGGTAAGACTTTTGGCAATAATGGATTTGAAATTATTCTAATGGCAGCGGCAGCTAAAGCTATAACAAAAGGTACTGTTTATTTATGGCAAATTAAGGATGTTAAAAGATTGAACAACAAAGAAGACAGAAAGCCGAGCCCGATAACGGCCGAAAATCTTGAACTGTTGGGCAACCTGGGCATTGAATGCTTTGACGAACTGCAAGATTACAGCCCAAATGATGAAGCATTAAACGATGGTGATGCAAGAAATCAAGCAGAATTCATGAAAAATTTGATGCTGAAATTTGGCAGCGATGAGAAAAAATGCTACTTGTGTGATTGCAACATCCAAAAGCTAATCATAGCGTCTCACATACACCGTGTTTGCGACATCAACAAGGAAACAGACATATCATTCGAGGAGAAGAGGGTTAAAGCAGTATCGCGCGACAACGGATTGTGGTTGTGTGCTAATCACGACAAGCTGTTTGAAAACGGCCTAATTTACTTTGACGATAGGGGGCAGATGCAAGTGTCTGAAACAGAATTAACCGATAATCAGTGTGATTACATTGAACAGATTACTGCGCAAGATTCAAAAAACATTAAGGCAGAGCACCTCACTGATGAGATGAAAGTCTATTTGTCGCTTCATAGACGCAGAACTCACCATTAATTGTTTGATAAGTGATGGTACAGAACTTTTCAGACTTTCAATTAATTAAGGGCGATTGCAATGCAGTCATCCCGAGATTGCAAGAAAAGGTTGACATGATTTTTGCCGACCCTCCTTATTTCTTGTCAAGGGGAAACGGCACAGTAAAGATAGGAAACCGGTATGTCAATTTTGATAAAGGTGACTGGGACAGAGTGCGTGATAACGAAGAAATATACAACTTTAATTATAACTGGCTGAGCGCTTGCCGTGAAGTTCTAAAGGATGAAGGAACCATATGGGTGTGTGGCACCTATCACAATATATATGCGGTGGCTAATTGCTTGAATGATTTAAAGTATAAAATTCTAAACATGATAGTTTGGCAAAAGTCGGATCCTCCCAAGGCTCTGACTAACCAACGATTTAATTTCTCGGCTGAATACATTATTTGGGCCAGGAAAACCGATAACACGCCTCATTATTTCAACTATGAATTAATGCAAGCAATGAACAATGGTGTTCATATGCCCGATGTGTGGAAATTGGCCGCACCGGGCACTTGGGAGAAAACTTGCGGAAAACACCCCACTCAGAAGCCGTTGCGGTTACTTTATAGAATCATTCTTGCCTCGACAAGGCCGAATTCGCTAATCCTCGACCCGTTTGCAGGTAGTTGCACTACCGGAATTGCTGCAAATCTATTAGGGAGAAGATTTATTGGAATTGAGCAAGACGAAAATTTCATATCCTTAGGAAACAGAAGAAGAAATGAAATTGACGATGCCGTAAAAGCAGCTAATATGCTCAAACGCATGAGCGAGAATCCCGAAGAAGTGCAAGTTATCGTCAATCATGCCCGACCCGGCTTGCAAAAAATGATGATAGACAAAGGCATCTGCTATATGCGGGCAGGCGACTCACATGGCTCTGTATTAGTAACACCCGGATTTGAACGCATCCAGTATGTTTTACTACACTCTAATGGGCATGATGCCAAGTTGTTCAGGCTAAAGCGAAAGGGATGTTTCCAAATATGGACAAAAAAATCACTTGAGGAAATAGGCTTTAATCCCGAGCATGCGGCTTATTATATGGTTTTTCACTTCGACAACACTAACGAAATACCTTTCAGTCAAAATCCTAAACTACGACAAGGATTAAACACATATAGATCAAAAGTAAGACCTTTAAGCGATTTTATCGGTCTGAATTAGAATTATTAAAAAACAAAGACATAACAATGAAACTTATTAACATCTTAACAACTGCTATTATAGCACTTGGGCCTGTGGCTGCTGTGGCGCAGGATCAGAACATGACCGAACAGCGGCAAGTGGAGCGCGAGGCCTACCAGGAGGCCAAGCGGCTTAACACTGTTGACGCCTGGGACATTTTCATCAATAACTACCCCGAGTCGTTCTTCATCGAGCAGGCTCGCAAGTTCCGCGACGCTGCTGTGGTCAACAGCTTCTGCAATCGCAACACTTCGCTCGAGAAGCTCATCACCTACATCGACGAGGAGAAGGTGCAGGAACCTCGCATCAGGATGTTCTATGCCAACCTTGTGAATAACCCCACCCACAGCTACCGCTACGAGCACATGGACGTGGGCTTTAACGGCTGCACGGGCACGGTGAGGGAGACCATCACCTTTGCCGACGGCTCTCGCAAGCGCAACAACACCTTCGTCTTCAACGAGCAGGGACTGCTCACCCAGAGCAGCATCATGGGCAGCAAGGGCAACGTCGTGATCACTACCTACACCTACGACTACGACAACCTGCATGGCTACCGGCTAAAGACTGCATCGCGCAAGGGTGGGGCAACGGTCGATTTCGAGTCGTTTTTCAGCACGCACGACAAGCTCGAGATAATCACCAGCGACGGCACCACCCACAAGCGCAAATGGGTGTATTCATATAACGATAACGGCGCTCTCACCAAGCTCGTTGTCACCGATGGCGACAAGCGTCGCGTGCTGGTGTATAACGACGGCTACATCATTCGCCAGGAGAGCGACGGCAAGGTGTTCCGCTACTACTACGACTACGACAGTGCCACCATGAAGAAATACTTGATTGGCATTAATGAGATCGAGGAAAACGGTCCGGGCCACGAGCGTAAGTTCAATTACAAGATTGATACTCATGGCCGCATCACCAATGTGGAGATCTCGCAGGACGGAAAGCCCGAGATGACAATCACCCGCACCTATGAGTAATGCTAACCCTTAGCTGGTGAATGATGGAAAGTGTTGCTGCCAACGCGCTGAGCAACAGCGATGCACGCGTGCGTGAGTTTGCCACCAGGATGCTCACGCTCTTGCCCTATGACCCCACCGATGAGCAGATGCTGCTCATCGTGGCCATGGCGCGCTTTGCGCTCTACGCTCCCGAGCGTGGAGTGTTTCTGCTTTCGGGCTATGCCGGCACCGGCAAAACCTCACTCACCGGGGCATTAGTGCGCACACTCACCGAGCTTCACCACCCGTGCGTGCTTATGGCTCCCACCGGGCGGGCGGCCCACGTTTTCAGCGACTATGCCACTTTCCCGGCTTTCACCATCCACCGCAAGATTTACCGCCAGAGCAGCTATGGCAGTGATGCCTTTGCACTGGCCGGCAACAGGATGCAGAACACCCTCTTCATCGTTGACGAAGCATCGATGATTGCCAATGCCGCCGGCGACAGTGTGGCCAGCTTCGGCAGCGGGCGCTTGCTCGACGACCTGATAAGCTATGTGTATAACGGTCAGAACTGTCACCTGCTGCTCATGGGCGACAGTGCACAGCTGCCGCCCGTGGGCTGTGACAGCAGCCCGGCACTCAGCGCCGACACTCTGCAGGCCTATGGGCTGATGGTGTATGAAATGACGCTGCGCCAGATAGCCCGGCAAGCACAAGACAGCGGCATACTGGTGAACGCTACCATGCTGCGCAACATCATGGACGACGATGTGCTCGTGACTCCGCTAATCGACGTGAAGTCGTTCCCCGACGTGAAGAATGTGTCGGGAGAATTCTTGATGGAAACCATCGGCGACTGCTACGACAGCGACTCGATGGAGCAGACCATCGTGATCACGCGCAGCAACAAGCGTGCAACGCTGTTCAACACCGGCATTCGCAATCGCATCCTTTACCGTGAGGACGAACTCGTGAGCGGCGACATGCTCATTGTGGCCAAGAACAACTATCTGTGGGTCGAAGACTACGACGAGCTCGACTTCATTGCCAATGGCGATGTGCTGCGGGTGCGCCGTGTGCACGGCGAGGTGGAGCGCCGCTATGGGCTGCGATTTATCACCATCACGGCCGAGATGCCCGACCATGCCAACGTTGAGGTCGAGGTGAAGGTGGTGCTCGATGCGCTGCTCAGCGATGCCCCCGCACTCACGCGCGACCAGAGCGAACGCCTGTTCCGTGAGGTGTGGGAAGAACTGCCGGGCGACAAGCCGAGCCGCTTCAAGGAGCTAAAGAAGCACCCCTACTTCAATGCCTTGCAGGTGAAATATGCCTATGCAGTGACATGCCACAAGGCCCAGGGTGGGCAGTGGAACAACGTGTTTATCGACATGGGCGGCATCATGCCCGAGGCCACTACCACGCTGAGCTATTACCGCTGGCTCTACACCGCCCTCACGCGAGCCAGGCGGCAAGTGTATCTCATCAACTATCTGCCTGCCGACGAGTGAGGCAATGGTGGCCATCTCACACCGACCCCATCGATCTTAGAGGGAGGTGGCTGCTAACGCTTTGATTATCAGGAAACGATTTTGTTAAACTCACGTTAATAAAGAATGAACCGGGCAAGCTGATGCTTCCCGGCTCACTGCTATTGCATTCTGAATTCTGAATCCTGAATTCGTAATTCATAATTCTTAGCTATTGCATTCTGAATCCTGAATTCTGAATTCATAATTCATAATTCATAATTCGTAATTCTATTGGTACTTGGGCGACGGTCCGTACTGGTTCTCGCCACGGTCACTGTCCTGAACATTCCACACAATCAGCACAATCGCGAACACCAAGACTACTAACGATCCTACCAAAGGAATGATGCTGGCTAATAAAATAAGCAGCCATTTACCGGAGCGGCCGGTGTCGTGAAGGCGACGTACCATAGCCCCAAGCGATGGCAAAAAGAATGCCAGCGACACGACCATGCCACCGATGTAGGCCGGTGATAAAATAAGCGATAGCGGATTGTTGATGTAATCTTCAATGGTATGCGACTTAAAATAGATGGCGAAACAAACACCCCCAATAATCCAGCCGACGATTTGAATGAAAAGGCAAAACCACCAGTACTCGGAGCGGCGTGCCCGCCCCGTGAAGCAGCAGTATTTCTCTATAAGACAGATTTTCACGGCCTCCATAAATCCCAGCATGGGCCTTCCCAGCTGCGACACTTTGCGGTCGATATTCACTTGATTGTAGCCCTGTTGTGGCTGGTCGAATGCGGGGGGCACTTGCTGTGTGCCCGGTTCTTGATTGAATTCGTTCATAGCTTTACTGTTTTAATATAGGTGAGTATGTTAATTGTTTATCAGTTGTCGTCGAACTTGATGCTCTTGCCGTCACATTTCAGTTTCTCGGCATCGGCAAGATGAGTCTTTATTGTCTCGGCATCAAGCGGATAAACGCGCAGTGCTCCCGACTTGGGGTAGTGGTCAAAGAGCTTGTCGTCGCTCATGTATAGTTTCACGTCGCGCACCTTGTCGTTGCCGCTCACGGTGTTATAGTAGTTGAGGATGGTCTCCAACACCCTGGGCAGTACCTTGATGCCCTGCTTGCCATCGGCCATGCTGACCACTGCTATCACCTTATAGGTGGGGCGTTTGCCCGCCATGGCTTGGTTGCGCTGCTGTGGTGTGGACAGGTGGCTGATGGTGATGTGGCGGCCATAGCGGGCGTTAATCTCGTCCATCATCTGCCTGAAGACGTGGCCATGTGACGATGTGTCGGCAATTCCGTTTACGGCAATATAATAATGTATCATCTCGTGGATGATGATATCGTCGAGCTCGTCCTCGGCCATGTCGATGCGGTTGTTGATGCGCAACCTGAAGTCGCAGTATCTCACCTTCCCGCTCAGCGTGCGCTGGCGGCGATACTCGCATCGGCCAACAAATGTCAAGGCACTGCTCATCACTATGGGAATAAATGGCAGCTTGTTGTCAAACATCAGCCGGTTATATTCGTCAAATTTCCTATATACATATTCAAGTGTCGCAATCATATAGAACCCATTATGATTAAATGCAATAGGATGCCTAAAGATGCTATTGCATCAGCAAATTTAGAACAATCCTATTGAAATAGCAAGAACTTTTCAACGTTTTTTCTCGTCACCGGCAAATAATCTATCATTGTGCTGCAGTTATGGCGTGTTGCGCCAAATAATTCATAATTCACAATTAATGGTGTCCGCTAAAAGTTTTCAATAACTCTGTAATGAGTTGATTGCAAATGGAAAAATTGTAAATCTCCTTAAATGGGCTTGGTCTTGAATGCAAGTCGGAGACTTGTAAATGTGCGAAACACATTGTGCCGTTCACGGCGGAGCTGTGGGCGGCACTGTGTGAAAGGTGACGATATAGAACGCGGCACTTCGGAGATGTGCCGTTGTGGTAAGACATTGAGAGCGTTACATATACCACTGCCGCACCATCTACGAGGTGCGCCTATGACTCGGTCATTCGTTCACACAGTGCGCACCAACTCTCCGAGTTGGCACGCACAATGTGTTTCGCACGACTGCCAAGTCTAACGACTTGCCAACTGATTCAGTTTTAGCGGACACCAATAATTCATAATTCACAATTCATAATTCATAATTGCGCACTGCTTGCGCCGTGCCAAATCAAATAATTCATAATTCATAATTCATAATTCATAATTAATTAGTATCTTTGCGCTTGATTACTCACCAAAATTCCAAGTCATGAAGAAATTAGCCCTTATCGTGCTGGCTGCCATGCTGCTACTGCCCGCACTGGCACAAGATCGTCGCTATAACGTGTATGGCGTTATGTTCTATAACCTGGAGAACCTGTTCGACACCATTAACTCTAATGGCGTATATGATCTCGAATTTTCGCCAAATGGTGCCCGCCAGTGGAACCATGAGAAATACTGGAAAAAACAGCATAACATGGCACATGCCATCAGTCAGATAGTCACTAAAGGCACCCCCGATGGCCCTGCCCTGATAGGTGTGAGTGAGATAGAAAACATCACCGTGCTTCAAGACTTAGTGCGTCAGCCCGAGCTCAAGAGTCGCCACTACCAGATTGTGCATCACGACAGCCCCGACCGCCGTGGCGTGGATGTGGGCCTGCTCTACAACCCGCGCATGTTTAAGGTGCTCAACGTCACCAATCAGCGTCTGAGTAAGCGCTACTTCGATGCCATCGACAAGGGCGACCGCTTCAACCCCAACACCCGCACGCGCGACCAGCTTTGCGTCACCGGCCTGCTTGCCGGCGAAAAGGTGAGTGTGCTTGTCAACCACTGGCCATCGCGCCTGGGCGGGCAGGAGCAGTCCAGCTATCTGCGCGAGGCTGCAGCTCAAATGGCTCGCGAAACCATCGACTCGCTGCTGCGCGACGACCCCAACCAGGGAATCTTCTTCATGGGCGACCTTAACGACGACCCACAAGACCGCAGTGTGGCTAAAGTGCTGGGTTGCAAGCGCGACATTGACGATGTTGACGACGAGGACGATCTCTACAACCCCTGGTGGAAGCTCCTGGACAAAGGCATAGGCACATTAGGCTACCGCGGCAGCTGGAACCTGTTTGACCAGATAGTGATGAGCGAGTACTTTGTGCGTCACTACGACGAAAAAGACAAGCCGCAGCTCACCTTCCTGCGTGCCGAGGTCCTGAACCGCGACTTCCTCAAGACCCGCGAGGGCGATCGTCAGGGCTACCCACTGCGCACCTATAGCGCCGGAGTGTTCCTCAACGGCTTCAGCGACCACTTCCCCACAATCATCTATCTTGTCAAGGAACTGAAGCAATAAGGCCATAGTGCGACACCTAACGGCGTTTCCCGTCGCTCACAATTAAAAAGAATTTTAATGCAGCAAGCTTCTGCTATTCAGGTCAGAGGCTTGCTGCATTGTTGTGTGTCTGTAAACGCTTGTTGCATGAGAAAATGCCTTGATAGGACATCGTTTATTGAAAAAATCAGCCATTTAGGCTAATTATTCATGCTAAAATGCTCACTAAAAGGAATTTTTGAGTAATTTTACATGCTGTTTTATTGAAAAATCATATTTTTATGCAAAGGCTATACATACTATTCACATTGTGTCTGCTCGCCGCCTTCACCGCGCGGCCAGACACCGCAACACTTACTAACGCTGAAATCGTAGCAGCAGGCAATGGTGCCAGCGGCTACCAGCAACTGACCATAACTGGTGGTAATGGAAAGACATGGAATGCTTATGCGCTAAAGAACTTCCATAGCTCAGCAACTTCTGATTACCACTATTTGCAAATTAGAAAATATACAAACAACACAGCCTATTATATTCAAGTGCCTGAATATGGCAATAGAATAACTAAGCTTGAAATGACTGTGTCGTCAACCAACAAAGCAATGTCAGGTGGTAGCAATAATGCTACGCTTTTCTTTAGTAGCTCAAACAGCACATCTTCTGATGGCTCTAGTGTTGTCTCAGCTACTGGAGACAAGACTGTCACTCTTGATTGTTCATCGCTTAATCTGAACACCGGTTATATAACAGCCAGCGCCGGTGTCAGAATTTGGGAAATCACTGTTACTTATGATGTTTCTGGGAGCGGAGGCGGTAATGAAAGTGGCAATGGCAAATATGTGCTTGTAACAGATGCAAGTAAATTGCAGACAGGTGATAAACTGATTATTGCAAGTTCCTATTCAGTAGGCAGTGCCTACGCTATTGCAAATACGCTAAAAACAGATAATCGTAATGCAACTCCTATTACAATTTCCAACGACTTAACCATTGACCCAACCGACCTGACTGAAATATATGAATTAGTAGGTAATAGTGATAATTGGTTGTTTAAGGCAATAAGCGACAACAGTTCCTACAAAAACAAATATTTGATTGCTAACAACGGATTCAACAATAGCAATACACTCAAGTACACAGAAACTGATAACTCAAATTATTCCAAGGCAACAATAAGCATCAACAACAAAGAAGCCACCATTAACTTCTATAAATCAAGTCGCGGATATATGCGATATAACCCCAATCCTAATGGTAATCCCCTTTTCAGTTGCTATTCTTCAACAAATACCACAGGTAATCTTCCAAGCATATATAGATATGAAGAAACGCAGGTTGAGCCGCAGTTAGACGTGGTGACGGGCATCGGCGGCTTCAAGCAGGTGACCGAGGGCAGCACAGTGCGCCTCTATCTGCCCGACGACTATAACGCCCGCGTGCTGCATGTGACGAGCAACAGCGACGGCACCACCGACGCCTATGTGCGCGACGACCGCGGCGGGGCAATGCTCATGCAGGGCATCAGTCCCAACCGCCCCATGACCTACGGCCAGCACCTTGCCGGCTACATCAATGGCACCTTCAGCACCAATGCCGACGGCATGCCGCTTTTTGTGCCCGACGACGGGCTCACCAACACCGCCTTCTTTGTCATCGCCGACCCGGTGACCGAGGCCGAAGTCAACCCCAAGGAGATTGCCGCCGCCGAGATAGGCGACAACCTTGCCGACTGGGTGGCAGTGACCGACATCGAAACCGCCACTTCGGGCATAGCCCTGCAAAACGCCCTCGGCACTGCCGGCTACACCGCCCCTTACAGCGGCTCGATAGTGGATGTGAGTGCCATAGCAGCAGCAAGCAGCAAGCTATACCCCATCACCCACAACGAAGTGCCGATCATTACCTACGTTATCGACAGCGAGAAAAACTTCGTTTCGCCGCCGAGAAATATCGTCGGCACCGCCGTGCGCGTGAAGCGCTCGCTCACCGCCGGAGAGTGGGCTCCGCTCACGTTGCCGTTCGACTACGGCGCCTTTGAAGGCGAAGTGATGGAATTCAGCAGCTTAGCTCCAGGCGACCCTGTCCAGGGCTCTGTTTCCGGCCAGTGGTTCCCCGCTGGGAATATGTATTTCACTTCAGCAAATCGCATCATGGCAGGAGTACCTTATCTGGTGCGACCTTATGAAGACTATACTGAGTTTGTGGCCGAAGGAGTGACCTTGTCAAAGTCGGCAGCCGCCTCAGTGGCCTTCACCATCAACGGCCCGAAAACGCTGGCACGTGTCGGTGCCATCAATGCTGATGACGAATACAGCTATGTGGGCGTGTACAGTCCTATCACGCTGCCCGATGATGCATCGTATAAGGTAATGACTGCCAATGGTAACATTGTCTGGGCAAGCGACCTTGACAATCGCACAGTGTCGGGAACAACGGCCTATTTCGTTACGCCTGCCGACCAGGGCTTGCGCGTGGTGATGGGCAATGAAGGCTCGGGTGGTATAATTACCGGCATTGCCGATATTACAGCCATAGGCAAGATGCAGGCACCCACAGGCATCTACAACATCATGGGCGTGAAAATGCCCGATGACTGGCAACAGTTGCCGCCGGGATTCTATATAGTTAACGGAGTAAAAACCATTAAGCGATGAAAGGAGGAGGAAAGATTATGAAGACTACTACATTCAGCATCAGCCGCATCGCACTGGTTATCACTGTTATGTGTATAGCCCTAAGCAACTTCGCTTCTCAGGCACAGACCATGACCATAACCTTGAAGAATGGCACTGTTAAGACCTATCATAATAACGATTACGACAGCATCCGTTATGTGGGTGGAGAGTTCGGTACTACCACCGGCATAGGTGTGAAGATATATTGTAATGGCAGCACTGTCAGTGAGGACTACCTTTACTCACAGATGTCGAGCTTCGTCATCACCGGCGGTCAAACCTCTGTTTCCATGCCGGTTATCAGTCCTAACGGAGGAACGTTTACTTCTGCAACCCCAGTGACTATCACTTGTGAAACAGCCGGTGCCACCATCTACTACACTACCGACGGCAGTTTCCCGGTTTCATCAAATACAGCACACACCGGTACATCGCCAGTAACGCTGACTGTGTCAAATACCACCACCGTGCGAGCCAGAGCTTATCTGAACAACACATGGAGCGATGAAACCACCGCCACATTTACCATCTCAAGTGCTACTGACAACAATGTCAATGCTAACTGGAAGGAGACTAACTACAATATTCCACAATCCGGAAATAATGCAACGACATCAAGCGCTACCTACGGCATGGCATGGCGATTAGAATACCCGCACATCAACACCGATGCTAACAGCACCGTAGTGGTTCACGCCACATCGCAATATGGTATCTCGCTTTCGCTGGAGTTTGACAAGAGCCAGAAAGCTAACCGCTGGAGCTGCTTCACTATGCACAACGGTGTACCTAATAACGATGTTGGCCGCTGTGCATCTTCATTTAGTAAAGATGATTGCATCGGTTCAGCTTATCAGGCTTCACATGATGATTATACTGATGGTAACTATACTACTTCGACTACCAATCTTGATGGCAGTACTACTACATTGTTCTCACGAGGGCACGTATGCGCTTCCGAAGACAGGCAGTCAGCTGAAGCCCAGAATAAACACACATTCCTAACCAGCAATATTCATCCACAATACCAGCAGCACAACGGCGGATTGTGGGGGCGTATGGAAGCCAAGGTTCAAGCCTGGGGCTACAGCAGCAGTTTCCGCGACACTCTTTATGTGTGCAAGGGGGCAACGATTGCCGATGTAACGCTTGACAATACAACCACAAGCGGAACGATTCCTTACAGCGAAGTGCAGACGAAATTCGGCGTAACTCTCACTGGTTCACTCGTTATTCCGCGTTACTGGTATATGGCAGTCTTGAGGCTTAAGGACGGACAGTATGAGGCTATGGCCTATTGGACTGAACAAATTAATAGTACATGTAGGTCGACCACACTCAATAGCTGCATAATCACTATCGACGAACTTGAGCGACGCACGGGCATAGACTTCTTCTGCAACCTGCCCGACGACATTGAGGCGGCGGTCGAAGCCACTGTCAACACCAGCATCTGGCAGTAGCGGTGCCAGCTTAGACCGGTAGTGCTATTTCCGACCCTTCGGACTCTTCGGACTTTTCCGGGTGCTTTCGAATCGTCCGAAGGGTCCGAGCCGTCCGAAGGGTCTGAGCCGTCTGGAGGGGGGCACAGTAGTGTATCATCATCTTGCTTCTAAAAGAAAATAAAAATGCTTGGTTTTCTTGTAGGTAACGGGTAATTGTTGTAATTTTGCTATTTGAACCGGACGACTGCCGCAATGAGTGGCACGGTCAACGTTTTTTTACACTGAATATTAATCACTCGTTAAGATAGACACGATGAAAAAGACCCTTGCAGCCCTGTGCGCCATCATGCTTTGCTCAACAAGCGCAATGGCATTTGATGTGATGATTGATGGCATTGCATATAACCGCATTCCCGATAGCTCAGCCGTCGTCGTAACCTTCACCAGCCTTGATGCAGACAACTACAGCGGGCTCGCTGCTGTTGTCATCCCCGCCGTGGTGCAGGTCGAAGGCACCGACATGAGCGTCGTGGCAATCGATGACTTCGCTTTTTATGGTAGTGAGTCGATAACATCGGTGAGCATACCATCTACGGTGACCCGAATCGGCGATCGTGCCCTTGCCGGATGCCACAATCTCCAGGCGATAACCATCGCCGCCGACAATGCTACATTCTTTACGCCTGAGGGCAGCAATGCCATTATCGATGCTCGCACAAGCACCTTAATGGCCGGGTGCCGCGCAACGGTGATTACCGACGACGTTGACGTGATAGGGCCGTTCGCCTTCAGCGGATGCAAGGGCTTGACCGAGGTGACAATTCCCGCATCGGTGTGTAAGATAGGCTATGGAGCCTTTGAGGGCACAGGCATTAAGAGCATCAGCCTGCCCGCCAATGTGAACGAGATAGGCTATCGCGTGTTTGCCCACTGCGACTCGCTGACGCAAATCAGCGTGGCTGCCGGCAATACCAAATACGACTCTCGCAGTAATTGCAACGCCGTGATAGAAAAAGCTTCGGGCTCGATAGTGGCCACATGCAAGGCTACTACCTTCCCGGCCGACATCGCCACCATAGGCTATGAGGCCTTTGCCGGTTGCTCGGCGCTGGAAAATGTAGTCATTCCGTCGGGCATTACTAAAATCAATCATTATGCCTTTGCCGACTGCGATAGCCTTACGCTGGCCGACATCCCCGCTACGGTGACTTTCTTCGGCGACCGCGCCTTTGAAAACTGCGCCGCACTCGAGAAGGTGTATGCGCGCCTGCTGACCCCTGAAAATGCCGAATATGGCAACCTGCTCACCTTCAAGGGCGTGCCCGTCGATACCTGCCTGCTCATCGTGCCCGACGACCTGATCGACCTGTACAAGGCTACCAAACCCTGGAGCGACTTCATGTATGTGGAAGGCATCAATCAGCAAGACATGCAGCCTGGCGACGTCAACCTTGACGGTGTGGTCGATATCGACGACGTGAATATCGTGATTGCCATCATCTTAGGCAAGGACCAGGCCGAGAAATATGACCGTCGTGCCTACATCACCGACGATGACCAGGTCGATATTGACGACGTGAATGCAATAATAAAAATAATCTTAGATAAGTGAGACCCACCGATGCTTCGGTAATCGTGACCTACCGGTGCCCGATGCACTGCCAGATGTGCAACATCTGGGCACATCCCACTAAGGCCGATGAGGAAATCACTCCCCGGGACCTTGAGAAGCTGCCGCGGCTCAAGTTTATCAATATCACCGGCGGCGAACCCTTTGTGCGCGACGATCTTGACCAGATTGTGGCCACATGCTACCGCCGTGCGCCGCGCATCGTCATCTCCACATCGGGCTGGCTCAGCGACCGCGTGATCGACCTGGCCCGCCAGTTCCCCGACATAGGCATTCGCATCAGCATCGAGGGGCTTGCAGTGAAGAACGATGAGCTGCGCGGACGCCAGGGAGGCTTTGACCGCGGGCTGAACACGCTGCTCACACTGCGCAGCATGGGAGTGAAAGACATAGGCTTCGGGTGCACAGTGTCGAACCACAACAGCACCGACATGCTGGCTCTCTACAAGCTGGCCCGCGAATTGAAAATGGAGTTTGCCACGGCGGCTTTCCATAATTCGTTCTACTTCCACAAGCACGACAATGTGATTACTAACCGCGAGCAGGTGGTCGCCGACTTTGTCACGCTCATCAACATGCAGCTGCGGGAGAAGAGCCCCAAGGCTTGGTTCAGGGCCTACTTTAACATGGGGCTCGTAAACTATGTGAATGGCGGCAAGCGCTTGCTGCCATGCGAAGCCGGGACGATGAACTTCTTTGTTGACCCCTGGGGTGAGGTGTGGCCCTGCAACGGCCTGGAAAAACAAGTGTGGCAGCAGTCGATGGGAAACATCAAGCAAGCCGCCACGTTCGACGACCTGTGGAACAGTGAGCAGGCACAGCAGGTGCGTCGCCTGGTGGCCGGCTGTCCCAAGCAGTGCTGGATGGTGGGCACGGCATCGCCCGTGATGCACAAGTATATCACCCGTCCGGCTGCGTGGGTGCTGCAAAACAAGTGGAGGTCGCTCATGCGAAGGCCGGCACGGCTCATCGATAATAATTAGTACGACACTATGCACATAGCAGTAACAGGCACCCGAGGCATTCCCGGCATTCCCGGCGGTGTGGAGACGCACTGCGCAGAATTGTACCCCCGCATTGTGGAGCAGGGAATGAAGGTGACTATCGTGCGCCGCAAGTGCTACGTGAGCCCGGAAAACAAAGCCACTACCTACAAGGGGGTGAACCTTATCGACGTCTATGCCCCGCGCCGCAAGAGCTTCGAGGCCATTGTGCACACATTCCTCGCCGTGGTGAAGGCCAAGTGCCTGCATGCCGACGTGGTGCACATTCACACCATCGGTCCGTCGTTGATGGCTCCGCTGGCACGGCTGCTGCGCATGAAGGTGGTGTGCACGCACCATGGCTCGGACTATAATCGCGACAAGTGGGGACGCATGGCCAAGTGGGCTTTACACGCCGGCGAGTGGTGCATGGCCCGGTTTGCCCATCACATCATTGTCATTAATGCTCAAGGAGCCGCGACACTGAGCTCGCTCTATGGCCGCACACATGACGTGACACTGATTTATAACGGCGTGAACCGGCCTGCTGACAGCCACGGCCCTGCCGTGCACTTGCAGCAGTGGGGACTGGAACCGCAGGGCTATGTGCTGGCCGTGGCTCGCTTTGTGCCTGAGAAGCGCCTGCACCTGCTGGTTGAGGCTTTCACAAGATGCAATCACGGCAACATAAAGCTCGTTCTTGCCGGCGATGCCGATCACAACGACTCTTATAGCGCCCGGCTCAAGGCAATGGCACGACGGGCCGGTGTGGTGCTCACCGGATTTGTCACCGGCCAGCCGCTGGATGAGCTGTGGGCTGGAGCGCGGCTGTTTGTCCTGCCGTCGGCCCACGAAGGCCTGCCCATCTCGCTGCTCGAGGCTATGTCGTGGAGCCGTGACGTGCTCGTGAGCGACATTGCCGCTAACCGACTGCCCGAGCTGAGCGACGATGATCTTTTTGCCGTTGACTCGGTCGATGCTCTTGCCCAGGCTCTGTCGCGTAAACTCGCGGCGCCGACGCCGACGCGCCATTACGACCTCACCGCCTACGACTGGGACCGCGTGGCAGCCGCCACAGCACAGGTCTATCGCCACCTCAGCTAACTTAACGTGAGTCTGGCTGAATTAAGTCGCTGTAGCTCACGTTGTTTAGACTATAAGCAACATAAGAGCACATAAGGGCTGGCGCCTTGAACAATTCAGAATTATGAATTATGAATTAAGAATGAGTCGCAATGCGGCGAGCCCTGAAAAGGCGACAGAACATAGGCAGGGGTGGAAACCCCTGATATAAGCAACATAAGAGCACATAAGGGCTGGCGCCATGACAGCTACAAGCTGCGAGTGGCTTGACGCGCGACAGCTCCCCCTCTAACGTTAGAGGGGGTTAGGGGGAGTGTGTTATAATTCAAATAATCGAGAGTTAGCGGTGGAGTAAGTACGAATTGGCGTTTGTTGTGCATCTTCGAAGCACATTGATGATTTATGTTGCAGCACCAAGCTGCGCGCATCTTCGATGTGCTTGCATGGTGTTAAGCATGGTTATGGGGTCTTCGACCCACCCGGCATCTTCGATGTCATTATGGAAACACTTCAGTCCCCCACTTGGGCGGGGGACTGAACAGTTACTCATTTTTGGCTTTTTGAAGCACTCTCGTTAATACATTAATTTCTCGGTTCTCTTGGTGCCGTCGTTCATTTCGGTTACAACAATGTTAATGCCCTTGAATGGTGTTGAGCTTTCAAGACCTGCAACATTATAGTAGCGCACATTTTTGATGGCACGCGATGCAATGTTTTCTACTCCGGTTAGCTCAGGAGTCTCCGAGGCCTCAAGCATGTGGCCTATGTAGTTGTTTGCACCTGAGGCTGTTATTAATGAAGAAGACTCTTTCAAGGAAATGGCAACTCGCATTGTGTAGTACTGTCCATCCTTTAGAGTGGTGCCCTCGTTGGCCCAAGATGTGTCGATTACCATGCTTTGTCCCTGATTGCCGTTGCGAGAAGCCTGAAGGACGCCTTCGCTTTCGTTCCAATAGCCTGTAACATTGACGATTTGGTTGCTCTTTAGGCTCACATTGTCGGTTAGGCTAATCGATTCAATATCGTAATCATGCTCTTCATAATCTGACTCTTGATAGGCGTTATAGGTGAGATATGGATTAAGCTCAACATTGTTAAGGAAACCAGAAAGCCCTATAATTGCATAGCCTTTATAATATTCTGAAAAAGGACTGTTGGTCAGTTTAATCCAGTTGTCTTTACCGTCGGTGAGGAAGGCGATGTGTTCAGAGTTAACAATATCGGCTACAATTAGCGAGTCGCTGATGCTGCAACACTCACCGTCAACACCATTGTTGATGATTTCAACAATGCTGAATGTTCTGATTTCATGTAGCAGCTTCATTGTCAGCGAGCTATAATCACTCTTCACTGTCAGTTTATAGATTCCAGGGCGATCAGCCTCAATCCATCCACAGCCATTTTTATAAAGAGGTATTTCGTCGCTCTCATTGCCCGTTCCATGAACTTTGACCACATACGCCTTATTTTCGCCGGAGCTGTAGGGGTAATATGCCCCCGTACAGTCTAAATAGTCATTACAAGTTGCTACTAATAGTTTGTCGTCTTTTAAGATGGTAACATCTCCTTCTTTTATGTCATGGTTGTTTCTTGGAGTTTTCAATGGTACGCCGCCACCCACATAAATCAAGAAAGGTTCTAAGTTTTTTCCCGTTATGGCATAAGTGTGATACCACGTATCTCCCTCCTTAGTCCAAATAGGATAGAGTTTTAAAGTTTGAAAGTCGCTGCTTACACCAACGCCCCCAATGTTACTTATTCCGGTAATGTCAATACAACAACCATAATCAAGGTGGTAGTAGCCATTTTCATCAGTAATACCGTAGTTCGGATTATTACATGCATAAATCATGCTTACAAGATTGTAAGCATAATGATTGTATTCGCCATAATGTTGATCAAAGTCTTCCTGATAATAGTATTCGTTGGAGTCGGCATAATCGTTGGCAAACACTTCATCAGAATTCAATTTTAACACAAAGAGGTGGTGCTTTACCGTAAGCCAGTTACTGGAGAGAGGGTTCTCGCCGGCAGTTGAAATTAATTTCATGCCACCTGTTTCATGATCATATTGATAATCATAAAAGTTAAAGGGCCTTCCGTAACAATTCAAATCTGGATTATATTCAATCTCAAAAGGGTTAGGATTATAATAATAACCATAATCATAATCATTATTTGACCACGACCATTCAATAGGACGTTTTTTTTGGGCTATTTGTTGCCCATTGTAAAAATATGTGTATTGCACATATTCACAATCATAATTAAATTCATCAAGCTTTTCGCCACGAGAATTGATAAACTTCGTAGTATGGGACTCATAGCCACTTTCTGGGTCAGGATAAGAATAGCGTAAATAAGCAAGTGGATTGTTGACTAAATACACATTGGCGGCAGCGTCGCTATAACATAATAGCGACAAGAAAACGGTAAGTGAAAATAAAAATTTTTTCATAGGGTTGTTTTTTAAGGTCCTTTTAGCCTCCCGAATTGGGACAGTTAAAAAACAAATAAAAAAGAATCGTGGAGGCTTGTTTTGTTTATTGCTTACGAGACTTCGGCAGGCCTACACCACAAATAAACAGTATCCCCCCACGACACGCCGATATACAGAGCCTCGAATGCCGAGACATAGTATAGGCACGTGCGCGTATGAAAACTGCATATCCTTGTGGTGTGAAATTTTGCCGAATTTCGTAAAAGCAGGATAAGCAAAAACGCTCTTTATGTCTTCCGGCGAGAACTTGAAACTACAAGCTCGCAGGAATTGTTGCAAAATTACGATAAATTTTTGAATTAACCAAACCCGTAGTAATTAACTCGTTCCATCCAGTTCAATGAGTCGGTTGCTTAACGTGAGTTCGATGGAATTTTTATCAATAAGTCAAAATGTTAGTGGCTCCCCCTCGAATGCATTAGAGGGGGAGCCGCTACTTTTTAGGGAGCTATCGTGGTGTTTAGAGCACGATGTTCACGAGCTTGTTGGGCACCACGATAATCTTCTTGGGTGTGGCCCCTTCAATCCACTTGGCGGCTGCCTCGTGTGCCAGGGCGAGCTTCTCCACTTCGCCGGCATCGGTTCCTGCCGGCACCTCGATGTTGAAGCGTGGGCGCCCCTTAATCATGACAGTGTATTTCACCGTCGATTCCTTGAGGTACTCTTCGTTCCACTCGGGCCACTGTGCATCGCACACCGTGGTGTCGTGGCCTAAGGTGTGCCACAGTTCCTCGGCAATGTGTGGCGCAAACGGCGCCAGCAACACCACCAGTGGCTCAAGCACCTCGCGGCTGCTGGTCTTGGCTGCGGTGAGCTCGTTGACGCAAATCATGAATGCTGCCACGCTGGTGTTGTAGGAGAACGTCTCGATGTCGGCGGTCACCTTCTTGATGAGTTTGTGTACCGACTTGAGTTCGTCGGCGGTGGGCTTGGCATCGGTCACGCGCACGTCGTCGCCCTTGTAGAAGAGCGCCCAGGTGCGTTTCAGGAAGCGGTGCACACCGTCGATGCCGTTGGTGTCCCACGGCTTGCTTGCCTCCACCGGGCCGAGGAACATCTCATAGAGGCGCAGTGTGTCGGCACCATACTGCTCAACGATGTCGTCGGGGTTGACGACGTTGAACATCGATTTCGACATCTTCTCTATTGCCCAGCCGCAGATGTACTTGCCGTTCTCGAGAATGAACTCGGCATCCTTGAACTCGGGTCGCCATTGGCGGAACTTCTCGATGTCGAGTGCGTCGGCCTTGACGATGTTCACATCCACGTGGATGGGGGTGACGTCGTAGTCCTTCTTGAGGTTGAGCGAGACGAACTTGTTGGTGTCCTTGATGCGATAAACGAAGTTGCTGCGTCCCTGTATCATGCCCTGGTTGACGAGTTTCTTGAACGGCTCGGCTTCGCACACCACTCCGTAGTCATAGAGGAACTTGTTCCAGAATCGGCTGTAGATCAGGTGCCCCGTAGCGTGTTCGGTACCACCCACATACAGATCTACCTGGCGCCAGTATTCGTCGGCCTCATGCGAGACGAGCGCTTTGTCGTTGTGCGGATCCATGTAGCGCAGGTAGTAGGCACTCGAGCCGGCAAATCCCGGCATGGTGCACAGCTCTAATGGCTGTCCGTTGTAGGTCCAGTCCTTGGCTCGGCCCAATGGCGGCTCGCCAGTCTCGGTGGGCAGGAATTTATCCACTTCGGGCAGTTGAAGCGGCAGTTCGCTCTCGTCGATGGGCTGTGGCTGGCCGTCGGCATCATAATAGATGGGGAACGGCTCGCCCCAGTAGCGCTGACGGCTGAAGATGGCGTCGCGCAGGCGGTAGTTCACCTTCACACGGCCTATGCCGGTGCGCTCGATATATTCCTTGGTGCGTGCAATGGCCTCTTTCACTGTCAGGCCGTTGAGCTGCAACCGGTCGTTGCTGGAGTTGGTCATGATGCCGTCCTTGGCATCGAAGCTCTCCTGGCTCACATCGGCTCCCTCGATGAGCGGGATGATGGGCAGGTCGAAGTGCCGCGCAAAGGCGTAGTCGCGGCTGTCGTGCGCCGGCACAGCCATGATGGCACCGGTGCCGTAGCCTGCCAGCACATAGTCGCTGACGTAGATGGGAATTTCCTTTCCCGTGATGGGGTTCACGGCATAGCTGCCGGTGAACACTCCGCTCACGCGCTTCTCAATCATGCGCTCGCGCTCGGTCTTGTGCTTCACCTCGTCGAGGTAGGCATCGACGGCGGCTTTTTGGGCCGCAGTGGTGACCTGTGCCACATATTCGCTCTCGGGTGCGAGCACCATGAAGGTCACGCCGAAGATGGTGTCGGCGCGGGTGGTGAAGATGAGCAGTTGCAGGTCGCTGCCGGCCACGGGGAAGAGCATCTCGGCACCCTCGCTGCGGCCTATCCAGTTGCGCTGGGTCTCCTTGATCGACTCGGTCCACTCCACCGTGTCGAGGTCGCGCAGCAGTCGTGCGGCATAAGCGCTCACGCGCAGGCACCACTGGCTCATCATCTTCTGCTCCACGGGGTAGCCGCCACGTATCGACACGCCCTCGCTCACCTCGTCGTTGGCAAGCACCGTGCCCAACATGGCGCACCAGTTCACCATGGTGTTGCCGCGGTAGGCAATGCGGTAGTTCATGAGCACGTCGTTTTTCTCAACCTTGCTCATGTCATTCCACTGCTGCGCCGTAAATTCTTCGTCGGTGCCGCAGGCCGCGTTGCACCCGTCGGTGCCGTGAGCCTCGAAGTGGGCTATGAGCTCGTCGATGGGACGTGCCTGCTCAAGAGCAGTGTTATAGTAGCTCTTGAACATCTTCAGGAATGCCCACTGGGTCCACTTGTAGTAGTCGGGGTCGCAGGTGCGCACCTCGCGGTTCCAGTCGTAGCAGAAGCCTATCTTGTCGAGCTGCTCGCGGTAGCGGGCAATGTTGTTGACGGTGGTGACTTCGGGGTGCTGACCGGTCTGGATGGCGTATTGCTCGGCCGGCAGGCCGTAGGCATCATAGCCCATGGGGTGCAGCACGTTGAAGCCGCGCTGGCGCTTGTAGCGGGCAAAGATGTCGCTGGCAATGTAGCCTAACGGGTGCCCAACGTGCAGGCCGGCTCCGCTGGGGTAGGGGAACATGTCGAGCACATAGAATTTTGGGCGTTCGGGGTCGATGTGGGTGGCATAGGTGCTGTGCTGGCGCCAGTATTGCTGCCACCTTTTTTCTATTTCTTGAAAATTGTAGTCCATTAATCAGGTATTAATCAAACGAAGGGGTGTAATGAGTGGGCTTTCCATCTTTGTCAAGGCGATAGCCATAGGTGTTCTCCTTATTGGCTTTCAGCGTACTTAAAACCTTTGATTTTTCAGTACCATTAACCAGGTTGCCTTCACTATCCTTGTTCTGTTCCAGGGTAATAAAGGTCTCGCTATTCTCATATTTGCCGGTGCCGCCGCTGCTGATGGCACTTGAAATGGAACCCTTCAAAGAAATGTCGTAGAACTGCTGATCGACGGTGAGCTCTTCGCGCGGCTCAATTTCGATTTTGAAGCCGAACTCGGCAGGCACCTTGGTGGTTATGGTCTTGGTCCAGGTGGTTCCCGAATAGACCACATCACGTTTGGTGTCGCCATTGACAGCTTTGTAATATATGATCACGAAATGGGCAGCCTTGAAGAAGTCGGTGCCAAAGGTAATGGTGTATGAACCGTTGGCCATAACATCGGGCTCGTCGTCACCGCATGAGGTGAGCGAGAACAGGCAGCATGCCAGTGCTGCGAGGTAAAGCATTGTCTTTTTCATTGTTTTGTGATTTATTGTGTTAATAATTAGTCTTAAATCTTACCAAGCGGTGCTTGGCTCCACCGCAGGGGTTTCGCTACGCTCCACCGCTTGCCTAAAAGCTGTCGCTCCTACTGGAGCTCTGCTCGTTTACTTGTTTACTCGT
>DGVT01000040.1 GCA_002395965.1 Porphyromonadaceae bacterium UBA4277
CAACAGTATATGGAGCGCATGACGCGCGATGAACTCACCGTCGAGACCTCAAAGGCGAAATAGTAAAATTAGGAGGACTTTACAAAATTAAGTCGTTGTAGCTCAGTTCCTATCATCAAGTTATGGGAGGATGGCCCATCGGGCTTGAGGAGTGTGAACTAATGTGCTTTGCTTGCCTTACGGGCTCACTTCGGTTGTGAGCACTTCGTGGTTCTCACGCGGAGCGTGGATCCTTCATAACGACACACCACTCTAAGAATTCAAAATGATGCCGGTGAATGTGCGGCCGCTATTGATGCCTAAGCGCCGCGCCGAGAAGAATGTGTTGCTCTTGCAGCGTGAGCAGTCACCATCCCAGATGATGTGAGAGAGCGGCACGCCGGCCTCTTGCAGCGTGAGCGAGCAAGCCTGTTGCAGGTGGATGTGTGCCTTGCCGGTTGCCGGGTTGCGTTGCATGATGCGCCGAATGTCGTGGTTGCTTCGCGCAAAGGCATCGACCACTTCGTCGCCCACCTCAAAGCAGTCTTGACAGATGCTTGCGCCCATCGTCGCCAAGATATTCTCGGCCTTAGCCCCCATCCGTTCCATGGCATTCACCACATCGAGTGCGATGCGCGATGCGGCACCCCTCCAGCCGGCATGTGCTATGGCAATGATGTGTGCCGACGGGTCGCATAAGGCGATGTTCACACAGTCGGCCGTGTTAACGCCTATGCACACACTTGGCAAGGTGGTGATGAGTGCGTCAACGCCTTCAAGGCGTTTTTCCTGCGCATCGATGTCGGCATCCATGAAGTCTTGGTCGATGACTGCAATGTTGTTGCCGTGCACTTGCCGCGGCATGACGAGGTGGTCCATGTCGATGCCTAAAACCGAGCACAGTTCAATGCGGGCGTTGAGCACGCGCAGTGCATCGTCGCCGGTGTAGTCACACAGGTTGTATTCTGAGTAGGGGTTGCGCGGGTTTGCCTGTCCGCGTGTCGTCTGAAAGGCTGAGACGCCTTTCAGCGGCTTGGTCCATAATAGCGGTTTGATGGTAATCATGCTTCGTCGGGGTCGCTGACCACTTGAAAGTCCTTATTTTCGTCTTCAAAGTCACTCTCCCAGTATTCGTCGCTCCACTGCTTCTCCTGGTCTTCGTCAAGCATCTTGCCGCCGGCATTGTCGTCGGCCATGTCGGTGGCGGCAAAGATGAAGTCGTCCTCGTCTTTCTCGCGGTGCTTGTCGTCGAGGTCGCGTTGAGTGAGCGTTGCGGGGATGCGGTTGCGCTCGTCGTTGATGGTGCGCCACAGCAGGTCTTTGAGCTCGGTGAGCCCCATGTGGGCCACGCTCGAGATAAACACCGTGTCGATGCCGTCGGGCAGGTCGCGTCGCATCTCGTCGATAAGCTCGTCGTCGAGCATGTCGCACTTGGTGATGGCCAGCACGCGTGGCTTTTCCACAAGGTCGGGGTTGAACGTCTCGAGCTCATGGCACAGCACCTGGTATTCGTGGCGAATGTCGTCGGCATCGGCCGGAATCATAAACAGCAGCACAGCGTTGCGCTCGATGTGTCGCAAGAAACGCAGCCCTAAGCCTTTGCCCTCGCTGGCACCCTCGATGATGCCCGGGATGTCGGCCATGACAAACGACTGCTGGTCGCGATAGCTCACGATGCCCAAGTTGGGCTCAAGCGTGGTGAACGGGTAGTTGGCAATCTTGGGCTTAGCGGCACTGATTACCGACAGCAGCGTCGATTTGCCGGCATTGGGAAATCCCACCAGGCCCACGTCGGCCAGCAGCTTAAGCTCCATGATTACGGCTTTCTCAATGCCGGGCTCGCCGGGCTGGGCAAAGCGCGGTGTCTGCCGGGTGGCAGTCTTGAAATGCGTGTTTCCCAGGCCGCCGCGTCCGCCCTTGAGCAGGCGCACTATCTGGCCGTGCTCGGTGACGTCGCACAGGAATTGCCCAGTGTCGGCATCATACACTGCCGTGCCGCAAGGCACCTCGATGGTGCGATCCTCACCGTCGCGCCCGGTCATCTGGCTCTCGCCGCCGGCCTGGCCGTCGGTGGCAAAGATGTGGCGGGTGTACTTCAGGTGGATGAGGGTCCACAGGTTGCGATTGCCCTTGAGGAAGATGTGCCCGCCACGGCCGCCATCGCCGCCGTCGGGGCCGCCCTTGGGGATGTACTTGGCACGATGAAGGTGAGCCGAGCCACGGCCGCCCTTACCGCTGCGGCACAGGATTTTCACATAGTCGATAAAATTAGATTCTGCCATAAAGTGGAGCTTTGAAATGATTTATTTGTGCAAAGTTACTGAAAGTTTGATGAAACTTCACTATCTTTGCCATGAAAAGAAATATATCACGCTTATGAAAAGACTTTTGCTGACAGTTGTGCTGGTAGTGCTGGCGTGCAGTGTGCAGGCCGGCGTGAAGGACGAATTCAAGCGCGACATTCGCCTGAGTGCCAATAACTACCTTGCCTACCCCGACAAGAACCTGCCGGCTCTCACGCCGGCTCCCGATGGCTATGAGCCGTTTTTTATCAACCATTACGGCCGTCATGGCAGCCGCTGGCTCATAGGTGAAAAGAAATATGCCTTTCCGGTCGAGCAACTTGAGCTGGCCGAGCAGGCCGGCAAGCTCACGGCGCGAGGCACCGAGGTGCTTGCCATCTTGCGCGACCTGCGTGCCAGCGCACGTGGACGCGATGGCGAGCTGAGCGACAAAGGAGCCGAGCAGCACCAGGGCATAGCCCGGCGCATGTTTGAGAATTTTCCTGCCGTGTGGCAGGGAACGCCTGTGGTGCGGGCACGAAGCACAACGGTGATACGCTGCATTCTGAGCATGCAGAACGAGGTGGACATGCTCAAGAGCCTCAACCCCGACATGCAGATTTATACCGATGCCAGCAAGGCCGAGATGTTCTATATGAACTACAGCGACCCGGTGGTGAAGCCGCTGCGTGAGCAAGCCTATCATTACTTTGACGAGTTCAAGCAGCGCCATGTGAAACCGCAGCACATGCTCAAGAAGCTTTTCACCGATGTCAAGTGGGCCGAGAAGAACATTAAGGGGCAGGAGCTGATGCTCAACCTCTTCGACGTGGCCGGCAACATGCAGAGTCATCACCAGTGGGAGAACGTTGACCTGTACGACCTGTTCACACTCGACGATGCCTACCAGGTGTGGCGTTATAACAACGTGCGCTGGTATATATTCTCGGGCGAGACACCGCTCACGCAGTGCCGCGTCGATTTCATCGAGGCAAACCTGCTGCGCAGCTTCATCGAGGACGCCGACCGCGCCATCGCCCACGGCGGCAACTCGGCCAGCTTGCGTTTCGGCCATGAGAGCGTGGTACTGCCGCTTGTGTGCCTGATGGGCATCAATGGCGCCGACTACCAGACCACCGACCTCGAGAGCCTGGACCGCTACTGGCAGAGCTACAAAATCTTTCCCATGGCGTGCAACGTGCAGATGGTATATTACCGGCCCACCTGGGGCTCCGGCGACATACTGGTCAAGGTGCTGCTCAACGAGCACGAGGCAACGCTGCCCGTAGCCACCGACATGGCTCCCTACTACCGCTGGAAAGACGTGCGCGACTACTATATGGACAAACTCACCCGTGAACCCTTCATTCAACCGATAATAAAATGAAAAAGCTCTTCAGCATACTCACCCTCGTAGGCTTCGTCACAGCCTTTGTCACCATGCATGCGGCAACACCGCAAGAGGAGGTGACCAGCAACTATAACCGCAGTGCCAGCAACCACTATGCCTATCCCATCCCGGCCGATATGCCTGTGCCCGAACTCACGCCGGCACCGCCCGGCTATGAGCCGTTCTATATGTCGCACTACGGCCGCCATGGCAGCCGCTGGCTCAGCAAGAGCATGTACTATGAGCGGCCGGTGCGCCAGCTCGAGCGTGCCGACAGTGCCGGAGTGCTCACCCTGCAAGGCCGCCGCCTGCTGCGCTCGCTGCGCCAGGTGAGCGATGCTGCCTACCAGCGTGCCGGCGACCTGAGCGACGTAGGGGCCGACCAGCATCAGGCCATCGCATCACGCATGGTGGATAACTTCCCCACAATCTTTGCCGACGGAGCCACAATCGATGCACGCTCAACGGTGGTAATTCGGTGCATACTGAGTATGCAGAACGAGACCATGACACTGCGAGCCCGCAACCCACGCATGCACATCACCACCGATGCCAGCTATCACGACATGTACTACATGGGCTGGGGATATGGCGAGGACACACTGGCCAACCACATTCACGACCACATGAAGCACATCTCCGACAGCATCTATGCTGCCGAGCTGCGGCCAGAGCGCTTCTTGCAGACGCTCATCTCCGACAGTGCCTTTGCCGCCACCGAGCTCGACGGCCAGCGGCTCATGCGCGACGTGTTTGACATTGCAGGCAGTCTCCAGGGGCATTATCAGTTTGACTATCTAAACCTTTTCTACCTGTTTACCAACGATGAGATCTTCGGGTTGTGGCGGCTCAAAAACATCTACTGGTACCTCAACTGGGCCAACTGCCCGATGAACGGCAACCGAATGCCATTCATTGAGCGTGCCCTGCTGCACGACATGATCGACAAGGCCGACGATGCCATCAACCACGGCACAGTGGGTGCCAGCCTGCGCTTCGGACACGAGACGTGCCTGCTACCGCTGGCGTGCCTCATGGAACTGGACAATGTGAACTATTCTACCGACGACCTGAGCACTCTGCACCTCTACTGGCAAGACTACAACATCTTCCCTAAGGCTTGCAACGTGCAGATGGTGCTGTACCGCCCTGTGAGCGGCGACGGCGACATCCTGGTGAAGGTGCTGCTCAACGAGCACGAGGCTACCTTGCCGGTGGCTACCGAGGGCCCCTATGCCCGCTGGAGCGACCTCAAGGCCTACTACGAGGCCAAGCTCGCCACTCCCACCAACTGGAATAACTAATACCAGTTGCGCAGGGCGTAGGTGCATTGCTTGAGGTGGGCGCCTAAGTCTTCGGGCGTGGCGAAGGCTGCCTGCTGCTCGGGCGTGATGGGCTGGCCCACGCTGATGCGGAACGTGTCGCCCTTGCGGCGGAAAACCTCGGCCGGAAGCCTGAGAGTGCGCAATCGCCAGTCAATCATTCCTAAGATGGTAAACCACAGGCTGTTGTGCCCGTGGAAGTAGATGGGCACGACCGGCACCTGGAGCTTTTGGATGATGCGTGTGACCGAAGACTGCCACTCGCGATCCTCGATGGTGAGGCGACGTGTGAACTTCGACACTGCTCCCGCGGGGAAAAAGCCTAACGGGTGTCCCTGGCGCACATGGCGCATGGCCTCGGCGATGCCGCGCATCGACACGGCGCGCTTGGCCGGGTCGTTGCTCGCCAAGGCATCGACGGCGATGAAGTTGGGACGCATGGCGCTGATGTAGTTCAAGATCATGTTCACCATCACCTTGAAGTCGGGTCGGTATTCGCCAATCAGCTTGATGAGCATGATGCCGTCGAGGGCGCCAAACGGGTGGTTCGACACGGTGATGAACGCGCCGTCCTGGGGCAGACGGTCTAATATTTCCTGCCCACGCACCTTGATGGTGATCTCGAGGTCTTTAAGCAATCCTTGCACAAACGGCACTCCCGGTGTGTCGCAGTTGTGGTCGTGGATCCAGTTAACCTTGTCAATGGCAAGCAGGCGCGATAGAAATTCCACCAGACGTGGCTTGCCGTCGAAGAATGGCACCATGCGGCGTATGTCGTCGTAGTCGAGTACGGTGCGTTTAATAGTCGTTTCACTCATGATGTTGAATTATTGAACCTGCAAAGTTACTACAAATCGAGGGCATCACAAAATTTCATAGGATTTCCTATGATACCCTAGGTAATGAGCGAATTGTGGGCTGTTAGTTGTGAATTTTTTTAGAAAAAACGTTTGGATTGTTGCTAATTCAATAATTATTTGTACCTTTGCAGTCGCTTTGCGAGCATGAAGTGCTCAGGAGCGGTCCCATAGCTCAGTTGGTTAGAGCACCTGACTCATAATCAGGGAGTCCTTGGTTCAAGCCCAAGTGGGACCACAAAAGGCAAACGCTTGTCGCTGTAACGAAGCCGGCAAGCGTTTTTTGTTTGGCCCTTGCCGGCGCGCTGAGGTGTGTGTGGCTGGCCAAAGGTGGATATTTGTGAGGTGGGACTGTTAAAAAATATAAATTCTGATGCCATTTATAACGTTTTGCGTGGTGCTATTCGGTTGTGACCATGATTTTATGATGTGTGAAAGTGTAAGCAGGTTGCAGTACTGGTGTGGCAAATGTTATAATTTTTAGCGATTATGCTATTAGTTGTAAGGTTTTTGACGCTACATTCAAAAAAATTACTGAAAAAGTTTGCCTAATTCAAAAAAAAGTTGAAAATTTGCATTTGTAAATTAGGCGCGAAGTTTTTTTGTAACTGTTGTTTTCGCTTAAAAGAGAAACCAAAATATAATAAACCTATTAATTCACAAAAACAAAAGTGCGTATGAAAAAACAATGTGTATTGTTGGCTGCGCTTGCGATAGCTTGTGGAGCTCCTGTCGGAATGACGTCGAGTCAGTCCGCCACGGGTTTTACTGCTGTGGCGCAGAGCAACAAAGTGACTGGCGTTGTTAAAGACGCTAAAGGTGAGCCGCTGGTGGGTGCCACCATCATGGTGAAGGGCACAAATCGTGGAACGGCCACCGACATTGACGGTAAGTTCAGCATCGCAGCCTCTCAAGGCAGCACGCTGACGATTTCCTACATCGGCGCAACGCCTCGCGACGTAGTTGTGAGGGGTAACACGCTGGATGTGACACTCGACGACTCCAACGCCCTGCTCGACGAGGTGGTGGTCACCGCCCTCGGCATCAAGAAAGACCGTAAGTCGCTGGGCTATGCTGTTGATGACCTTAAGGCCGAAGAGCTGATGCGCAACAAAAATACCAATGCGATCAACTCTCTGGCTGGTAAAATCGCCGGTGTAACTGTTACGCAAACCAGTGGCGCAGCCGGTGCAGGTTCGCACATCGTGCTGCGTGGTGGAACGTCAATCGACGAAAGTCGTGACAACCAGCCGCTGTTTGTTGTAGATGGTGTAATCTATGATAACTCAACATCGTCAATTGGTAATTCAGGATACGATGGTATGACTCGCAGCGCAACTACCAACTCAAACCGTGTGATGGATATCAACCCCGAGGACATTGAGAGCATGAGTGTGCTGAAAGGCCCTGCCGCATCGGCACTTTATGGCTCTCGTGCCGCAAGTGGTGTAATCCTCATAACTACCAAGAAAGGTAAAGAAGGAAGTGTTGAAGTTAACTTAAATGCCAAGTATATAACCTCGTGGGTGAAATCTCTGCCTAAGACTCAAGACAAATACAAGCGAGGCTATTATAATGGTCTTGATGCCAGCGGTCAACCGCTGATTGACGAATATACGACCAATTCGTGGGGTTTGCCTTATGGTGCTGGCGAAACAGCCTATGACAATATCGGCAACTTCTTCCAGCAAGGTGGTGCCTGGGATACTAACCTGAGCGTCAGCGGTGGTAACAAGAATGGCAACTTCTTCTTGAGTGGCTCATTCTATGACCAAAAGGGTGTGATTCCCACCACTGGCTTCAAAAAGACCACATTCCGCTTTAACGGTGAGCAGAAGTTTAAGATCTTCACATTCTCGGCAAATACTGCTTATAGTCAGTCTCGCACCAACAAGACCCTGACCAGTGCCGGTCTTTACAATTCGGGTGGTACGGGCTCGATGGTGGCTGTCTATGGCTGGGCTCGCAGTGATGATATGAGGCATTATCTTAATGAAGATGGCTCGCCCTATCGCATGTTTGAAAACTATCAGTCACGTAGTGCTGATGTGGAAAACCCCTACTGGATGCTTGACAACTACAAGATGAGCGACAACACCGAGCGTTTCACCGGCAGTTTCAACGTCAGGGCCGACCTTACCGACTGGTGGTGGGTGAGCTTCCGCATGGGTGTGGACTCTTACACTACCGAGAACAGCAACCGCATTGCCGAAAATGCCGCTGTAAAGGAATTGTGGCAGAATGGTATGATGAGTGAGAACTCTATGCGTTTCCGTTATCTTTCTACTAACTTGATGACCAACTTCAACAAGCAGTTCGGCGACTTTAACTTCAACCTGCTGCTTGGTACCGCTACCGACAATACCAAGACCGTGGGTAACTATCGCTATGGTTGGGACTTCATCATTCCGGGATTTTATTCATTTGCCAACATCGGTGAGAGTAGCAAGTATTTCCGCAGCCGCACCAGCCGTCATCGCCTGGTGGGTGCCTATGGTGAGTTCCGTGTTGATTGGCGCAACGCTATTTTCCTGACCGTTACCGGACGTAACGACTGGTCATCGACACTGCCCAAGAGTGAGCGCAGTTACTTCTATCCCAGCGTGAGTGGTGCTGTCGCATTCACCGAGCTCATGGGTGAGAGTCGTCCTGAATGGCTCACCTATGGTAAGGTGCGTGCCAGCTGGGCAAGGGTTGGTAAGGATGCTTCACCATACGCAACCATCACCTACCTGAATACCCCCGCTACAATGCTTGGCGACTTCAATGCATATGGTACTGACTGGACTCGCGGTAACCCAATCCTAAAGCCTGAGATGACCGAATCTACCGAAGTGGGTCTCGAACTGCGTTTCTTCCATAATCGCTTGAAATTTGACTACGCTTATTATACCAACAACTCGCTCGATCAGATTATCTCGCCACGCGGACCGCAATCCACCGGCTACATCTTCTGCTCGCAGAATATAGGTAATGTGTATAACAAAGGTATGGAGCTCACCATTGGTGGCACTCCGGTGCAGACCAAGGACTTCACTTGGGAAACCAGCCTGAATATCTACGGCAACCGCGGCACGGTGAAGAACCTGCCGGTCGGTACCGATGTGCTCTACATCACCGACGTACAATTTGAGGGTGCACAAGCCGGTTCGTTCAACAATGGTCCGTTCATGGGTATCTCCGGTTACCGTTACAAATATAACGATGAAGGTAAGGTAATCCTTGACCAGTATGGAATGCCCACCTACGATGCAAACACTCGCGTGCTCGTCGGTAATCGTGAGCCTAAATTCATGGGTGGTTTCAACAATACCCTCACTTGGAAGAACTGGTCATTTAACATGGCATGGGAGTTCCGTGTGGGCGGTGACGTGTTCAATGGAACTGACTATTATCTGATCAGCAGAGGCCTTAGCGACTTGACTGCTAACCGCGACAAGCTTGAAATCACGGGTGTCGTTCAAGAGAATGGCAGCTATGTGGATAAGACCTTCACTTTCGAAGCTGGCAAAACTTATCCTTTGAACGGTGTCAACGTGTCGGGCAGCGAAATGATTCAACGTTACTATCGCGATTATTATGTGCGTGAAAAATGTAACTTCATCACTAAGGTCAACAGTCTGCGCCTGCGCACTATCTCGCTCACCTATGAGTTGCCCAAGTCGTTGCTGGCCAAGACTAAAGTCTTCAAGCGTGCATCAATCAATGCAACAGCTAACAACCTGCTTCTGTTCACCAACTATCGTGGCGATCCCGAATCATCGGCCGCAGGATCGGGTGTGACAAGTTCAGGTGCTACAGGTATTGATTATTGCTGTGTTCCGTCAACTGGAAGCTTCGCAATTGGAGTAAACCTGACATTCTAATTATTATAAGAGTCCAATCAATTAAAAAGATTATATTATGAAATTTTTCAAATCATTTATAATGGGTCTCGCTGCGATGTCCACACTGACGCTGGTTTCGTGCAACGACTGGCTGGACGTTAATGACGACCCCAATCAACCTGCTCTAACCACCGTCTCGGTGTCTGCTGAGCTACCCTGGATTCAGTACCATTTGGGCTATGCCATGGGTGCACATGCTTTCCGCTCGCAAGCTATCTGTCTGGCTATGACCGATGCCTCTCGTGTGCGTCGCGATGGATGCTCTTCACAATGGGAGCCCACATCCTCATTGAGCACTACATGCTACCAGCAATTTTTCGTAGGTTCAGGACCGGCTATTCAAGATGGCTATGCAAAGGCTGTTGAAACCGGTGCATGGCATTATGCCGCAGCCATCAAATTGCTGAAAGCCTACGGATTCCTGCTGATGGCCGACATGTATGGCGAAATGCCATATACCGATGCTGTTTCTTCAAGTGCAAAACCCTATTATGATGATGGAAAGACCATCTATCTGGGCTGCTTGGCCGACATCGATGAAGCCATCGAGAACTTCGGCAAGACTCAGGCATTAGGATGCCCGGCACTGAGTGAAGGCGATAGCTGGAACGGCGGTGACGTTGACAAGTGGATCAAGATGGCCTACCTGCTTAAGGCTCGCACCATCAATCAGTTGTCGAAAAAAGGCCCCGGTAGCTACAAAGAGGGTAAGTATGACGAAGCCGAAATCCTTGCTTGTCTGGAAAAAGCTCAGCAGAGTATCGACGATGACACATATATCCAGCATGAGGATGTCAAGGAATCTTCATCCGACTTCATCTCTACCGACCCCATGAAGACTAACTTCCTTTGGAATCAGACTTACAATGGAAACCGTCACATGGAAATGCCAACCAAGTGGATTGAAGACTTGCTGACCAACTTCGACGGCAAGGGTATTGAAGATCCCCGCTGCGACAAGCTCATGCCCTGGCGCCAGTATAATGTTGATGGCCAGAAGGTGTGGTTGCGCGGTAAGGGCGTGGACCTGAACAGTGATGTGCGCATGAACCCTGTTGACAACCTGGCAGTGTTCATTTCTCGCAAGGCCGACAATAGTGGTTGGCAACCAAGCAATGATAAGCGCGCAGCCGACTCGGTGTATGTCGGTATTTATGCCGGTTCTGTGGGTGTATATAATAATGGTAACGTGATGTATGGCCCTGTGAATGGATGGTATCCTTCAAGCGGTATGGTATATGTGCGTCCCAACTCGCCCTATCTGTGGGCTACCTACACCGAGGCTTGCTTCATCAAGGCTGAAGTACTCTTCCGCAAGGGCGATAAGGCAGGAGCTTTCGAGGCTTACAAGAACGGTATCAAGGCCAACATCGATGAAATCAACAAGATGCTCACCATCTGGACTGGTGGCGACTATGATGCCTGCCCGTCGTTCGGACAAATGGATCAGGAGAAGATCGATAACTTCATGAACAATGCCATAGGTACTGCTGCCGACATCACCATGGAAAAGATCATGACCCAGAAATTTGTCTCAATGCTTTACAGCACTCAGAACTGGAACGACATGCGTCGTCATGACTACAAAGATTACATGGGATGGCAGATACCTTATGAGTACTATTTGAACGCTGGTTCACTCAAGGGTATTCCACAGGGCAAAGACTGGCGTCGCATTAAGCAGTGCTCGCACGAGTACAATTACAATGCAACAGAGCTGGGTAAAATCACACCGTTCTATAACGATGACGATGTGTGGACTGTGCCTGTGTGGTGGGACACTGCTACCGACGACGAGTACTTCAGCAAGGTCAATAAGTAATCTCGTGTAGTGTGACACATGGTCATTGCGGCGGCATGCTCGCCGCAGTGGCACACCGATAACCCTGCGGGGCGGCATCACAACCGATGCCGCCCCGCAGTTCTCACATTTTCACCCTGAAAATGCCGAAGTCAGAAAATAGCCTCAATACCAAATAATTAGCCCCCCGATAGAAAATGTTTTAACGTGAAAATTCACTCTCACAGGAGCGCACTAATTCACCAAGCATGACTATATAGCGCCTAATTCAACGATTTTTATAAACGCCCGATTTGCAGTGTGTTTGTGTGCGGGACTATCGGGCGTTGCACTGTGGCGAAAAAAGTGGCCCGGCAGTCAAATTCCATGTGATTGCTTGTGCTTTTCGAGTTTATTTTCTATTTTTGCAAAGTAATTAATCTTTAACGACAGAATATTATGGCAACACCTCACATTAATGCTGCTGATGGCGCATTTGCAAAGACCGTTCTCATGCCCGGTGATCCGCTGCGGGCAAAGTTTGTGGCCGAGAATTTTCTCGAAAATGCCGAGCTGGTGACCTCGGTGCGTAACGTGTTTGGCTACACGGGCACCTATCTGGGCAAGCCGGTGTCGGTCATGGCCAGTGGCATGGGAATGCCCAGCATGGGCATTTATTCTTATGAATTGTTTAATTTCTATGGCGTGGAGAACATAATCCGCATTGGCTCGGCCGGCAGCTATTCTCCCGACCTTAACGTGCATGACTTGATACTTGCCGACTCGGCCTATGGCGACTCGCGTTTTGCCAAGGTGCAGAATGGTGAGAACTATCGCATTCTGGAGCCCAGTGCTGAGCTGAATAAGGTTATTCTCGACACTGCCGCACGCTTGGGCATTGTTTGCAAGTGTGGCCGCATCCACTCGAGCGATGTGTTCTATGGCGGACCTAACGGTATCAAGTGGACTGACGTGCGCGAGAAATTCGGTGTGCAGTGTGTGGAAATGGAGAGTTTTGCGCTGTTCCACAACGCGCGTGTGCTGGGCAAGCGTGCTGCTTGTCTGCTCACGATTTCAGACTCGCTGGTGACCGGCGATGCCCTCAGTGCCGAGGATCGTCAGGACTCGTTCCGCACGATGATGAAGCTGGCTCTCGAGGCTGCTGTGGCCATGTGATGCCTCGGCCTGTGGGCTAAGGCTCTGATTTGCCGGTGAAAGTTTGGCCTCGCCGGCACCCGTCTATTAAGCCCTTATAGGGGCTGCAATGACCTTTCAAGGCTGCTTAATCCTCAAGCTGATAAAGCGCAGTCGCTTTGTGAGCTTGAGGATTATAGGTTATAGGGGCGGCGGGTGGTGAGGCGGGTGGTGTCGGCCGTGACGGTGGTGTCGGGGCAGATGCCGGTCACGATGGTCGTGCTGTTGCCGCGCCACGGCAGGTTGCCGCGGTAGGTCTCATAGGTCACAATCACTCGCTGGCCGGTGCCTTCATAGGCTTTGGCCTTGGTGGCTATCGAGTCGTTGCTGATGGTGAAGATGAAGTTTGCTTCATAGACGATGGTGTCGGCCACATAGCGCTCGCTCATGAGCTTTCCCTCGAACGATTTTATCAGTGCCCCCTCGCTCACCACTTGCATGACGTAGCCTCGCTCGTGGCCTTCGACGCTGGGGTGGAAGTAGCGCGCCCACACCCACCAGCACAAGAACAGTGCCAGCAGGGCAATGCAGGCGACGAGCAGCAGGCGCATGGTGTTGTGCCTGCGCTCGATGGTGGCCTCGGCTATCTCGCGGTCTTCGCGCTCCTGAGGGGTCTCAACATGAGGCTGCGGCGCTTCCACCACCTGGTCGTTCTCAAAGTAGTCGTTAAAATCGTCGTTCATTCCCGGTTGTGTATTTTGACTGCGAAGTTAGCTTAAATCGGTCGAAATATCAAATTTATTTTTATAAATTCAAGTTTAGGCCACTTGTGAAGCGTCACGCCGCGCGACTCGGGGGGGAAGCACCGAACAGGTATTGCGCGAGAAAATCGCTAATTCGAATTATTCGGCTTGCCAATAGTGACACTGCTGTAACAAGTAGTGCAATAGATGCCGACACGAAGAAGTTTAACAATGTGTTACTATGGCTTGCCAGCCATGTTGCCACACACGATAAGTCGGGAAGGAAGAAATAGTGAAGTAGGTAAATGTCAAGCGTGCGGCGTCCCACAAATGAGAAAACGTTTGAAACTAATGACGTGCTATCGAAGAAACTCGCGCAGCTACGAAACACGGCAAACAATGCTATAACTCCAATATAGGCATCGATAATGCCAAAGCCTAATTGATATAGCGCGGCATGAGGGCTGTTGCCTAAATTGTTATACCAATAATAGGCATAGGCGACAGCACTCAATAAAAACACGAGTATAATTCCCGCTCTTACTCGTGTGTAATCCATAAGGCCAAGAAAACCACGGGAATGCTTGCGACACATTAGTCCAAAGACGAAAAACTGGAAGTAATTGGCCACCTGAAATATCAAGAATTTATCGGATCCCAGAACATTGAAAAAGTAGAAATACACAACTCCCGCTAAGGCTACTATTATAAGTCCTGCATCGGTAATCCATTCACCCAGCGCATTCCCTAATCTGGACAAAATGAAATAAATGCAGAACATTTCAAAAAGGGCTATTGTAAACCAGAATTTTCCAAATCCTATTCTCGCAAATTCACTCACCGGATTAAGGTAATGAACGAGTGAAAATAAAGTAAAGAAAACAACTGCAGGAATTATCTGCACTATGGCCTTTTTCTTAAGGCGCGCACAGAAAAACTTTGAGTCCCAACATTCAACAGCTTTATAGGCAATATAGCCACTAACAAAGAAGAATGTGGGCATCCTGAATAATGAGATAAACGAACTGGCCACATCTCTCATGTTGAGTGAGAAATGCATTACATGAGCATATACCACAAGTAGCATGGTAAATCCTCGCAAGGCGTCGATATATCTAATTCTCTGTTTTCCCAACTTATGTGAACTCTAAATAATTCTTGTTTATAGTGCGGCTCGCCAAACTTTAGTGACTTGGGCACTTGCCGGCGGCTGCTACCTGATGGGGTGCTGGACCGCCTGCGACGGGGTGACCGGTTTCCAGAGATACATGCGGTCGCTGGGACGTATCTTCTCGCCGGTCTTGATCGAGAAGCTGTCGCCCTTCACCGCTTTCTCCACAGGCTGGAGCCCTACGCGTATTTCATCCACCGTCAGGAACAGCGCTCCCGTGGTGGGACCGGTGATCACGATGTCGTCGCCCACGTGCAACTCGCCGGCCTCGAGCAGGAACTCGGCCACGCCTATGTTGCTGAAGTAGCGCACGCCCTTAGCCACATATTCTTTCACGCGGGTGGCGCTCGAGCCATACTTGTTGTTCCACTCGCCTAAGCGCTGCCCCAGGTAGTAGCCGTCCCAGAAGCCGCGGTTAAACACCTGCGCCAGTCGCTCGTTCCATGCGGCAATGCGCTCATCGCCGTAGGTGCCATCGATGATGGCATTCAGAGCCTCGTTATAGCAGCTCACCACCATGCGCACATATTCGGGCCCGCGGGCTCGACCTTCAATCTTGAACACCGTGACGCCGGCATCCACCATCTTGTTGAGGAAATGGATGGTCTTCAGGTCCTTGGGCGACATGATGTACTTGTCTTGCACGGCCAGTTCGTAGCCCGTCTCGCGGTCGGTCACGGTGTAGCCCCGGCGGCATATCTGGCGGCAGGCCCCGCGGTTGGCGCTTGACCAGGCTTCGTGCAGGCTCATGTAGCACTTGCCGCTCACTGCCATGCACAGGGCGCCGTGGCAGAACATCTCGATGCGCACCGGCTCGCCGTGCGGCCCGCGTATGTCGTCGCGCTTGATGGTCTCGTGAATGCGATACACCTGCTCAAGGTTCAGCTCACGCGCCATCACCATCACGTCGGCCCACTGCGAGTAGAAGCGCACCGCCTCGCTGTTGCTCACGTTCACCTGCGTGGAGATGTGCACCTCCACGTCGTGGGCGCGGGCATAGAGTATGGTGGCCATGTCGCTGGCTATGATGGCAGTCACTCCGGCGTCGTGGGCGGCATCCACGATGCGGTGCATGTAGTCGATGTCCTGGTCATAGATGATGGTGTTCACCGTCAGGTAGGTCTTCATGTTGCGCTCGCGGCACCAGGCCACAATGGTGTGCAGGTCGTCGAGAGTGAAGTTCACGCTCGAGCGCGAACGCATGTTCAGGTTCTCTATACCGAAGTAGATGGCATCGGCGCCGGCCTGCCAAGCCGCCGTGAGCGATTCCCACGACCCCACGGGCGCCATTATTTCAAAGTCTTTCCTATTCATGTTCTTTTTTAGTAAACGGGCTTTTTAGTAAACAAGCTTTTTAGTAAACGAGCTTTTTAGTAAACGGGCTTTTTAGTAAACAAGCAGACAAGTAAACGAGTAAACAAGTAAACAAGTAAACAAGCTGGCTGACGCCGGTTTAGCTACCAGCTTCAAGCTACAAGTGGATAACGCCTGAACAATTCATAATTCTTAATTCTGTATTCTTATTCACTCGTGCTTGCCGGTGAGGATGCCCTTGATGCTGTGGAGCTTGTTGAGCGCTTCCATGGGCGTGAGGTTGTTGATGTCGATGTGCAGTATCTCGTCGCGCACCTGCTCGAGCACTGGGTCGTCGAGCTGGAAGATTGACAGTTGGTAGCCGCTGCGTGAGGTGGCCACGGTGTCGAGGTCGCGGGTGAGTGCCTCTCCGTTCTTGCTGTTGGACTCTAACTGCCGCAGCACATTGTTGGCCCTATCGACGATGGTGGCGGGCATGCCGGCGAGCTTAGCCACATGTATGCCGAAGCTGTGCTCGCTGCCGCCCTTGACCAGCTTGCGCACAAACACCACCCGCCCGTCGATCTCCTTCACGCTCACGTTATAGTTCACGATGCGCTTGAAGGTGCGTTCCATCTCGTTCAGCTCGTGGTAGTGGGTGGCAAAGAGCGTCTTGGCGTGGGCGCTGTGCTCGTGGATGTACTCCACGATGCTCCAGGCGATGGAGATGCCGTCGTAGGTGCTGGTGCCGCGTCCCAACTCGTCGAAGAGCACGAGGCTGCGCTCGCTCAGGTTGTTGAGGATCGAAGCTGCCTCGGTCATCTCGACCATAAACGTTGACTCGCCTAATGAGATGTTGTCGCTGGCTCCCACGCGGGTGAAAATCTTATCTACCACGCCGATGTGTGCCTTCTGTGCCGGCACAAAGCAGCCTATCTGTGCCATCAGGGCAATGAGCGCCGTCTGTCGCAGCAGTGCGCTCTTACCGGCCATGTTAGGGCCGGTGATGATGATAATTTGCTGGTCGTCGTTGCTCAGGCGCACGCTGTTAGGCACATATTCCTCGCCTATGGGCAGCTGGCACTCGATGACCGGGTGGCGGCCGTCGGTGATGTCGATGTCGAGCGAGTCGTCCACCTCGGGACGGTTATACTTGTTCTCGAGCGAGACGCGTGTGAAGGCGCACAGGCAGTCGAGCTGTGCGATGACGGTGGCATCGGTCTGGATGGCGGGAATGTAGTCCATCACTGCCGTTACCAGCTCGTTGAACAGTCGGGTTTCGATGATGGCAATCTTCTCTTCGGCGCCCAGTATGCGCTCTTCATATTCCTTGAGCTCTTGCGTCACATATCGCTCGGCATTGACCAGCGTCTGCTTGCGTATCCACTCGGGCGGCACCTTGTCCTTGTGGGTGTTGCGCACCTCGATATAGTAGCCAAACACGTTGTTGAACGCAATCTTCAGGCTGGGTATGCCTGTGCGCTCCTGCTCGGCGCTCTGCATGCGCATCAGGTAGTCCTTGCCCGAGTGCGAGAGCTCTCGCAGCTCGTCGAGTTGCGGGTCCACCCCCGGCAAGATGATATTTCCCTTTGATGCCTGCACGGGGGCGTCGGGATTAACCTCGCGTGCAATCCTGTCGCGTATGAGCACACACGGGTTGAGCTGCTCGCCCAGTGCCCGCAGCACCTGGCTGGTGCTGTCCTGGCACATCTGCTTGATGGGCTCAATGGCCTGCAGTGCGCACTTGAGCTGCACCAGCTCGCGTGGCGAGATGCGTCCCACGGCGGCCTTCGACACCAGTCGCTCCAGGTCGCCTATCATCTCTAATTGCTGCTTGAGCAACTGCCGCCCGTCGGTGTCGCGCATGAAGTGCTCCACCACTTCCAGGCGGTGTTCTATGGCCTGCACGTCCTTGAGCGGGAACAGCAACCAGCGGTGCATCATGCGGCCGCCCATGGGCGAGATGGTGCGGTCCAGCACGTCGAGCAGCGACTTGCCGCCTTCTCCCATGGCTTCTACCAGCTCCAGGTTGCGAATGGTGAAGCGGTCGAGGCGCACATATCGCTCAGCCTCGATGCGCGAGAGCGAGGTGATGTGCTTGAGCTGTGTGTGCTGTGTGAGGTCGAGGTAATGCAGCACGGCACCGGCGGCCACGATGGCATTTTCCATGCCTGCAATGCCGAAGCCCTTGAGGTTGCGCGTCTCGAAGTGCTTGAGCAGGCGGTCGGTGGCAGCCTCGGGGCTGAATGCCCAGTCATCCATCTCAAAGGTGAGGTAATGGTTAGAGAACGACTCCTCAAATCGCTTGCGGTTGCTGCGCTCGATGAGCACCTCCTTGGGCGCAAAGTTCACGAGCAGCTTGTCGATATACTCGACACCGCCCTCGGCAGTGAGAAACTCGCCCGTGCTGATGTCGAGAAACGCCACGCCCAGCATGCGCTTGCCGAAGTGCACAGCCGCCAGCCAGTTGTTTTCCTTGCGGTCGAGTATGTCGCCGCCCACCACCACGCCTGGTGTCACCAGCTCGGTGATGCCGCGCTTGACGAGCTTCTTGGTGAGCTTGGGGTCTTCGAGCTGGTCGCAAATGGCCACACGCTTGCCGGCACGCACCAGCTTGGGCAGGTAGGTGTCGAGGGCATGATGCGGGAAGCCGGCCATCTCGGTCGCCGCCGACGAGCCGTTGGAGCGGCGCGTGAGCGTGATGCCTAAGATTTCAGAGGCGGTAATGGCGTCTTGCAGGTAGGTCTCATAGAAGTCGCCACAGCGAAACAGCAAAATTGCGTCGGGGTGCTTGGCCTTCATCTCCATGAACTGCCGCATCATGGGTGTCAACGTGTTATCTTTAGCCATTTACAAAACAGTTTTTTTCGATACAAAGTTACTAAATAGATGCCATTTCTTGGCTCACCGAGGTAAAGAAATGATGCCGGTAAGGTTAGTAACGCCTTTGCCGTTAAGGTCGATATTGGTGGCAGCAGCCAGCTCGGCTGTGCTTAGCACACCATTAGAGTTGGTGTCGTAATTGCTTGAGATGAAAGCGCGAAACACATTGTCGGGAAATGTGGAGGAATTAATCGTCACATCGGCTTTTGCAGTCCAGCCCACCCAGGCGGCCAGCATAAGTATAAGAAATACTTTTTTCATTATTTATAGGTTTTATGGCGTGTTTATGAAGCATTTTCCCGCTTCGGCAGCAAGGCATCACATAGCCCTGCTTGCCGCCTTGGGTGTGCAAAGTTATAAATAAATTCCCACAATATTGCATTATTTGTAAATAAGTTATCATTGCCGGCCCGAAGTGGCGATTTGTAAATTTAATAATAAAGTTGTAACTTTGCCATTTTAATAAATAACGAGCAAACCTAACATTTTGCTGTATGGGAACGCCTACTGCCGTTATTGCCGTCGGTGAAGGGCTAAATCCTGTTTCGGCACAAATTGAATAATGACATGAAAATCGTAGTTTTAGATGCATACACCGGCAATCCCGGCGACCTTTCCTGGCAACCCATGCGCGAACTGGGCGACCTCATTCTCTATGACCGCACTCCGCCCGAGCTGATTGTCGAGCGCGGCAAGGAAGCCGATGCCATCCTCATCAATAAGGTTGTAATCACCCGCCAGATGATGGAGCAATGGCCGCGGCTGCGCTACATAGGGGTGATAGCCACCGGATTTAACATCGTGGATATTGAAGCCGCGCGCGACCACGGCATCGTTGTCACCAACGTGCCGGCCTACAGCACCCCCTCGGTGGCTCAACTTGCCATTGCCCACCTGCTTAACATCTGCTGCCAGGTGCAGCATTACACCGACGAGGTGCGCGACGGCATGTGGAGCCGTTGCCCCGACTTCAGCTTCACCGACACTCGCCTGACCGAAGTGGCAGGTAAGTGCATGGGAATAGTGGGATTTGGACAGATTGGTCAGGCTGTGGCGCGCATAGCCCAGGCATTAGGCATGAGTGTGATGGCTTATACCTCGAAGAGTGCCCAGCAGCTTCCCGAGGGCGTGACCAAGGCTGAGAGCCTGGATGCCCTTGTGGCCGAGTGCGACGTGCTGAGCCTGCACTGCCCCCTCACGCCCGACACGCGCGGCATGATCGACAGCCGCCGTCTGGCGCTGATGAAACCTACGGCTATTGTGCTTAACACTGCTCGCGGCCCGCTTATCGACGAGCAGGCGCTTGCCGATGCCCTGAAACAAGGCCGCATCCTGGCTGCCGGGCTCGACGTGATGGCCGTGGAGCCGCCCAAGGCCGACAGCCCGCTACTGAGCGCTCCCAACTGCTACTTCACGCCCCACATTGCCTGGGCAAGTGCCGAGGCACGAGCCAGGCTCATGGTGGTCATCACCCGCAACCTGAAGACGTTCATGGAAGGACATCCCGAGAACAAGGTGAATTGAAACGCGAAATGCGAGACACAAGAAGCAGAATAAAATATTATTATAACGCACTTGTTGCAATACTGATTACCACTATTGCGGCCGGACTGCTTGCAGGTTGCGCCAACATTGGCTCGCCCGAAGGCGGCCCGCGCGACTACACCCCGCCGCATGTGGTGAAAACCTCTCCGGCCATGGGCATGACCGGCTACGATGGCAATAAGGTGGAAATCACCTTCAACGAGATTGTCAACATCAAAGACCAGCAAAAGAAAGTCGTGGTGTCGCCCGCGCAGCGCAATCCGCCATTAATCAAGTCGTTAGGCAAGAAAATCAGCGTTGAGCTGCGCGACACAATGCGTCCCGAAACCACCTATGTCATCGACTTCTCCAATTCCATCGAAGACAACAACGAGGGCAACCAGCTCGACGGCTACGCCTTCACCTTTTCCACCGGCAGCGAGATTGACTCACTGCGCATCTCAGGCATCGTGCTTAATGCCAATAACCTCGAGCCGCTCCAGCATGTGCTCGTGGGGTTGCACAGCAATCTCAGCGACACGGCTTTCACCCGGCTGCCATTAGAACGCATCACCCGCACCAACGACCTGGGGCAGTTCACCATCATGGGGCTCAAGCCGGGGCGTTACCACGTCTTTGCCCTCAACGATGTTGACGGCGACTATCGCATGGCACGTACCGAGGACATTGCTTTCCTTGACCGCATCATCGAGCCATCGACAAGCACATTCACATCGCAAGACACGACGTTCACCTTCGACCACCGCATCGACACCGTGGTGACAGCAACCCACACCGAGTTTCTGCCTAACAACATCCTGCTCACGATGTTCAACGAAAACTATCAGGCATTATACCTGAAAACCACCTCGCGCCCCTCGCCATCTAAACTGCACATCATGTTCGGGGCTGCAGTCGATACGCTGCCCCGCTTGCAAGTGCTGCAGCCTCATGGCATCTACGGCGATGACTGGTATAGGCTCGAGCGCACTGCCCGTGCCGACTCGCTCACCTACTGGCTCACCGACTCGACGCTGATTAAGGCCGACTCCATCATGGTGGCCGCACAATATCTAAAGGTAGATAGCACCGACCATGTGGTGTGGTACAACGACACAATTAAGTTTGCATATACCAAGCCGGCCTATCTCGTCAGGCAGGAGCGTGAACAGCAAAAGGAGCACGACGAAAACGTCAAGCGCCTAACACAACTGCGTGAGCGCATGGCACAAGGCAAGGATGTGGATTCTACCGAAGTGGCCGACCTGGAGAAGGCACTCGCACCGCACACCGCCACAGCCAAGATGGAAATAGTGAAAAAAGGTGCTCTTGAAGTGTATGACTCGATCAAAGTGAAGATAGATGCTCCTATTCGGCATATCGACATGACTCGCGTGAGCCTGGAAATGAAGCACGACTCGCTGTGGGAAGAGCTGCCGGTAGCCGATTTTGTTCCGGCCGATGATTATGACATCCTCACCTTCAAGCTGCCCATGCAACTCGAGCCCGACTCATCCTACCGCCTGACGGTTGACAAAGGTGCCTTCACCACCATCTACGGGCTGGAGAACGACTCGGTGAGTGCCGAATTCCGCATAAAGGCCCTGGAGGAATATGCCAACCTTTTGGTTCGAGTCAACGTCAAGAGTGGGGCGTTCATCGAGCTGCTCGACAATACCGAGAAGCCCATACGCTCGCAAACTGTGGTCGATGGCGTTGCCACCTTCGACAACGTTCCGGCCGAGTCCTACTATATGCGCCTCACCCTCGACAGCAACGGCAACGGACGCTGGGACACCGGCAACTATGCCCTGCACCTGCAGCCCGAAGAGGTGTACTACTTCCCCAAAGTGGTGAAACTGCGCAGTAACTGGGATGTGGAACAGCTGTGGAACATCTATGAGACCGCACTCGACCTGCAAAAGCCCGAGGCAATCAAGAAAAACAAGCCAGAGAAAAAGAACAACAGCTTAGAGAAAAACGATAATAAAAAGAAGAAAAACGGCAATGGCGAAGACGAGGACGAAGATGAATTTAACTCGCGCGGCTTCGGCAACGCCACATATAGCGGCAATAAATACCGCGACTACCAGAACGACCGTAACCGCACAAGATGAGGCGTGGTCGTGTGACGAGAACAACACGTTATATAATTTAGCACAAAACCAACTAAAAGAGATTTTATATGCTCGACAAAATAGGACAATGGATTATAGCTGCAGGTGATGCCCTGTGTGGCTACCCGGAGTTTCTGCTGCTGATAGGCGGCGGCTTATTCTTCTTCATCTATTCGGGCGGAGTGTCGCTTCGTCGCCTGCCGTGGGCCGTGCGCGCCTTGCGCGACCGCCAGGCCCAAGACAGCGGCAAGACAACCGGCCAAATCAGCTCGGTGCAGGCACTGCTCAGTGCCATTGCCGCCACCGTGGGCATGGGCAACATTGCCGGCGTGGCAATAGCCATATCAATAGGCGGCCCGGGTGTCATCTTCTGGATGTGGGTGAGTGCGATAGTGGGCATGTCAACCAAGTTTTTCGAGGGTGCCTTGTCGATAATGTACAAGGGACGTAACGACCGTGGCGAGGTGGAAGGCGGCCCGATGTATATCATCACCGAGGGCCTGGGTAAAAACTGGCGACCGCTGGCGGTGGCATTCTCCATCTTCGGCCTGGTGGGTACGCTCTGCTTCATGCAGGCCAATCAGCTGGTAGAGAGCGTCACCACAGTGTTCACCTCACCCATGGGAATTGAAAACACCGTGGGGCTCCGCTTCACCATGGGCATTGTAATCGTTCTCATCGTGGGAGCTGTGATACTGGGTGGAATAGGGCGCATTGCCAAGTGGGCATCACGACTGGTCCCCATCATGGTTATCCTGTATCTGCTACTGGTGCTGATGGTTATTGCACTTAACTATCACCGCCTGCCAGGCGTGTTTGCCTCAATCTTTGAGGGAGCCTTCGACTGGCGTGCCGGGCTGGGAGGCTTTGCCTTTGTGGCCCTGACCGGTGCCCGCCGTGCAGCCATGGTCAACGAGGCCGGCGTGGGCACAGCTTCGATGATGCACGGAGCGTCCAAGAACACCGACCCCATCAAGGAGGGACTCATTGCCATGCTGGCACCGGCCATCGACTCGGGTTTCGTGTGCACGCTCACAGCAATACCCATTTTGCTGGCCGGCCAATATACCGGTGTTGAAGGAGTGAAGGGGCTTTACATTGCGCTCAACTCGTTCGGGACGCTTCTGCCGGGAGTGGGGCACTACCTGCTCATGGCCATCGTGCTGTGCTTTGCATTCTCAACGATGTTATCCTATTCCTATTATGGCCAGAAGTGCACCGGCTTCTTGTTTGGCACGCGCCGCATCAAGTTCTATAACTACTACTATCTGGCAATGATTGTGGTGGCTGCCGTCATGCCACTGGATGCCCTGGTCAGTCTCATGGACATTGCCTTTGCACTGATGGCCTGCTGCACGATGTTTGCCCTGGTCAAGCTCTCACCGCGCGTGAAGCAGCTCATGACGACTTATTTTGCAACTAACCAAACGTCACGATAAATCACAACCGACATGAAAGTAAAAATTCATCACGAAGGTAAAAACATAATAGCCGTAGTGCTGTTTATTCTTGTGGTCGTCAACCTTGCGGCCTACATGTTTATTGAGTACAAGCCCATTCCCATAGCATTTATCGTGCTATCGGTAATTTTGTTTGCCCTTGTCCTGAACTTCTTCAGGCTCCCGCGCCGTCACTTCAAGGGCGACCGCGACGGCTCGGCCGTGGTGTCGAGCGTCGATGGCACGGTAGTGGCACTTGAGGAAGTCTATGAAGACGAATACCTGCACCGCAATGTGATTCAGCTGTCGGTGTTCATGACTGTGTTTAACGTGCATGCCAACTGGGTTCCGGTGGCCGGTGAAGTGAAGTATGTCAAGCATCACTCCGGCCGCTTCTTGGCTGCCAACCTGCCCAAGTCGAGCACCGATAATGAGCGCTCAACCATTGTCATCACCACGCCAGCCGGCGACGACATCCTGGTCAGGCAGATTGCCGGGGCCATCGCCCGCCGCATCGTCACTTATGTAGAGCCAAACGACCAGGTTGACCTCGACGACTTCGTAGGGTTCATAAAGTTCGGCTCAAGGGTGGATATCTTCCTGCCGCTTGACACTGAGATACTCGTCAAGTTGGGCGACAAGACATGGGGCGGCGAGACACAGATAGCACGCCTGGCACGCCGCAACCCGTAGGTGGGGGCGCCTTTACAGTTGCATCGGCTCACTGTCCGGTATAGCCGTTGGCATTACGATAGGCATTGGGCGAAAGACCCAAGTGCTTCTTCACATATTTCCCGAAGAAGGAAAGATTGGTAAACCCCATCTGCGACGATATTTCTTTTATCGACAAGTCGCTGTAGAGCAGCATCTGCTTGATGCGGCCCACCATGCTCATGGCAATTAGCTCGCCGGCGGTCTTTTTAGCGTGCTGGCGGCAAATGGTGGTAAGATACTTGGGCGAGACACACAGCTCGTCGGCATACCACTGCACACTGCGTGAGAGGCTCTGTCCACGGGCCAGCATGGTCATGAAGCGCCGGTAGAGTTTGTCGCCTTGCCTCAGCAGCACAGCCTCCTTGTGGTTGAAGTGGTGATAGGCGCATGTGAGCAGGTCGCAGGCATAGGCCTTCACTATTAGGCCTATCGACTCTCGGCTCATTCCCACCTCGGCATGAAGCAGCTTGTAGTCGGCAAGCTCATAGTATTTTAGCATTAGCGATATCTCTTCGTCGCTCAGATGGATTACAGGTGATGCTTGGATTTCAAGGGCGGCCTCAAAGAAATTATTATTAACGAAAGAAAAGGCCGTATCGGCTGACGTGGCTAAGATCTTGCAAGAGAAATCGGGCGAACGGTTCACAATATCTACTATCGTTGCCGCATCGACAAACAGTGCATCAAATCGCTTGATGCTGAATTCCTGAGAATTAAGCCTGAGCTTCAGCTCCCCGTCCACACAAATCACAATTGCCACAAAGCGCACTTGAAACACTCTTGCCAGCGTGGGCACACTTGTGATGTTATCGGCAAAGAATAGTTCTCCGTCATAGTAGCGTGTCGTTGTTGTCATCATCGGCACGTCTTTTATGTCCAATTTTGTAATCATAATCAATCACCTAATGTTATTTTGAGTCCACTTGAAAACTTCAAAATGGTTGTTTCTTGAATTTTTCAGGTGGACTCAATTATCACATAAATGTCTTAATAACAGTGCGATGCCCCGGGCGGGGCTGCAAGCTGTGTTTTTTGGCGCTAAACACGCGCGCAAGCCTGTATGGCAACTTGTGCCGGCTGCAATGCGGGCTGTTGCCCGAGCGGCGTCATTTATAGCTGTCCATGTAGATGCTCAGCAGCTCCTGCCTGTTGAGGAAGCGCGGGTCAAGTTCGAGCATTGCCCCGCCTGTGGCCACAGCATTATCTACAAAGCGGTCAAAGTCGGTCATGGTGATGCCCCAGTCGCTCAGTCGCACGTCATCCACGCCGCATGAGCGCTTCATCACCTCTAAGGCATCCAGGAAGTCGCTTGGACGGGCGCTCTTCACCTGCCGCATCTTCTCGGCCATCTTCATGAAGCGTTTCATAACGTCGTTTTTGAACGTCTTGAAGTAAGCCCCGCTGATGGCTATCAGTCCGGCACCGTGAGGCAGCTCGGGGTAGAATGCACTCATGGCATGCTCCAGGGCGTGCTCACCCGTGCAGCAGCTGGTGCTCTCTACCATGCCGGCCAGTGTGCTGGCCCAGGCCACCTTGATGCGTGCCCACATGTTGTTGCCGTCGGCCACGGCCACGGGCAGATATTTGTACAGCAGGCGTATGGCCTCAAGGGCATAAAGGTCGCTGATGGGTGAGTGGGCCTGGCTAATATAGCCCTCGGCGGCATGGAAAAAGGCGTCAAAGCCCTGATAGGCCGTGAGCTTGGGAGGCACGGTGAGCATCAGTTCAGGATCGACGATGGCCAGGCGCGGGTAGATGAGTGGCGTGCCGAAGCCCATTTTTTCGTGCGTCTGCTCATTAGTAATCACTCCCCACAAGTCAATCTCGGTGCCAGTGCCGGCTGTGGATGGAATGGCCACGATGGGCAGTGCTGCGGTTACGGGCTTGCCGCCACCTGTGCCACCCTGCACATAGTCCCAGAAGTCGCCGCCCATGGCGGCAGTGATGGCTATGGCCTTGGCAGTGTCGATTGAGCTGCCGCCACCCAGGCCTATAACGAAGTCGCACTTATGCTCGGCACACACCTGCACGCCCTCCATCACATGCTGCCTGATGGGGTTGGGCTGCACGCGATCGAAGACCACGGCTTCTATGCCGGCTTTCTTCAGGCCGTTGAGCAACGTGTTGAGATAGCCGTTTTGCTTCATTGAGTTGCCTGCACTCACCACTACTAAAGCGCACTTGCCCGGCAGGTCAAGTGTGTGTATGTTTTTCAACTCCCCAGCTCCGAAGACTAATCGGGTGGGGATGTTCAGGCCAAATTTCATTTTTCCTCTCATAGTGTGTAGTCTTATTTTATGCGGTTAATAATTAATTCATCGGTCACCAATGCGCACCACGACTTTGTGCCCGTTGTGGATGTAGATGCCCGGTGTCTCGGGCGGCGATGTCAAGAGCACTCCGGTGGTGGTGTACCACCGGTCGGGAGCAGGTTTATGGGCGTTGATGTCGTTGACCTGGGTTACGAGCCGCAGGTCGTCGTTATATTCCATTATCGCATCGTCGATCATGTCTTTGAACTCAGGCTTGCTGTGCAGGTGAGCTATCACAGCGCAGGCCTGGATGCGTCCGGCCATCACGTCGCTGGGGTAGTTGTAGCCGGCAATCACGCGGCTTTGCCCATAGTCGTACCCGCGCTTGAGCAGGGCCTCATTGTGCTCGGGGGCCACCTCGGCCAGCAGTAGCGACAGTCCCCAGCCCAGCATGGCTTTGGTTGACGGGTAGCTGCTCTTGTCGGCATAATAGGCTTCTTCGCCGGGTAGCAGGGTGGGCTCTCCCAGCTGCACATAGGGCCGTTTTTTGAATGGTGCTGCGTCTCTCATCTGCTGTGCCGACTCGATAATCGCCTCCCGGGCGGCTCGCACAAGATGCACAATGCCGGGGTTGGTGCTGATTACGAGAGGCTTACCCAGTATGTTGCTATACATTTGCAGCAAGGCACGCTCCGAGTCGCTGGCATCCACTTGGGCCTCCAGCCCGCGGTCGGTGTCGCGCAGGCTCTTTGCCTCCCAGTATTGGGCCACGTCGGCATAGTAGTAGGAGCTGGCGGTGTCCACCATGCTATAGCCCTGAATTCGGCGGCCATTGGGCAGCGGTGTGTCGGTCGGCGGCTCTTTGCCGTAGTAATTGTAATATCCCTGTTGGGCATTGTTGAAGCCCTGCTTGAAGGCGTCTATTGTGTGCAGGTGGGCCACTGCAGCCGAGGCCGTGAGGATGGCATTCTCCACATCGCTATTCCAGTGAGCTCCCACTATTGTGCGGTTCTCGCCGTAGCTGTAGGCGCGTGCCAGCGTGGTGTCGGCCAGCTCGGGCACCATTTCGGCAATGGCCAGGGCCACCGCCCAGCCAAAGGCCGTGTGCGACGACGGGAACGAGTAGCTGGTCAACATGTCGTCATACTCGTCATAGCGCCCCCAGGTGGTGTCGTTCAGTTGTGGAATGGGACGGCGGCGCTTGTGATATAGCTTGGCATACTGCGTGCTCACCGAGCCGGCCTCGCCCACGTTATAGACAAAGCCGCCCATGCCGGGAAATTTGTTCAGTGTAACCCTGAAGATGGTAGCCAGCACGTTGTACCACCGTGGGTAGCCATATTGCGAGTCGTTCCACGCCTGTGAGCCGCGCGTGGTGCGCGTGCCGTTGGCATTCTGACGTATCGACTTGCCCCACTGCCACTTTATCATGTCGCTGATGAAAGCTGCACTGGCGGTGTCGGGCGGAGCGGGAAGGTAGTTCACAGCATTAGGCAGGTCGGTAGCCACGACATAGGCCTGAAGCGGCGGAACCCAGTCGGGACCCGGACCATAATAGGGAATGTCGTCTTGTGCATGCACAGCGAGCACCGCCATTAGGCATGTGAGAAGCAATAATATTCGACTCGCTCTGGCCATAAAACTGATTTTGTTTTGTGTCGTTTACTTTAAGTTTGTAAAATTACTACATTTTTTTGATATGTTCTGCACTTAGGAGCAAAATAATCATTAATTTTGTACTCAGAAATTTACTTTAGGCTCTCAACACTATGATTGAAGCAAGAAATATCATCAAGCGTTATGGCTCGCTCGAGGTGTTGCGTGGGGTGAATGTGACCATAGGTGACAGCGAGATAGTTTCTATCGTGGGTCCCAGCGGCGCCGGAAAGACGACGTTGCTGCAAATCCTGGGCACCCTCGATCGTCCCGATGGCGGCACGGTGACCTACGATGGCACTGAGATGAACCGCCTGAGCAACAACGAGCTGGCTCACTTTCGCAACAGGAACATAGGTTTTGTGTTCCAGTTTCACCAGCTGCTACCGGAATTCACCACCATCGAGAATGTGGCCATTCCGGCCCTTATTGCCGGTGAAAAAAGCGATGTGGCACACAAGCGCGCTGCCGAGCTGCTCGACTATATGGGTCTGAGCGGCCGCTTGACGCACAAGCCGGCACAGCTCAGTGGCGGTGAGCGCCAGCGTGTGGCTGTGGCCAGGGCGCTGGTCAACAGCCCGAAAGTGATTCTTGCCGATGAGCCCAGCGGCAGTCTCGACACTGCCAACAAGCAAGAGCTGCATCGCCTGTTCTTCAGGTTGCGCGACGACATGAAGCAAACCTTGGTCATCGTCACGCACGACGAGACCCTGGCAGCCGAGGCCGACCGCACTCTGCGCATGGTCGATGGTAATTTTGAACAATGACAGCAAGACACTCACATATAATCGTGCTGGCAGCCATGCTGGTGCTTGCCATGGCGGCATGCAACAGCAGTGAGGACATAGACCGAGCCTACACCGACTATCGCCTTGACATTGTCACCTATATGGGTCTGGGTGCCGACGGGCAGGAAATGTATCGCTTGGAAAGCCGCACCGCCGCGCCGGCGGTGAACCTGATAGCCGACGGCAGTCATGCCCCGCAGGACAGCTATGCCGGACGGCGCGTGCTATTGCGCTATGCCTACGACGGCAGCTACAGCGCTGCCGACACTGTGCGCCGCATCACGGCATATGCCGCATCGGCTATCATCAGCGACTCGCTGCGCTACACCACCAAGCCGCTGCAGCAGTATCTGGCCGGCAACTCGCCCATGCGCTTGCGCACAGTGTGGCGAACCGGTAATTACATCAACATGCACGGCCAGCTCGAATATACCGGCCGTAGCCGTCACTTCTACATGATAATCGACAGCACCACATGGCACCGCGACACGGTGCAGTGCTACATGGTGCACAACGTGTTTGGCGACACCACAAGGCACTGGCGGCAGTTTTACGCATCGTTCTATGTGGGCACCGTGTGGCGAGGCAACGGAAGGCGGGTCTTGAGACTGCACACGCCCGACGTGCTGCATCCCACCGACACCATTCACGACTTTCAACTGTATTAATTCACAACGTTTTACAACGTTTTTATGATAACACATTAAAAAAACACAATTATGGCAAACGAAAATCAGAAACAACTACAAATCGAAGTTCCCGCCGACGAGATGCAGGGACGCTACGCTAACCTCGCTGTTATCACTCACTCTCCCAACGATTTCTTCCTCGACATGATACTCATGGCTCCCAACACTCCCAAGGCCCGTGTGCAGAGCCGCATAATTATGACTCCGGAAAATGCCAAGCAGCTTCTCATTGCCCTGAACGAGAACATCAGTCGCTATGAGAAGACCTTCGGCGAAATCACCCCGCGCAAGCCGGCCGGTGGCGCAGGCCAGATTATGGACTTCCCACTGCCTAAGGGACAAGCGTAAGTTAAGTTTTTAAGTAATAAGAGTTAAGTGGCTCCGAGAACCGAGAAGCGAGAACCGAGAGTCGGCGTTAGCTGCTTGTTTACTCGTTTACTAAAAAGCTCGTTTACTAAAAAGCTCGTAACTACCAAGCAATGCTTGGCACTACTTGACGGCTTGTCTTAATTCTTAATTCATAATTCTGAATTATTCAAGCGTCAGCCAGCTTGTTTACTCGTTTACTTGTTTACTCGTTTACTTAAAAAAGCTCGTTTACTAAAAAAGCTCGTAACTACCAAGCAATGCTTGGCACTACTCTACACCTTGTCTTAATTCAAAATTCTTAATTCATAATTCATAATTAGTCAAAATGGTTCATCCATTATTCATCTATAACACTCTCACCAGGCGCAAAGAGCACTTTGTGCCCATCGAGGGCAACCATGTGGGCATGTATGTGTGCGGCCCCACCGTGTATGGCGACCCACACCTGGGTCACACGCGGCCTGCCATCACATTCGATATTCTGTTTCGCTACCTGCAGCACTTAGGCTACAAGGTGCGATATGTGCGCAATATTACCGACGTAGGACACCTGGAGCACGATGCCGA
>DGVT01000069.1 GCA_002395965.1 Porphyromonadaceae bacterium UBA4277
TCGCCCACTTCGTCGGGTGTTCCGGCACGACGCGCCGGCATACCTTCAATCATCTTCAGATAGCCATCCTTGCGCGGGCCATGAAGCTCGTCGTTGGCAATTATTCTACCAACCGTGCAATCTCTCTAACCTCACGGTCGGCACCGGCGGCCTCGGCACCATGTATCGGTGTTCCGTCTTCAACGATGGCGCCAGGACAAAGTTTCTTTATGAAGCGCACGCTGCTTCCCATGCCCGAACCCTCATTGGTGCAGAAAGGGATGATGCGCTTGCCCGTGAAGTCATACGACTCAAGGAATGTGTAGCACACCATCGGCATCGTACCCCACCAGTTGGGGTAACCCAAGATGATGGTGTCGTAGTCGTCGATGCTCTCTGGCGCGTTCTTTACCTCAGGACGTGCCTGATCACGCAACTCCTGCTTAGCCTCCTCGATGCAGGTCATATACGACTTGGAATACTCGTAGGTGGTCTCAATCTGAAACACATCGGCATCGGGTAGCAGAGCCTTGATTTTTTCAACCACGACCTCTGTATTACCCTTTGCAAGGTTCTTGATGCTGCCGTTCACATAGTTTTCACCACGGCGAGAGTAGTAGGCTATTAGTATCTTTCCCATTGCACAATAATGTTATAAGGTTTGATTGGTTGACCACTCGAAGTGCTGCTCACGCTCGGCAATCCACCAGCGGCCATCAATCTTCACGTACTTGTCGTAGTAACGTACGGCGTGGGTAGTCAGCACGTCCTTACCATCCTGTTCTGTAACCAATGTTGCCAGGGCATAGCAAGTTCCGGTGGCGTGAGTCTCGTCCACGAAGTCCACGTTCTGCTGTCCGTTCATGTGGAACGACACCTTGGCGGCACCGAAAGCCTTGTACTGGCTAATCATGTCTTGCACATCGCGGGCTTGCAACCCTAACTTGTCGCCGAAATACACGTCGAGCTTGATATCGGGACGGAAAATCTCCACATAGCAGTCCTGGTTGTTCTTGTCGCTCTCGGTTGCGTAGAAATCTACTAATGCCTTCAACTCTGCGCGGTCTTGCATTCTGAAATCCATTGTTGTCTCGATTTTAGGTTTGTTAGTTTACGGGTGCAAAGTTAGAGCCAATTTACGGCCACGCCATTACACATTCTTCGGCGCTTTTTACCAAATTCTCACATTCATGTCCGGTCGTGCCCGGCATGCCTATACTATTCCCTAAAGTCGGACGGTTTTGCCCCCAGGTTGGTCAGCACATATCGGCTGAAATGTGAGAGCGACGAGAAACCGAACATATCGCTAATGTCGGTAAACGACAGCCTTCGGTCTCTCAGCAAGCGGCTGATGTCAAGCGAAGCATAGCGCGTAATCCAGAATGCGGCCGGCATACCGCTGACTTTCTTCGACACTTCTGAAAGATACTTTGGCGTAACACAAAGATTATCGGCATAATAGCTAATGTCCCTATTCCTACGAAAGTCACCACGCTCAAGCATTTCAATGAACTGCTCCATCAACTGATGCTGCTGCGAACTGATTTTGTCGGTACCGTAGAGCTGCGCATGAAAGTCGAAAAAGTCGATAATCATGCACTCCACAGCATTCCTCAGTGCATCGTGACGGAAACAATGCCCGGTTTGCATCAAGCGGTGCTTAACTGCTTCAAAATTATGGCGGCACACTTCTTGCTGTTCAGCAGTGAGCTTCATTATGGGATTTTGAAACAGCGACAAGTGCCCTCGCATGCCATAGTTGCTCTGTGGAGTACTGATTTCAATGAACTTCTGCGTAACGTAGATAACATCCACTTTGAAGTCATCGCTCTCACACAAGTTCTTCACTAAATCACCCCTGCGCGGGACAATCATGCAATCGCCTGCCTCAAACCGATAGTCCTGGCCATTTCGCTCAAATGTGCAATAGCCACCTGAGCAATAGGCATGGCACAGGTAGTGGGCAAACTCGGCATCACCAATTCGCTTCAACGTGTTATCGACAATAATATGCTGTATTGCCTTCATATTCTAATGCTGTTTCACCTTATATTTAGCCTTTACTATCTCATAGGAATTGCGCGTGAGCTCCTTCAGCAGGTCGTCGGGAGCTGCCATTGCATCCACGCCGATCCAGTGCTTTGACGACAGGTTAAATGGCTTGCCTACGCAATCGTGAAGGGCACGCAGCTCCCCGATGCGGTCGGGCTGACACTTGAGCGTAACAATGCCGAAATTGTCGCAATCAAAGAACGAAAACATGTGCCCATGCACATAGAACACCAGCACTCCGCTTGCATAATGAAATGCTGTGAAGGGCAGTTTCTCCTCCACGTCGGCACCTAACGAAAGACAATATTCGCGGTACTGTTCGATATTCATTCCCAATTAAACATATGTGAGTTCGACAAAATTTCCATCAATAAATCAGCGCGTTACCGCGCCCGCAGATCCCCCTCAGAGTTAGAGGGGGCCAGGGAGAGTGTGTCAGATTAGTTAAGCAACTAATCAACAACGACTTAACATAGTCGAGAGCACGTTAAGTGTATGTCTTATTGAGCCCACTTCTTACTCCGTCTTTAGCTGCTTGCCGTCGGAGAAAGCGTTGCCCACGGTTTTACCAAGCTCGATGTAGGTGTGATGAACAGGGTCGTAGGTGATAATACCCATCTTCTCAACATCGGGATTGCCATCGGCGGCCAGGTATGCCTCATCACAGAGTATGTTAACTATCTCGGCTATCAGATAGCAACCGGTGGCACTCTTATCAATTTCACGCTTCACGCGGCACTCAAGCGTCATGGGAAAATCCTTGAACACCGGCGCGTTCACATTGGGAGCCTTCTCGATGGTCCAGCCCGTCTTTGCCATCTTTTCGGGCGTGGTGCGGCCACTGACGATGCCCACATAGTCGGCTGCCACCATGGTCCGGGCTGTAGCAAAGGTTACGGTAAACTCCGGATTTTTGTCAAGATTGTCGGTCGTCTGGTGTGAAGAGAGCGAAATAATGATTTCGTGCATGTCCCATTGCCCTCCCCATGCTGCATTCATTGCATTTGGCTTACCTTCGCTGTCGTAGGTGCCGATAATGAGCACCGGCTGTGGCAGTAGCCACGCATTTGATTTGAAACTTTTCATTTTCTTGTTTGATTAAGGTTATTTATAAAAATTAGTCAGATAATCATTCTTTATTTTATTTCCACTCTGGGCTTTACAGGATCGGTCAGGCGATACATGCGGTCGTACTCCACCGTGAGCACACCTTTCACCTTTCTGAATAGCTGCATTGTCTCTTCGAGGGTCTTATTCACGGGCTTTTTCAGTGCCATACCATTAAAGCTGTGATAGTCATAGACCACTTCACAACCATAGTGCTCGATGGCCTCCAACAGCGGAGCCTTCCCTACTTCGGCATCATACATCACCAAGAACACACTTGCCGAATGCTCCGGCTCATACCGGTGCTCATGCACGGGCGCAGGTAATTCCACAACCTGCTTGGTGCGGCACGAGGCCAACAGAGCTATCGCAATCTGGGCAACTATAATCAGCGGAATGCCATACTTGAATTTCTTGTGCATAGTCTTGTGATGCCACACCGCCATACCCAGCCAGGCACCCAAGCTGCCACCGGCCACAGCCAGCCCTATCAGCGTGGCTTCGGAGATGCGCCATTTGCCGTGCATGGCCTTCCACTTGTCGATGCCATACACGAAAAACGTTGCCACGTTGACGGCAATGAGATACACAATTAATATTTTGTTTGTTGCCATACTCATCATTCTATGCTTTCATTCAGAGCCTTTCGCCCATATTCTGTCATCAGCCCACGACGCTCAAGGTCACGGCACCGGTGCCGGTTGAGTTCGGTCCAATGGCTGCCCTTGCGGCGGGGCGACAGCCGCTGAGCCAATCGCCCGTCGGGAAGTTTCTTCAGCGTGGAGTCAATCCACCCAAAGCAGAGGGCTTCCTCCACGATTTCGATGTAGGGAAGCGTGTCGGGCTTAGCCGTCCTCGACCTGTTGCAAGCCACCCAGCAACAGCGCTCCGAAAGATGGTTCTGCTCCAACCACTCCCTCAGCAGACGGCGATCGGTGAATGTCAACAAGTTTTCTATTTCCATATTTCAGTAACTCTTGGCCAACGTTATTTCATGCCATCAACGGGAATGAGCAATCTAACTGCCTGCAGTCAACACACCTTGGCTCGAGAGTCTCGAAAGAAACACTCTCCCGACCTAAGTCAGCCCATTAAACGCCCCGGCCTAAGTCGTAGGCCTCCTGCAACTTGCGATTTCCCTCAATCTCACGGGCACCATTCACGCCACCACAAAACAGCGTCGCTGCAAGACGGCTCTTGGGGTAGCAGTCAATCCAGCCCATCAGCCCCATCTCGGCACGTTTCGGAGTCTCGGCTTCTTCTTCGGCTGCCGTGGCAAGCAGATACACATCACGGAACTGATAGTCCTGGGCATACATGGCATTCATGCGGTCGATGAGAGTTTTCATCTGCCCGCTCATCTCATAATAGTAGATAGGCGTTGCCCAGACCACCACATCGGCATTCAGCACCTTGGCCATGATTTCGTTCACATCATCATTTATGACGCATCGCCCCAACTTCTGGCAAGCCAAACACCCCTTGCAGAACTGGATGATCTTGCCAACGAGTGAAATCTTCTCCACTTCGTTTCCGGCAGCCTTGGCACCTTCTACAAACTTATCGGCGAGCAAGTCGCTGTTTGAGCCATTACGCAGGCTCGTTGAAATAACTATTATTCTCTTCATACCTCTTTGATAATTATTACGCTCCAATATTACTGTGTCCTAACGATGCAAATTTAGCAATTTTTTCCATTGGTCACAGACTTTATTTTAGGAAAAAACTTCACCGCCCATTTAATTCTCACCCTATTCTCGCCATGAAATTTACCTATGCTCACAAAACTATTTAGGCATTCAATCTCGCCTATGATTTTCCCTACTTCCACCCTGTCACTGCCTGCAAATCACAAGTCACGGCTCAACACATCGCTCACATCGGCCGTGGCAGCCTGCGGTTGCCATCGGCTCATCAACTCGCACACCGGCATGCCCTCGCCATTGGTGAGCGTGTGCAGATAGCTGCCGTCGGCCATGGCCGACATGCGGCATGTGAGCACATCGTCAAGATAGGTCTCACGCAGCCAGTGCACAGTGAGCGACGACAACATTTGCGAGGTCAGCACCCGGTCGGGCATGGTCAGCAAGGCCAAGCTCACATAGCTGCGGTTGCTCACATGGAAATTGAAGTCAAGGTCGAGCCGGGTAGCCCGATGCTCCATCTGCATGTCGATTGACTGAGGTTGGGGAAATCTCACCTTCTTGTGGCCTGCTGTCATCAGCTCGGGCACCACCGTGAGCTTGTGGGCAAGAAAATCGGTGGTTGCCAAGCGCTTTGTGTCGAGGTTGAGGATGTTCCATTGACTGGTGCCCGAGGCTATCAACTGCTCATTATCCTTGCGCACGATGCGGAAGTCGCTGTAGATGCGGAGCGACGTCAGTTCACTCACCCATATTTCGACTATGAAATTCTCCGACCAATAAGCAACCGTGGGTTGAATGTCGATTTGAACTTCTGTGATGATCCACATCAGTCGCTGCTTGATAACATCGAATGCGGCAATATTGTGAATAGTCATCAGGCGGGCAAAACAATCCTGAAAGTACATCAGCATGGCATTAGGCGTCAGCCTGTAGGCGGGCGAAATATCAGACGCCGTCGCTGTATAAGTGTGTCGGTATTTTCCGTTTGCTTCCATTGTTTACAACTCTATTATATGTGGTTTTACATCGGTATCGTGTGTCGCAAGCGGCCCCAGGCAATCGTCAGTCAGGCTGCAATCATCGCCGCCAAAGGGCTGGTAGGGCGACACTCGCACCTCACCCGTCGGCAACACACACGCATCTTTATCTTTACTATTTAATTGCGATTTAGCTGTCTTGCAGCTCTATTTTTTTGATAACTTTGGCCGGAACGCCGCCAACTATCGTGTTGGGCGCAACGTCCTTGGTCACCACGGCACCGGCTGCCACCACGGCACCATCGCCTATGGTCACTCCTGCCAGCACGGTAGCATTGGCCCCTACCCAGACGTTCTTCCCGATGTGGATGGGAGCATAGCTCATGCTCTGACGCCGGGCCGGGTCAAGGTCGTGGTTGATGGTTGCCAGCACCACGTTATGCCCGATGAGTGCGCCCTCGTCGATGGTGATGCCGCCCTGATCCTGGAACTTGCATCCCATGTTGATGAACACTCTTTCACCAACGACGGTATTCTTACCACAGTCGGTGTGAAACGGTGGGAACATCCCAACCGTCTTGGGCACCTCTCTGCCCCAAAGTTGCTCCAACAATGTGTGTAGTTGTTCAGGTGTGTGATATTTACCATTAATCTCGGCCGTTAACTTCAGTGATTCCTGCGAAAGCCGATGAAACATCATGTGGACATCTGAGCCGCCACCGACGGGCTTGCCCGATGCCATGTAGTCGCGAAATTCTTGTATTGTCATACCTATCTAACTTCTTTTAATTCTCCTGTTTCTGAGTCGATGATGAACCCTCGCACCACGATGTCGGCTGGCACGAGCGGATGGGTCTTGATGGTTTCGACGGTCGTTCTAACTGAGGTGGGCGTATCTTTGAAACCCTCCAACCAGTGATGCAAGTCGATTCCGCACTTCTCAATGGTGAGGAGTGTGTCGTCGGTCACACCACGGGCTTTCATCTCGTGATAGAAGTGGTCAAAGCTCATGTGGCATGCCCCGCAATGCGAGTGTGCCACTACCATGATTTGCTCCACTCCCAACTCATAGATGGCAACAATGAGGCTGCGCATGGCCGAGTCGAAAGCTGAGATAACCAGTCCACCGGCGTTTTTGATGATCTTGGCATCACCATTTTTAAGGCCTAAGGCGGCCGGCAGTAGCTCGGTGAGCCGGGTGTCCATGCACGAGAGCACTGCCAGCTTTTTATCGGGGTATTTATCGGTCAAATAGGCCTCATAGCCTTTACTGGCCACAAACTGCTTGTTGAAATTCAATATCTGGTCTATCATAGTTTAGGTGTATTATTCAAGTTTCTGACTGTCGGAAACTCGAGTTTTATAAGAGGATGTGCCAAAAACAAATTCCGGCACATCCTCTTCAATTTATTAAGGCTGCATTAACCTTTAGTTGTCCAATATTATCTTGATAACCGCATCCACGTCGTCCACGTCGATGCCGCCCGAGCCGTCCACATCGGCTATTCCGGTATAGTCCGAAGCCTGAGCTTTATTCAAAATGATATTGATTATTGCATTCACATCATCGATATCGACAATGCTGTCGCCGTTCACGTCGCCTGTCACTTCGCTCTTATTGCGATAGAAGAACACTGCGTCGAAGTTGAGCTTGGTGCCGGCCACACCACCGCTGAGCAGTGCCACAACGTTGTCAACATAGTTGGCTGCTCCGGTAAACACAGGATTGGCGCGTGCCGAGAGCTCACTGAACGGGATGTCGAGTGAGTACCACTGTCCGTCGCGCTTGAAGTCGCCTAAGAGTCCCAACACGTTACCACCATCGGCAAATGGCTTATTACCCACTGCAAATTGAGCATTGCCCACACGCACGGCGTGGCTCACATGTTCGTCGGCATCATCGCCCTTGAAGGCGATGTGCAGATAGAAGCTATCGTCGAGCATCGACAGGTCTTTACCTGCGCCCGTCGATGCGAAGCCTAATCCCGACCAGCCCACGCTGTTCACCGAATAGGCATTGTAGCCCTCTTGCTCACCGAAGGAGTTCACACCGCTCACCGCTACAGGTGAATAGGTCCCGTCCCAGATGTAGAGGAAGTGGTTCACATCGTCGGGGCGATAGTCGGCAAGGGTGACATCCTTGATGCGCTGTGCCTCATTCTCGCCTAACGACACGAGCACATAGTCCTTGTGGGCACTGAGGTCGAAGGTGGGCTCACCGTTTTCATCAAGCGACTTGCTGCCATACTGTCCCAACTCGGGGTCGAAGCCGGGCAGGTCGCTGTCGCTGTGACGCTTGTAGAAGAACACATTGTCAAACTGCAGCTCAGCACCGGTGTCGCCACCACTGAGCACCGAGAACACGTTGCCCAAGAATGCCTGCTCACCACCTTCGTCGGCAAACGGATTGCCCACCAGCGAGCGTATTGCTGAGTAAGGAATGTCGAAGTTATACCAGCGTCCGTCGCGCTTGTAGTCGCCAAGCATCACAGGTCCTGTGGTGCTGTTGCCAATCACAAACTGGGCACTACCCACTCCGATGGTGTGGTTGTTATGCTTGATGATGTCGTTGCCCTTCATGGCGAAGTGCAGGTAATAAGTGTCGTCAAGCATCGACAGGTCTTTGCCTTGGCCTTGCGAAGCATATCCCAGTCCAGACCAGCCGATGTTGCCCACGGCATAGTGATTGTACGACTCTTCAAATCCCAAAGAGTTGACGCCTTCTGATTCAAGTGCTATGTAAGTGTTGTCCCAAACGTAAAGGAAATTGTGCACCTCGTCAACGCTATAGTCGGCCACAATTTTGTCTTGTACCATTTCCTTGAATCCGTTGCCGGTGCCTATAATCACATAGTCATATCCGTCTTCGGTGTCGAACGTGTAATGGCCGTCTTCGTCGAGAGCAAGCGAAGCATATTTACCAATGTTGGTTTCGTCGTCGGTAGTGGGCAGGCTTGTATCTACGTTGGGGTTCTTATAGAAGAACACGTTGTCGAATTGCAACTGTGCTCCGCCAACGCCTCCGCTGAGCACGGCAAACACGTTGCTCATATAGGCCGATGCCGTGGTGCCGAACATGGGATTTCGCAGACTCTTGAGCACGCTCACCGGGATGTCGAATGAGCACCAGCGGCCGTCGCGCACATAGTCGCCCAAGGCTGGCAGGCGCTTGCTGCCATCGATGTAGGCCGCATTGCCGATAGCAAAGCCGGCATCGCCCACATAGAGGCCCTGGTTGGTGTGCATCAGCGGGTCGGTGCCGCGCATGGCGAAGTGAAGAATATAGTCGTCCTCTTCCTCAAGCATAGTCAGGTCCTTGCCAGTGCCCTGCGAAGCATAGCCTAAGCCCGACCAGCCTACCGAACCCACGGTATAGCTGTTGTAGGTCTCATCAAGGCCGAAGGAGTTCACTCCCTGGCTGGGCTGAGAGTTGTATGTGTTACTCCAAACCCACAGGAAGTTGCTCACATCGTCCACGCTGTAGTCGGCGCGGATGCGGTCGGCTCCCATCTGGTTCTTCACACCCTGGCTGACGCCGATAATCACATAGTCGGTAGAGTTTTCGAAGTCGAAGGTCGATTGGCCGTTCTCGTCGAGCGAGAAGCTGCCATAGCGGCCTAACTGTGTGGTGGTGTCTTCGGGAATTTCAGGATCACCGCCTCCCTCGCTGCCGCTCGGGGTGATGTAGTCTTTCTCATCGGCCTTCTGATAGATGCGCACATAGTCCACACTCATCGTCTGGTCGCCGCCGTTGAGGGCAGTGATGGCACCGGCATCATAGATGTTGGGGATCGTGCCGCCCACTGCCACGTTCAGCAAGATGAAGAAGCGCTTGTGGAAGTAGTTGCCCGGCGAGTTCTGAGCCGACGTGTCGGTAATCGTCATCTCATAATAAGGCGATGACTGATCGTCGAGATACATTGCAATCTTCTCATCGTCCCACACCATGGTGAACAGGTGGTACTGGTCGTCCTGGATGCTATAGGGAGCCAGGTTAGATGTGCCGTACATGGGGTGCTGACCATTGGTGTAGGGTCCCCAGTGCAGTGCGCTGATGAAGAAGCGGTCTTGCGTGCCGGCACTGATGCCGCCGCTGCCGCCGGCCTCCAGCACGTCGATTTCGCCACAATAGGGCCAGCTTGTGCCGGTGCTCATGTCGTTACCCATGAGCCAGAACGCCGGCCACAGCCCGTTGGCTGTGTGAGGCAGCTTGATGCTTGCCTGCAAGATGCCATGCTTGAAGGCCACCTTGCCCATGGTGTTGACACGTCCCGAGGTGAACGTACGGCCTTCGTAGCTCTCACGCTTGGCTGTGAGTTGCAAGGCGCCGTTGGCAACACTCACGTTGTTGGGAGAATAGTACTGCAACTCGTTGTTGCCACCGCCATTGCCATTCACTTCTATGTTCCAGGCACTCGTGCTGAGCGCGTTGCCGTCAAACTCGTCGGCAAAGACCAGCTCGTAGCCGTCGAGCGACGGTGCGCGGTTCAGCCATTGCGCACTTGCTGCTACGCCCAGCTGTAACATAATGAAAAATAATAGTTTTTTCTTCATTTCAGTAAAATTTATTAATTAAAATTTATATCGGCGCAAAGTTAATTAAATTTGTAACGTAAACATTGCGTTTAATAGTTTTTTAGAATTAAATCACCGAATTATTAGAACAACCGATAGTGCACACCATTATCAAAACAAGCAGACTCGGCACTTTGTTCCCAAGCAAATCAGCTGGCAAGTCTCCCGGCGCGCATTTCCTATTCAGTATTCAGGCTCGCTTTCCCGGCTTGCATTCAAGCCAAATCTCACAAATCTGCGTGAATCTGCGCAAAATCTAATTATTAAGTATTAATTTTGCAGATGATTGCAGGAGCTTGTGTAACGTCATGTCGTTTGTCTCGGTCTATTTCATATTATTCCTGCCCATCCTTTGCATTGCCTACTGGATGTGCCCTGAGCGGTGGCGCAACGTGCTGCTACTGGCGGCCAGTGTGTTTTTCTACATGCTGCCGCGGCCGGCTTATGGCGTGCTGCTGCTATGGGTGTGGGCTACGAGCTATGTGGCCGTGCGCGCTGTAGCTGCCCCCAAGGCTTCGCCCACGCATGTGTGGATTGGCTCAGCCATGGTGCTGCTGCCCATGCTGCTGTTCAAGTTCACCGCTCCAGTGGTTGATAACTTTTTCCCGCAGTTGCTATCGCACGGCATCCCCGGGGTGAACGTCGTGTTCCCGTTAGGGCTGTCATGCTACTCGCTGCAAGCGGTGAGTCTGATTATCGACGTGTATAAGCGGCGCACGGTGCGTGACCCGTCGCTCATCAACCATGCCCTTTTCGTCAGCTTCCTGCCCACGGTGACCTCGGGCCCCATCCAGCACTCCACCCACCTCATGTGGCAAATCAGCGGCAAGCGCGGTGGTTTCGACTACGACCTGGCCATCACTGGCACCAAGCGACTCATCTGGGGCCTGTTTATGAAAGTTGCCGTTGCCGACCGCTTCGGCATCTACGTGGACTCGGTGCTCGACCACAGCGAGCACTACAACTCGCCCACCGTGCTCATCGCATTATTGTGCTACACGGTGCAGATCTATTGTGACTTTGCCGGCTATTCACACATGGCCATAGGCACGGCCAATCTGCTGGGCTACAAGCTGCCCGAGAACTTCAAGAGGCCACTGCTGTCGATGGGATTGAAAGAGTTGTGGACGCGGTGGCACATCTCGCTGGGGTCGTGGCTGCGCGACTATGTGTATATTCCCTTGGGAGGCAGCCGCTGCTCTAAAGCCCGCATGTGCCTTAACCTGCTGGTCACCTTCGCGTTGAGCGGAATGTGGCACGGCGTGCGACTGTCATATCTGTGCTGGGGCTTAGGCAACGGCCTGATGGTGGTGCTCGACCACTTCCTGCCACTCGAGCGGTGGCGCAGAATGCTGCCGGTGCGCATAGCATGGTCGCTCACGAGCATTATCGCGCAGAGTGTGCTGTGGGCGTTTTTCCGCACCGACATCGACCAGTCGATCGACATCCTCGCTGTGCTGTTAACCCGAGGCTTCGACGGCGGCTGGATTATCACCGACAGCCTGCACACCCGCGCCACGCTCGTGGCCATGGCTGCAGGAGCAGCAATAGTGGCAAGCCGCGACATAGGCCAGCAATACTTCCCGCAGGTGTTGAATTCGCAGCACAGAGTTTGCAAAGCGGCATCATTTGCCACACACGTTATTCTTGTGGTTCTTGTCCTGCTATTTGGCGTGATGGGATCGGGACAGTTCATTTATCTGCGTTTCTGAAGAATGAAGAAGTTCTTTACCATAATCGTGTGCGGCCTGCTTGCAATCATCGCCCTCGACCAAATCGCCGGAAGGGTTTTAGACAAGCTCTACCACAATGCCACCACCGGCTATCAGGGGCGCCTCAACCGCATCGTCCATGACGGCGAAGCCTCGGTGGTTATCATCGGGTCGTCGTGGGCAGTGCACCACTATGTGCCACAGGTAATCTCACACTCCACCGGGCTTACTGCCATGAATTGCGGCTTTGAGGCACAAGGCATAACCACCAACTATGCCATCGTCAGGATGCTCACCGAGCGGCATCGGCCCGAGCTCATCGTCTGTGACCTCAATCCACACTACGACGTCAACGCCAACCCCGGCACCGAGAGCTATGCAAGAGTGCGCACACTCACCTCACTGACCTGCCGCGACAGTCTGCTGCAAGCCCGCGACCCGTGGGAGAAACTGCGAATGCTATCACGCATTTTCCCGTATAACAGCTCACTGCTGGAGTTTGCCATGAGCAGTTTCTCAACCGGGAGCCCCTACGACAGTCCCGGGCAAGACAACGGCTACATACCGCAGCACCACACCATCAAGGCCGACGCTCAAGCCCCCCGCATCCATGAGGCCAAAACCCCAAGCACAATTAAGCTCAACCTTCTTGCCGACCTCATGACGCGCTACAAGGGCCGCATAATATTCTTCACAAGCCCATCATTCAGGGTGCGACACGAATTTGACGCTGCGTGCAAGCAAATCGAGCACATTGCCAGGCAGCATGGTGTGCCTTACTTCGACATGAGGAACGACACCACCGTTACAGGAAAGCCCGAGCTGTGGGACGACTACGACCACCTCAACGACACCGGAGCACGCCTCTACTCGGCCCACGTGGCACACATCATCACTCGCTATCTCGCGCTCAAAAACGAGCGTGAACTGTAATTTCAAAATCCTCACTCTACATTTTTCATCACCACATTGTGAAATATGCGCTCAAAAATTTGCGTTTTTCACATTTAAGTGTTAATTTTGCCGCCGAATGTTAAATCTCCAACTTTAACACAACGTTCAGCGACAATGAAGAAATCTATTATATGGATATTGACAATCGTAATGGCCAGTGCCTTCATCGGCCTGCTCTTTGTGCAAGTCATGTACATGGAAAACATGATCAAGATGCGCAACGAGCAGTTTGCCGAGGTGGTGAAACGCAGCCTGTATGGCGTTTCAACCATGCTGGAACAGAACGAGACGAAATATTTTCTCGACCAAGACCTTGAGGAAGCCGAGGCTGCCTATGCTCCCACATTCAACAGCCTCACCGCCGGCAACAGCTTTGACTACGACAGCGACACACCGGGAATCGACACACCGGCACGCATCGACACCACTGCACGCATCAAGCACCCGGGCAACCTGGGAACCCTGAAAGACTTCAACCAGAGCTACACCTCACGTCAGGAAATACTCAAAGGGCAATACCTATACCAAAAAGGGCTGCTCAACGAAGTGATACTTAACATCCTGTCACAATCGAGCAACCGCCCCGTGGCCGAACGTGCCGACTCGGCCACCGTGCACGACTACCTGGCATCGGAGCTCGACTACAATGGGCTCAAGCTGCCATTTGAGTTTGCCATCGTGAGCCGTAACAACGGCATCGTCTATTCAACCGCCGGCTATGCCCCACAGTCGCAGAGCGAAGTTTACAGCCAGGTGCTGTTTCCCGGCGACCCCGTGAGCAAGCAAAACTACCTGAATGTCACATTCCCCACCAAGGGCGACTACATCTTCTCGTCGGTGAAATTCATGATACCGTCGTTAGTGTTCACCGTGATCCTGCTCGTGATTTTCATCTACACCATCATCGTGGCATTCCGCCAAAAGCGACTCACCGAAATCAAAAACGATTTCATCAACAACATGACCCACGAGTTCAAGACGCCCATCTCGTCGATCTCGATTGCTGCACAGATGCTCAACGACGACTCGGTGCGAAAAAGCCCGGCAATGCTCAAGCACGTCTCCACCGTTATCAACGACGAGACCAAGCGGCTGCGCTTTCAAGTGGAAAAAGTGCTGCAAATGTCGATGTTCGACCGCAAGAATGCCACCATGCGTCTTGAGGAAGAAGATGCCAACGCCAGCATCGACAGCGTGGTGAACACCTTCAAGCTGAAAGTGGAAAAATATGGCGGAACCATCGTAGCCGACCTCGATGCCGAAGATCCTATCATCAACGTGGACCGCATGCACTTCACCAACGTAATTTTCAACTTGCTCGACAACGCCATTAAATACCGCCGCGAAGAAGAGCCCCTATTGCTAAAAGTGAACACGCACAACCCCGACGACGACACGCTCGAAATCACCATCGAAGACAATGGCATAGGCATTAGGCGCGAAGACCTGAAAAAAATCTTCGAAAAGTTCTACCGCGTGTCCACCGGCAACCGACACGACGTGAAGGGCTTCGGGCTGGGACTGGCCTATGTGCAGAAAATGATTACCCTGTTCGGCGGAAGCATCGACGTGGAAAGCGAACTGGGAAAAGGAACGAAATTTATTATAACATTACCATTATTAAAATAGATTAGATCATGGACGAAAAGTTAAGAATTCTTCTTTGCGAAGACGACGAGAACCTGGGAACCCTCACCCGCGAGTATCTCGAGGACAAAGGCTACAAAGCCGAGTTGTTTGCCGATGGCGAGAGCGGCTACCGCGCTTTCCTGAAAGGCAAGTATGACATCTGCCTGCTCGACGTGATGATGCCCAAGAAAGACGGGTTCCAGCTGGCGCAGGAAATACGCACCGTCAACAGCGACGTGCCCATCATCTTCCTCACTGCCAAGTCGCTCAAGGAAGACATCCTTGAAGGCTTCAAAATCGGAGCCGACGACTACATCACCAAGCCCTTCAGCATGGAGGAACTCGTGCTGCGCATCGAGGCCATCCTGCGCCGTGTAAAGGGCAAGAAGGGTAAGGAAGTGACCGTTTATAAGATTGGCAAGTTCACATTCGACACTCAGCGACAGGTGCTGTTCACCGACGACAAGACCGACAACCTCACTACTAAGGAGAGCGAGTTGCTGAGCCTGCTTTGCGCCCACATGAACGAAATCCTGGAACGCAACTTTGCCCTGAAGACCATCTGGAT
>DGVT01000046.1 GCA_002395965.1 Porphyromonadaceae bacterium UBA4277
ACCAGCCCATGACCAACGGACCGGTGTATGTGGGCATCATCATCTTTGCATTGTTCTTGATGGGGTGCGTAATAGTCAAGGGGCCCGTGAAGTGGAGCTTGGTGGCCGTGACCATTCTCTCGGTTTTCCTGTCGTGGGGACACAACATGATGTGGCTTACCGACTTGTTTATCGACTATTTCCCCATGTATAACAAGTTCCGCACTCCGGCGAGCATACTGGTCATTGCCGAGTGCACAATGCCTCTGCTGGCAGTACTGGCCCTGCAACAACTGCTCAGCAAGCCGGCCGAGACGCTCCGGGAAAACAAGTGGGGCATTGTGGGCAGCTTCGGCTTTTGCGTGCTGATGTGTATGCTCACATGGTTGTCACCCGGCATCTTTGGAGCCTACTCGGCACAGGAGACCGAGCAGGTGGTGGGGCAGTTGCAGCAATACCCCAGTGTGGATGCAGCAATACGCACCGTGCGTGGAGCCCTCGTCAGTGCCGATGCAGCGCGCTCGCTCCTGTTCCTGCTCCTGGCTGCTGCAGTTATATTTGCCTTTGTCAAGGGTAAGTTCAATAAGCTTGCTACCGTTGCGGTGCTGGCTGCACTGGTGCTCATCGACATGTTCACCGTCAACAAGCGCTATGTTAACCAAGACACCTTTGTGCCCAAGATGGAAGCTCAAGCGTTCACTCCGCGACCCGTTGACGAGCAAATCATGCAAGACAAGAGTCACTACCGCGTGCTCGATGTGCAGCACTTTGCCGAGGCCATGCCCAGCTACTTCCACAAGACCGTGGGCGGTTACCATGCAGCTAAGCTCACTCGCTATAACGACCTGATAGAGCGCCAAATAGTGAACAACAACACTCAAGTGCTCAACATGCTTAATACCAAGTATATCATTGTCAACGACACACAGGCGCAGCAAAATCCCGATGCGTTAGGCAATGCCTGGTGGATCGACTCGGTGGCCTACGTTGACAATGCCGATAGCGAAATGGCCTTCCTCGACAGCATCGATGCACGCCATGTGGCTGTGGCCGATAAAAAGTTTGCCGCTGTGCTTGGCAAGGCAACCACTCACGTTGCAGGCGACACAATCGTGCTCACCGAGTACAAGCCCAACAAGCTCTCATTCAAGGCTCACAGCCAGAAAGGAGGCGTGGCTGTGTTCAGCGAGATTTACTTCCCGTGGGGGTGGAAAGCCACAATCGATGGCAAGCCGGCCGAGATTGGGCGCGTGAACTATGTGCTGCGTGCCATGCAAGTGCCTGCCGGCGATCATAGCATCGTCATGACATATGACCCCGATGAGGTGCATCAGACCGAGACTGCCGCTATCGTGGCCATACTGATAATATTCCTTGGCATCTTGGCGGCAATCAATATTGCCGTTTACAGAAAACTGAAGAAACAGGCATAAATCAATAAAAAGGGGGTAGGGAATGGGAATAGTACGCCGATACCGCACAGCCATCACACGGCACCACCGTAGTGCAGGATTTGGCATACATTCGCCTCATGCGTTCAACTTTGTGACAAATGTGCTGCGCTGCAGGCTTCCCTACTATGCCTACGACGACATTGCAGCCTTGCGGCAGGCCGTAATCAAGGATTCGGCCAGCCGGTGGCCGCATCCGCGCATCATCTCGTTCAAGAATGCCAAGCTGCTGTTTCGTGTTGTGAACCACTTCAACCCCATGGAGATGCTGCAAATAGGCACATGCTATGGAGTGTCGAGCGCGTGTCTGCTGGCTGTGGACAGCCATAGCCACATCACGCTCTATGAGCCGCACCTCGGAAGCTATGCTCCAATCGAGAAAGTGCTTGAAGCTTATGGCGAGCGCATCGGGTGCCATGACAGCCTGAGCGGTGCCATAGCTGCCTACCGCGCGCGGGCAGGCCGCGAGCAGCCGTTTGTGTTGATAAACGACTTGCCCTGCGGGGCGAGCGACTATGCCGCCCTGCAAGCCATGTTGCACGAAATGCTGCGAGGCAAATGTGTGGTGGTGATGCGAGGGCTGGCGCGGAACGACCTGATTAACCGCCTGTGGCTCGAGTGCAAGCAGTGGCTGCCGGCCGGACAGACGTTCACCAACGAAAAAATAGCCGTCATCGTGGCCACACCCAAGCTGCATCGCGAAGACTTCTTCCTCTGGTTTTAATGACGACTCTGGAGTGGCGTGCTTTTGAAGCCGGTTTCTCGTTAAAATCTTGTGAACTCAATAAGTTATAGTTCAAAACGAATTGGCTGCAGGTTGTAATGTTACCCTCAATCCCATTGCAGCTGCAATCTTATACAGAGTGGAGACAGTAGGAACAGTCAAACCTCGTTCGATGCGAGAAATATATCCCTTATCAGCACCGATTCTTTTAGCAAGCTCAGCTTGTGTCAAGCCTGCATTCTTTCTCGCATCAAGAAGAATTTGTGCATTGTATTCTTCCCAAGCTTGAGCAATAGCCTTTTCACGGCTTTCGCTACCGACCTCACCAAACTCTTGATTAAGCTCAGCACTAACGTCAAAGATTTGTTCGTTGCTCATAATATTCTTCTTTTAATCTTAATGCCTTATCTATCTCTTTCTTTGGGGTTTTCTGTGACTTTTTCCGAAAACAATTAAATAGTACCACGACCGTATCACCATCATAGATGAAAAATATTCTAAACTCATTGTTGCCGTAAGTTACCCTAAATTCATACAATCCATCGCGTAAATATTTGATATAGTGATAAGGCAGTTTGTCTTCTGTTTCCAATAATAACAGCGCACGCATTACCTTTTTTCGTTCATTGTCGGATAAACCAGCCATAAACTCTCGGTAATAACTTTTATATGCAATTATTCTTCTCATGCCACAAAGGTAGTCAAAGTTGTGCAATTATACAACTTTTCTGGCAAGAATTCGCTACATTTTCCATCCATTTAACAACCAGTGAAGCAAAATTATTACAAGTTATGCTCCATATCAGAAAATAATAATTAATTTTGTAACGAAGAAAGTGTTATATGACTTATAATCCCTTCAAAATTCAAAACGACATTTTAATATTCTCAAATCTTTAAACTTGTAAACATAAAATTTAAATTAAAGTATGAAAAAAATATCATTAGTAAAATTAATGTGTAGAGTGTGTCTTCTTCTTGTTGCATTTGTTTCATTAATTAGTTGTGGAAATGATGAGCCAACTAACAAGAACTATTATATACAGTATGAAATTCATGGGATTTATGGACATTTATCTACAGTAACTTTAATAGACGAAAATAACAATGAAGTGCAATTTCAAACTGGAAATATTGGAACAGTAATAACAAGAAATATCGGTCCAGTAGCAAAAGGTTTTACAGCGCATTGTACGGCATCAGCAGGTAATTCTATAACAATACATTGTTGTAGAGGGCAAGAACCATTTGTGCCTAAAGCAACAGGTCGTGGAGAAGTTTCATACACAATTGACTTTTAGCTACATGCTTGATATTTTGTTTTATGGTTCAATATTCTATTATAATTAAGAATAAGCTATGAGTAAAAGGCTAAAGCGATTATTGTTGCTCTTGTTGCTTGCGTGGGGACTCACTGCAGCAGCGCAGGTGGGCGACCTGCCACGCTCCACAGCGGCCGAGCAGGGCGTTGAGCCGCAGGCCATCGTTAATTTCCTGGATGCTATAGGCAGCATTGACACCGAGCTGCACCATGTGATGATAGCGCGGCACGGCAAGGTGATTGCCGAGATGCATGCGGCACCGTTTGCCGCTGCCGACGCGCAGACGCTCTATAGCGAGAGCAAGACCTTTGCATCGATGGCGGTGGGCATCGCCATAGGTGAGAACCGCTTGCGGCTCACCGACCGCATGGCCGCCTTCTTCCCCGAGAAGCTCCCGGCAACCATATCGCCCGAAATGGCACAGATCACCGTGCGCGACCTGCTTGTCATGGCAAGTGGCATCAAGCCCGACTGGGACATGCGCCGCATGTCGAGCGACTGGCTCACCGACTGGTTTGCCAAGCCGGTCACCACCGCACCCGGAACGAAGTTCCAGTACGACTCGATGTGCACCTTCCTGCTCTCGGCCATCGTGCAGCGCGTAACGGGAAAGACATTGCTGCAATATCTCGACGAAAAAGTATTCGCTCCACTGCACATCACTCAGGCCAACTGGGAGCTGAGCCCCGACGGCATCTGCACCGGCGGGTGGGGACTGCGCCTGCAAGCCGAGTCGCAGCTCAAGATGGGATTACTGATGCTCAATCGTGGCAACTGGAACGGCCGGCAACTCATTCCTGCCGAGTGGATAGACGAAGCCGTCGAGCCTCACATCAACTATGAGTGGTACAAGCCCACCGATGCACCCACCAACAAGAACCAGGGCTATGGCTACCAGCTGTGGCGATGCAAGTGGCCCGGGGCATTTCGTGCCGACGGTGCCTACGGTCAGTTTATTGTGTGTGTGCCCGATGCCGACCTGGTGGTGGTCATCAATCAGGTGTCGGAGAAGTGCTATGATGTGCTCGACTGCGTGTGGGACAAGCTGATGCCCGGCATGCACGATGCTCCGCTGAAGGCCGACAAAAAGGCGCAGCAGCTACTCGAGCTCAAGTGCTCAATCTTCTCACTCAAGCCGCAAGCCGTCACACAACGCTCTCGCACCGCGTTGCCACTGAGCATAATGCTCGAGGAGAACAAGCACGGCATCACCGGCATCACCGTTGACAATGCCCGGCACATCATCATCAGCTATGCTGATGCACCGCAGGAAACGTTCACCTACGGTAACCTGTCGTCAGGCAAAAACAAGGCTCAGGCGGCTCAGTGGCCGCGCACCGTCTTGGCAGGCGTGCCACCTTACTCCATCATGCCACTGCAAGGAGTGAAAGGGTTGGAGCACGACTTTGAGGCCGCGGCAATGTTCGGCTGGAATGCCGACGGCCGCCCGGTGATCGACATCTACTATGTGAACTGGATTACTACCACATCGTTCGTTATCAACCTTGATAACCACACCATAACCATTAAAGACAACTACAACGACGTGGAGCCCGAAACCGTGGCATTCACGGTTGTGAAATAGGCGAAATTTCGTCATGCCCCAAATTCGCGACCTCACACAGCTCAAGCAGCGCTACCTCGCCCACCTGAAGGTGGAGAAGGGTCTCTCGGATAACACCGCGCAGGCCTATGGCGACGACATAGACAAGCTCACGCGCTACATGGCTTCGGCCGGCATTGCCGTGGAGCGTGCCACGCTGCAAGACCTGGAGCAGTTTGTGGGGGCGCTTGCCGATATCGGCATCGCGCCGCGTTCGCAAGCCCGCATCATCAGCGGCGTGAAAAGCTTCTACCGCTTTCTGAAATTGGAAGGCTACGTCGAGAAGAACCCCACCAGGCTCCTTGCTGCGCCGCGCCTCGGGCGACACCTGCCCGACGTGCTCACCGTGCAGGAAATCGACGAGATGATAGCCTGCATCGACATGAGCAAACCCGAGGGGCGGCGCAACCGTGCCATAATCGAGACGATGTATGGCTGCGGGCTGCGTGTGAGCGAGCTTGTGGGGCTGCGGCTGTCGCAGATTTTCGTTGATGAGCAGTATGTCGTCGTCACCGGCAAGGGCGACAAGCAGCGCGCCGTGCCCATCTCGGGCGTGGCACTTGAGCAGATAGCCGAATATGTTGAGACCACCCGCAGCTCGCAGGTGGTGAAGCACGGATGTGAAGATGTGCTGTTTCTCAACCGCCGCGGCGGGCAGCTCACGCGCGTGATGGTGTTCTACATCATCAAGCAGCTCGCCCAGTTGGCCGGCATACGCAAGACGGTGAGCCCGCACACGCTGCGCCACTCATTTGCCACCCACCTGCTCGAGGGTGGTGCCAACCTGCGTGCCATCCAGCAGATGCTGGGCCACGAGAGCATCTCCACCACCGAGATTTACCTGCACATCGACCGCAGCCACCTGCGCGACGAAATCCTGCGCTACCACCCCCGCAACCGATAAACAACTCATTTGCACCACATCTTTATTGAAGATGAGTGGGAATATGCAATCGACTTGCACTATCGCTTTAACGTTGGAGGGGGTGATAACACATTGATTTACTGATGGAATTCCATCGAACTCACGTTCTCTAAATCAGAGGGTGGTTACCTGAGGACCAGACGCAGGCCGATGAAGCTCATGCTGTAGTTCTGATTGAGATGAGTGCGGTGTGACACACGGCAATATTGAGCTGAGCTTAAATAGTAACCACCACGCGTTACGCGGTAAGTGCCGCTGGAGGGGCCGGCGGGATTGGTCACCGCAGCATCGCTGTAGCTCGCATCCCAGTCTCTGCCGAAGCGGCTTGTGCGTGGAAACATGCTATGGCTGCCACGATTAAGAGCTACTGCAGTGTGGCATCAGCTCATAATCCATGAGACGAGCTGTGAGAACAATATCAGGATGGCCGAGACTATAATCAGCCACATGATGCAGCTTGTGCATGAGAATAAATAGTCGTCCTTTTGGTTTTGCTGCCGTCGTAGCTGTTGCTGGAACGGCGCGCTCTTCTCGGCCTGGGGTGACCTGTAGTCCGGAGCTTTGGGAGCCACCTGAGTGCGTCGTGGATGATACTGAGGCGGCCTCGGTGGCAGTGGCGGAACATTTACCGGTGCCGGCCTTGTTGCCGGTCCCACCTGCCGGCTTCTTATGGCGGCTGGCTGCGGCGCTTGCGGGGTGGCCTGAGCCGGGGTTGCTTCCTTTTTTGTTTGGCTCTGATTGTGATTGTCGGCCGGAACCACGGCCGTGTCGCCCACTATCTGCAGGCGCGTGAGGCACTGTGGGCACACGGTGTGAAATCCCGCAGCCATCTGAGCCTCTATGCTTAGCTCAATTTTCTTTCCGCATTTTGGGCAATGGAATATCATGTGGGCTTTTTGTTTTCGCGGTCAATCATGTAGCTTGCATAGATTTGCAGCACGGCTCCGGCCATGAGAAATGCAATCCAGTTGGTGGTGCCGGTGCTCCAGAACATCATTGCCGCCGAGGCGCAATATAGCAGTGCGCTCACGATGCCCATGCGGTGCAAGCGCCTCACACGCAAGTTGCGACCCTTGTAGTGGTGCAGCAGCCGCGCCAGCAGCACCATTGCCGCACCGGCAGCAAAGGCCCAGCGCATCCATTGCTCGTTGATGTCGAGCAGAGGCAGCACGGCCATAATCATCATCAGGGTCAGGCCCACGACCTGCATCCACTCAGTGTATCTCTTCATAGTCTTGTGTTGTTTTAGCTTTTGTTGTTTTTTAGGATTTCCTAGGATTCCTAGGATTCCTAGGAAGCCCTAGGAGGCCCTAGGAAAGCCTAGGAATTTGCTCTAAGGTATGTCGGTGATATACACCTCCTCGTTGACGCGCTTCATGCCATATTTTTCGCGCGCTATTTTCTCAAGTGTCTCGCGGTCGGTGTTCAGCTCGCGCACTTTTGCCTCATAGATTTTTGTGGAGTCTTTGTTGGCCTGAATTTGCGCTTTCAGGTCGTTGATTTGCTCGTTGTATTCCAGCTTGCGCATGCAGCTGTTATCGCCGAAGAAAATCAGCGAGCAAATGAAGGCCACAAACACCAGTTTTGGCACCGTCACCAAGCTGGCAAACCATTTGTTTTTTCTTAAATTCCAATTCATAGTTTTTTAGTAAACGAGTAAACAAGTAAACGAGTAAACAAGCTGGCTGACGCCTGAATAATTCAGAATTCAGAATTATGAATTAAGAATTAAGAATTAAGACAGGCCGTCAAGTAGTGCCAAGCATTGCTTGGTAGCTACGAGCTCCAAGTGGCTGCCGCCGGTTTCCCCGTGGGCTATTACGTAGGACCAAGCATTGCTTGGTCATCGTTTTTCGTCGTAGAGGGCTCACTTGAGCAGATTGGGCCGCAAGCGGCGTGTACGTTCCAGTGCCTGCTCCATTTGCCATTCGTCGATGCGTGCCTGGTGCCCGCTGAGCAGCACGTCGGGCACCCGCCATCCGTTGAACTCGGCCGGTCGGGTATAGATTGGAGCCTCGAGCAGTCCGTCCTGGAACGAGTCGCTCAGAGCGCTCTGCTCGTCGCCTATGGCTCCGGGCAGCAGTCTCACCACTGCGTCGGCAATGACGGCGGCCGGCAGCTCGCCTCCGGTGAGCACATAGTCGCCTATTGAGATTTCGCGGGTGACGAGGTGCTCGCGTATGCGATAGTCCACCCCCTTGTAGTGGCCGCACAAGATCATCAGGTTCTCGCACAGCGACAGCTCGTTGGCCATGGGTTGCGACAGCATTTCACCATCGGGCGAGGTGAAGATTATCTCGTCGTAGTGGCGCTCGCTCTTGAGGTGCTCCATGCAGCGATACACCGGTTCGATTTGCATCACCATGCCGGCATCGCCGCCAAAGGGGTAGTCGTCCACCTTGCGGTGCTTGTTGAGCGTCCAGTCGCGCAGGTTGTGTATGTGTATTTCCACCAGTCCCTTGTCTTGCGCGCGCTGCACTATGGAGCAGTGCAGTGGCGAGTCGAGTGCTTCGGGCATCACGGTGAGTATGTCTATTCTCATGTCGTTCGGTATTATTCAGGTTTATATGCTACTTGTGGTTCTCATCATTGGCGATGAGCTCGAGTCGTACGAGCTCGATGCGTCCGGCGGTCTTCTTGGTGACGATGATGTTCCAGCGGTTGTCGATAGTCACCACCTCGCCCTCGGCCGGCAGTGCCTCATGCTCGCTGAGCAGGAAGCCGGCAATGGTCTGGTAGTCGTCGCTTTCGGGCAGGTCGAGGTGGAACCGCTCGTTGATGTCTTCAATCTCCATGCGTCCGCTGAATTCGTAGGTGGTTTCGTCCACCTGCCGTGCCGTGAGCTGGTTGCGGTCGTGCTCGTCCTCGATGTCGCCGAAAATTTCTTCAACCAGGTCTTCGAGTGTTACCATTCCGCTTGTCCCGCCGAACTCGTCGAGCACGATGGCCATCGAGCGTTTCTTCTCGAGCAGGCCGGTCATCATTTTGCGTGCCAACTGTGTCTCGGGAGCAAAGATAACGGGCTTGATGCGTGTTTTCCAGTCCACATCGGGCACGAAAAGTTCGCTCACCTGTATGAATCCTATCACTTGGTCAATCTCGTCGCGATACACGACAATCTTCGACAGTCCCGACTGTGTGAAGAGCTTCACCAGCTCGTCGCGCGTGGTATCTACCACGTTGACGGCCACTATCTCGTTGCGCGGCACCATGCAGTCGCGCAGTCGTGTGTCGCTGAAGTCGAGTGCGTTTTCAAACATGCGCACCTCGCGTTCCACCTCGCGGTGCTCGTCGTCGTGCTTGTCGATGGTGTCTTGCAGGTAGGCGTCAAGCTCATCCACGGTGAGCATGCCGTGACGCTCGCCCTGGTTTTGGATGCCGCACAGCCGCATGATTAACTGCGAGAGCCACTCGGTGAACAGCGAGATGGGGTAGAGCAGGCAGTAGGCGGTGAAGAGCGGCAGCGAGAACGTGCGCAGCGAGTAGTTGGGGTTGATGCGGAACACGGCCTTAGGCAGAAACTCAGCTGTGATGAGTATAATAAGCGTTGAGATGAGCGTCTGCACAAACAACATGACACCCTCGTTGGTGATGCCCAGAGCCTTTAGCGGCTCGGTGAGCAGCAACACCATTCCCATGCTATAGACCACGTTCACGATGTTGTTGCCAATGAGCAGTGTGGAGATAAACATCTCGCGGTGGCTGTAGAACACGTTCAGGATGCTGTTGGTGATTCCGCCGCGTGCTATGTCGATTTCGGCACGCACTTTGTTGCTCGAGACGAAGGCTATTTCCATCCCCGAGAAGAATGCCGACAGCATCAACGATATGATTACTATTATTAATGGGTACTGCATTATGTGAGTTAAACGTGTGTGTAGTGAGTGTAGTTTAGTGTTTGAGAGGGATGTGCCTTGCGGTGTCCGTCACTTTATGTGCCGTGGAAACGGCTTTCGTCAACGGGGAAGATGGCTTCGACACGTCGCAAGGTGTAGGTTGTGAAGCGCTCGTTGCTCTCATAGCCGTAGCCCTCAATCACGCGCCCTTGCTTCTCGATGTGGATGAATGCCTCGCTATAGAGCATGTGCGTGTTCTGGTTCCAGAATAGCTGGTCGGTCATGATCACATCGCCATTGGCATTAGTGATATTGACGTTGCCATGCAGGTCCCAGAGCTGCTCGAGCTCGCTATAGTAGGCCGAGTCGCACTTGATGCTTGTGATGGTTTCGTAGGCCGAGTCCAGTTCCTCGGCCTTCACGCCACGCGGAAAAATCCAGTGCGGGGACTTTGCTTCTTCAAACATCTGCCACAGTGCCGTGGTGATGCGGTAGCGCGTGCGGCCGTCGTCGCTGATGACCGTCTGCACGTCGCGCGACGTCATCGTGGGCACCTTCTCGGGGTTGGTGGGGTGCTTCACGATGCCGGTAGCCTCGTCTTTGCAGCTTGCGCTCACAAGCAGGAGTATCACGGTAGCTATGTGAAAGAGTCGTTTCATAGTCTTGCAGCCTCGGCTACAGTCTGATTACGCCTTGCCGGGGCATTAGGGCCTGTTTTTTTACCTGATTTTGTTCTTCCAGAACCACAGTTCGTTAAAGTTCACGCTCAGGGTGATGTTAAGGCAGTCTTCCTCGATCATTACCAATGGCGATGATGTGCGGTGACGCCACTCAAATCCCAGGTTGATGGTGGTCTTGCCGTTGGGCACAGGCAGTCCCACGCCCAGCGTGGCACCATAGTCGCGCACGTTGTTGCCGCCTATGTTCAAGTAGTCGTGATTGTAGAAGCCGCCTACTCGAAATGCCATAACCCCCACATACGAGCCACGGCGGTTGGGCGTGAACTGCAGTCCGGCGGCAACCTTCCAGCGGTTGTTGAACGAGAAATTAGACGATTCAAAGCCTTGCAGCGGCTCATATTTCACATCTTTCCATTTCTGGTAGGTTAAGTCGAGCTCGGCCAGCCAGCGGCTGTCGTGGCTGTAGCTGATGCCGGCACCTATGGTGTGCGGCTGTTCAAAGCGTCCCTTGAGCGAAACGTAGCCTATGGTGTCGGCTTCGGCGTCTTGTGTGTCGTACACTTCACCCCATGTGTGGCCGTGGAATGATTTCTTGGGCGAGTAGGTGACGCCCAGCACCACACGGTCGCGCGGTGTGAAGTCGATGCCATATTGCGCACCCAGGCTGAGGTTCCAGTCGCGCACCTGCAGCAGTCGCTCATAGGATGTTATGGTCGATGATGTAATGAGCGATGTGTTGCTGATCGTACCGAACAGATAGCTCACATTGAAGCCTAAGCTCAGGTTCTTTATCGGCTCGTAGCCGGCACCCAGATAGAGCTGCAGCAGGCCGCCCTCGCCGGTGCGGTCTTCCTCACCGCCATCGATTAGGCCCGAGTACTCATAGCCCACACTCGAATATGGCACTATGCCAAACGAGCCTCCTAAGTGCTTGGCTATGCGGAATTGAGATGTGATGTAGTCCAGTCCGCCACCGAAGTTGTAGCCTTTAAGGTAGTTTTCTTTCGACCAAACGTTGCTAAGATCCACACCAATGTCCCACAGAAACGTGAGAGAATCGACCTGAGAGTACGAAGCCGGGTTCTTGACGTTTATGGCACGGCCGTTTTGCATTGCATAGCCCACTCCACCCATCTGGCGCTGGATGCCCGAGGCATTGTCGTTAAGCAATCCGTAACCTATGCGTGAATAGGGGCTTGTTGTTACTTGTGCCGTCATGACCAGCGTGGCCAGAGCGGCTAAGCATGTGATTATTTTTTTCATTTTATATTTCTTGAGTATCGTTTTCTATTCGTTGTAGCCGATGATGGCATTCAGTCCGCGCAGCACCAGGTGTGGCTCGACGCCGACGTTGATTTCTCCCAAATACTGGCTTAGCAATTCGGCCGAGCCTCCTGTGAGCATCACCTTGAGCTGGCCGGTCACGGCCTTTATGGCTCGCGCCGTGCCTTCGACCTCGGCAGCAGCACCCAGCACAGCCCCGCTGCGCAGAGCGGTGTCGGTGTCATAGCCCACCAGTGGCACTTCGCCGGAGATGTCGGCCAGCGGCAAGCGGCTGGTGTAGTCGTGCATGGCTTTGAGACGCATCTCCACCCCCGGAGCGATGTTTCCGCCCAGATACACTCCCGTGGCAGTCACCACATCCAGGGTGATGCATGTGCCGGCATCCACCACCAGCAGATTGCTGCCGGTGAACAGCTGCCAGGCTCCCACGGCTGCTGCTATGCGGTCGCGCCCCAGTGTGGCCGGTGTGCGATAGCCTATAGTCAGAGGCAATGGGGTGAGGTGGGTGAGCTCACCAAGCGGGCACGACAGCAGCGGCGACACGGCAGCAGCGACAGCTGCCGAGCGATGGCTGGTGCTCGACATCAGCGCAGCACACGCGCCTGAGCCCCTGACAAAATGCACCACTGGCGACAAGTCGTCGTAGCCCGTCATAACTTCGGCCACCACCTCATCACCGTCGAACAGTGCCGCCTTTGCATGCGTGTTACCGCAATCAATGCATAAATGCTTTTTCATCAACCTGCAAATTTAGTCAAAAATCCCGAGTTATAAGCCTGTTGAGATAAAGAAATTGATTTTTCTTTCGGGGAACGTTGCGAATAGGCGAGCGAAATGTCATTTTTATTTGGGCATTTTGATAACACAGAGTTTTTTAGACTATAAGCAACATAAGAGACAAAATAAGTAAGGGTTACGGGTTAAGTGGGCTGACGGCCGAGCAATGCGGCTACGGCTCGTGTGAATGCCGGCATGGTGTGACATTGTGCAAAGCGCTGCCGCGAGGCCGCCGACATGCGCCCATGCAGGTGTGAGTCGTTATTGAGCAGCTCTATTGCCGAGAGCAGCGACTGTGAGTCTTTATCGACTATGAGCGCGTTAATGCCATGCTCCACATAGTCGGTAATGGCATGTGAGCGTGTCACCACTATCGGCTTGCCTAATGCCATGGCTTGCAACATGACAAGCTGGCCGCAACTGATGTCCTGGTTGTCGAGGGCGATAACCACGCCGTGGGCGCGGCTCATTATTTCTACCATGTGCTTGCCGAAAGTCTTGTGCACTACTTGAATGTTGGCCGCTTCGGGCTGTTGCAGTGTGTCGCACACAATCACGAGGCGGTGGGCGGTATTTGCCATTGAGCCGATAAGAAAGTCGTAATCGCGGCAACTCTTGCCGGAAGTGAACCAGAACCCATCGTCGGAGGTGCTTGGAGCGTCTTCATTGTCGATGCCAAGTGCGATGAAATGGAAAAGTCCGGGGTCGGCATCGAGCAGTGTGGCGTAATAGTCCACCTCATGCCTGCTATAGACAATAACGCGGTCGATATAGCCGCTGCGCAGTGTCTGCCTCACCCACCACCGGTAGATGCGCCCCACCACAGCGCGCTTAGGCCGATAGATAAATCCCATGACTATCAAGTCAGTGTGCTTCTTAACCCTGAACAAACTGCAAAGCGATGCATAGATCAGCCCGAAGAACTGCTGCCAGCTCACCATCACATCAATGTGCGTGTGATGAGCAAAAAGCCTCATTGCCACAGCCACATATACACCGATGCGGCGCCAGCGTGAAACGTTAGCTCTGCCGTCGGCGCTAACCACCGCGAACGAGGTGCCGAGACACTTGCCCAACATTGCGGCAAATGTCCAGTCGTCGCCCACAGGCATGTCGGTAACAATGATGTGGCTCCAGTTTTCGGGCTTGCGCATTTTTTATGGCTTTAGGTTGTTATGGTTTCTTGTTATCTTGCGGTCTCGGTAACTCATGCCTGTGCCTTATCATGCAGTGTAGCAGTTGAGCAAAGCGCGGTAATGCTCGTGGGGGCTGAAGCGGATGGCAGCGTTGCGTGCAATGGCTGCATGGTCCCACTTGCGGTTCCAGGCCTGCTGCAATGCCGCTGATAGTGCCACAGCGTTTCGGGCCGGGGCAAGCAGCCCGCATGAGGAATCGATGAGCTCGGGTATTCCTCCGATGTCCGACCCCACAACGGGCGTGCCGGTGCACAGCGACTCGATCACACTCATCGGGTTGTTCTCCCACCACACGCTGGGCGTGACCGAAAACCGTGCAAGGCGCAACAGCTGCATGACGTCGTGGCCATTCAGCCTGCCCAGGAACTCAATGTTTTTGCAATGGGCATACTGCCCGCTGAGTTGTTCTAACAATGGTCCGTCGCCGGCCACTTTCAGGTTTATCCCGGTTGCTGCCACAGCCTCGAGCAGTGTTTCAACACCTTTTTCGACCGACAGGCGCCCCACATAGCAGCAGTAGTCGGCGCGGCCGGTCACCACAGGCGACGTGCCGCGGTCTTCGTCGGGCAGGAAGTTGCTGATAACCGCCAGTTTCTCGGCCGGGAAATCGCCCTTTTGCATCTGTGTGGCCATAAAACGGCTGGGGCATATAAAGACATCGACGCACTGTGCGAGCACATGGGCATTCCACTTTGAGAGCTCGAACAGGCCTGCCAAGCTGGCTATCAGCGAGTTTTTCATGCATCGGTTGCTCACCACGTCCAACGGGTGCTCGATGCACGATGAGCACACCTGGCCGCGGCGCAGGCAAGAGTAGGCCGGGCACAGCAGTTTGTAGTCGTGCAGCGTCCACACCACGCGGCAGTTGTGCGCGTGTGCTATCTTTGCCACGATGGGTGAGAGGTAGGAATGGATGTTGTGCAGGTGCACCACGTCGGGCCGGAAATCGCCGAGGAAACTTGAGAATTTCTCTTTCACCTCCTTGTCACCCAATGAGCGATATAACGCCTTGAACTTCTGCGATATGTTCCCATCAAAAAAGACTTGCGATGCAAACCACGGCTCATCGTCGCAAGCCGCGTTGTCGGGGTGGTGCATTGAGAAAATGCGCACCTCATGCCCCATGCGTCGCAACAGGGCGGCGGTGTTCATTGCCACCACGCAGTCGCCTCCGCGGGCATACCAGAATTTATTGACTATCGCAACTTTCATCGGCATTAATCAGTTACAAAACCAATGATACATTTCTCGGGCGGCAGTGAACCGAAGAAGCGGGCAAACTCGCTGCGCTTCAGGCTGTTGCTGTCAAGCAATATCAGCACCCGTGAGCTGTGTGCGTCCAGCATTCGCAGCCCGGCAGTGGTTGTGCGCCAGTCGTCGGGCGAAACGATGGTTACACCCTCTTGCGGTGCTTGGGCGTCGCACTCTTGCAGCTGAGCGATGCTGTTTATTTTCTTGAGATTGGCATTTTTGTTGACTGCCGATAGGTGGTCGAAGGCAGTTTTGGTGTTGCGGCCTGTAACGTCGGCAAGGAGAAGGCTTCTCGTGCCGGGTTGCGACATTACCGAGGTGGCCAGGTCGAGCCAGTCGTTGTCGTCGTTCACGACAATGGCGTGAGGCTCAAAGGGTGCCGGCAGGTCGCATGGCTCTTCCAGGCGGTCGTTGCGCCGCATGAGCCACAGCAGTAGCACAGTGGGGGCAATGAGTGCCATGAGCAGCGCAATGGCAAAGACGATGAGCGCCTTGGTGGAGTCGGGCTTGGCACTGCTGTAGGCCTCGTCGAGGATGAATGCCGGGGTGGTGTTGGCATTGAGCTTGAGCAGGCTGCTCTCTTTTTTCTCGAGCAGGAAGACATAGAGGTCGTTTTTCAGTTCGCGGTCGCGGAGCAGGTCGTAGAATTGCTGTTCGGCGCCGGGCATCTGGCTGTATTTCCCTTGTGCCCGTCCGGCAGTGGTGTAGATGGCGTTGAGCTTGATGCGGGCCGCGTCGATGTTTTTCTCGGCGCGCTTGATTATGCTTTCGCGCAGGGGCTTGATTTGCTGGTCGAGTGCCTCGAGTGCGGCGTTGCCGGCCTGGGCCGACTGCGACAGCGTGTTACGCTTGGCAACAAGCTCGTTATATTGCATTATGCTGGCATCTTTCACACCCTCGAAGGCCGGCAGCATGGCGTTGTCGCCGGCGCTGCGCAGTGTGCTGAGTATCATTTCGTAGGTGGTGAGCTCGCCGCGGGCCGCAGCGGCTTCGGCTTGTGCCTCGGCCGACTGCTTGAGCCAGCCCTGGGCTTCCACGATGGGGTTGTTCACATTGTTCGATTGCTTGAAGCGTGTCACACGGCCCTCAACGTCGGCAAGGTCCTGCTGCAGGGTGGCTAACCGGTTGTTGACAAAATCAACCTCGGCCTGGGCTTTCTCGTTGCGGCGGTCGCTGCGCTTCTGGTTGTAGGCGGCAACCAGGGCGTTGATAATGTCGATACCGCGCTCGCGGTTGTCCTTCAAGCGGAGCACGATGGCATCGCTTTTCTTCGACTGGGTCTGGATGTTCACATCCTTTTGCAGTTTTGCCGCAAGGGCATTGTTGCTCTCAATGTTCACGTCGAGGGTGATGTCTTGCGAGGGGTTGTAATGCGCCGTCTTGAGCAGCTGCATGTTTCCGGCCGGAGTGACCACGTTGCATGGCAGCGTGGCACCATCGGTCTTCCACGTGACACTGGTGAAGCGACCGCGGCGCACGGTAATGTCGGCCTTGCCGCCGTGCAGGTGCACGCGCACCCTGAACGGTTGCATGAGCGTGTCGAACACCTCGTCGGCCGCTGCCAGCTGCACCGGTGAGTCCTTATACATCAGTCGCCGTGTCATCAGGCCGGTGTGCTTCACATAGGTGCGGTTCAGGCCTAATGCTTTCACTGCCCTGCGGTGCACGTCGTGCGACGTGAGCACCGAGAGTTCGTTGTCGGCATCCGACGAAAACCCGCCTATCGAGAACGTGCGCATCATCTGCGCCATGCCGCCCATGGCTCGCAGGCCGGCACCGCTCTCTTTCTCGTCTTCGATGAGTACAAGCCCCTTGATTCGATACTGGTCTTGCTTGTTGAGAGCATAATATGTGGCTAAGCCCATCATCACCGCCAAGGCGACGACGTAGAGCCACCAGCCACGGCGCATGGCACGCCAGTAGCGGCGCAGGTCAAGCGTTTGTGTATTCTCGTTCATTGTATTGTGGTTTTACTTCGTTATCGATTGTTGAATGAATGGGATTGTAGGCAGCTAAAGCTAAGATAATCATCGCTATCATGCCCCAGGGTTGCATGGGCACTGTGCTTGCCACCGACTCGATGAGCAGGAAGCCGACAATCATGGCGCTAACTGCCATGTGCGAGCCGAAGCGTGTGGCATCACGGCGCACAAGGTGCCTGACGGGCCTGAATGCCCACACGAGGAAAGCGATGAAAAGCAATATGCCCACCACACCATATTGAGCTAACATGGGGTAGAACGCATCGCAGATGAAGTCGGGCATTTCTTCCGACAAGCCGTAGATGTTGCTGATGCCGTATTCGTGATAAAGCGATGAGTAGTTGGCCTGAGAGGCGTAGCTGGCAAATGATGCCAGTCCCGACCCGAATGGGATGTGGTCGATAAGAATTAGTGCCGAAGTGGCATAGAGCACAGGTCGGGCAAACGACTCGGCCACGGTGGGGTCGAGCGTGTCGCTGTTTCCGGTAAGGAAGTAGTAGGAAAACTTATTCCACGTTACCGCCGCAACAGCTGCGACTGTGACCGCCGCCATTGCCCAGTATTGCGGCTTGATGCCCTTGAACATGTGCGGCTTGTAGAGCAGGAAGAAGAACACCGCCAGCACTGCTTCGGCATAATATTTCGCACGTGTGCAACCTAAGCCTATGACTATCATTGCCATTACTACCAGCATGTGTTGCGGGGCTACCTTGCCGTGGTCGTCTATCGAGCAATAATAGTAGGCTATGGCGGCAACCATACATGTGGTCCCGAGGAACATGATATGAATGTCTAAAGTGTATTCTCGAGTGACCGGCAGGAAGTACAACACCACGACCTCAACCACATTGAAAATAGCAAGCCATCTGATTACCTTTTTCTCGACCGGCAGCAGCACCGGCTTGATGGCAAGCACTACCATGAACGGGGCCAGGGGCTTTAGCGAGATTATTGCATCCATCACAATGTAAGGGAGGGTGTTGAATCCCTTGAACGTGGAGTATATCACATAGAATGCCATCACGGCCAGTGCCAGCAGCAGTGGCCTGTAGGCCTTCCAGCGGCGGTTCACTATGCAGTCGAGCAGCCCCGTGAGCAGCAGGATGTAGCACGACAGCTCGTCAATCCACTTGACCAGCGAGCCGCTCCACATCATCAGTGCAAAGCAGGCGATGAATGTCCAGACACATATTTTGTCAAGCCTTATCATGAGCGTGTGGGAGACTTGTGCTGTGGGCCTTATGGCTCACTTCACTGTCAAGGCAATGACCAGCGAGGCGATGACGCTAACTGCACTGGTGATGGTGGAGATTACCGATAGCTTAAACGCATTGTTCTGGTTATACTTCGAGTTGTCGATTTTTATCTTGTTGGGCTCCACATACACGACGTCGTTCTGCTGCAAGTAGAACGCCGGCGAAGCCATCAGCTGGCTGTCGGCAAGGTCGATGCGATAGTAGGTGTTGGCGCCGTTAAGCGAGCGAATGACGATTACGCCATTGCGCTTGCCCCACTCGGTGAGGTCGCCACACTCGGCAAGGGCGTCGAGCACGGTGAATCGCTCGCGCGTCACCGTGATGCGGTGTGGCTGTTTTACCTCGCCCATCACGTTGACGTAGTAGCCCAGCAGCTGCACCTGCACATAGGGGTCTTTCACGCTCTGCGACACGCGGCTCTGCAAGTCCTGCTCAAGCTGCCTGGTGGTGAGACCCGCAGCATGGATTTTTCCTAACTGTGGCATGACGATGTCGCCACGCTTGTCCACAACGTGTGTGGCCAGGCGGGGTGATGATGTGATGCTCACATCGCCGCGCCGGGCACTGTTGTTAAGCGGGGCATTGAACATTGCCGTGGCTTCAGGCACCATCGACGTCACCGTGATGCACAGCTCGTCGTCGGGCTGAATGACGATGTCGCCCGCACTGGCGGCCGGCATCGAGCCGGTAGCCGCCTCGGGCAAGTCCTTAAAATAAGCCAGGTTGTTTTCCTTTGTCGTGCTGCACGACAGCATTGCCGCACACAGCACTATTGCTATAATTAATCTCATATTCGTCGGTCGTTTAGAGGGAGCTACGAGTGGCTGCCGCCAGCTCGGAGTCCTCAGAGTCATTACCCTTAACCCTTATTATTCTTATATAACGCTCTTGCTGCATTATTATTTTACTATCTCCCCAAAAATAAGCATTTGTGCCGCGACTACGCAGAGGTGTGGCTCAGTGATGCGGGACGTGGCTCCACAGGCGTGACCATGGCAGTGCCGCTGCAATAATGGCTAAAGCCATAGCACCGGTTAAAGCGTATAGCCATGTTGACAGATGCACATATTGTATCGCACCGAACACAGCAAGCACTGCTACAGGCACAATGAGGCGAGCGTCGGGCTGCACGACAAAGTAGCGTCGGGTGTCGATGGCACGGTACAGGGCAAAAACTGTGAACGACAGTAGCGAGGCTGCTATAACGCCGTAGCATCCCCATAGCGGAGCCAGCACAAGGTTGGCGCACACGTTGACGATGCCGGTGACAATGCTCGGCGCCATGGCACGATGCGTCTGCTTGGAGCATTGATAGCCCATCTCAAAGAAGTTGGCTATCGAGTAAATGCCGGCGGCTATAGCCATCGGGAAAATATAATGTGCACTGGCTGCATAGTTGTTGTCCACGAGCCAGCCGTAGGCAAGATGCAAGGCGGCCGTGTAGGCCACGATAATGGTGATGAGCACAAAGACGTAGATGCTGAAAATCTGCGAGAAAAACTTGTCGCGACCGTCGCTGTCATATTGCAAGATGGCTGTCTCTTGCCATGCTTGCTGCAGGATGACGGCGAAGGTGTAGATGATGCCTGTGAAACGTGCCGCCACGGCATAGACGCCGTTGGCCTCGGGTCCTGCGGCCCATAGCACAAACCAGCGGTCGCCGAAGGCCAGCACCCACCAGATGACGATTGTGGGGAGCAGCGGCACTGAGTAGCGCAGCAGTTCGCGTGCCTGCTCGTGCCAGCCAGTGTGGCGCGTGTAATGCCGAGCGAGAAGGCGGTGCCGCCATTCGACAGCCACCACTGGCAGAAACCGGGCCAGTATGTTGGCCAGAAACACACCGGCAATGCCCATTCTCATCCATGCCACCAGCACAACGCTCAGTGTCGCCACCAGAAATGCCGTGGCAATGCCCATGCCCACAAACACCTTGTTGCGTCCCAGTCCACGTGCCAGCTGGCCATAGCAGTCGCTCAACGTTACGCTCACTACCAGTGCCAGCGCCAGCCACCGGTGGGCTATGGTGAAGGCGAATGATAGTGCCACCAGCACTGCCAGGCAGGCGGTCATCCAGCGCAACAGCAACTGCACCATTGCGGTGGTAACACGCTGCCTCGCCTGCCGGTCGGCATCGAGCAGGTAGCGCACTATGCCGTTGTAAACGTTCAGCGTGAGCAACGGCGACAGCAAGAAGGCTGCCGTCAAGCAGATGTCGAAGTAGCCAAACTGAGCAGTGTCGGGTATGAAGTGAGTGTAAAACGGCACCAGCGCAAAGGTGATGAGCTTTGCGCCTATGTTGCCCACGGTGTAGATGCCCACATCGCTCGCAAACTTTTGCCATCGTGATGGGGTTGGCGTGTTCACGCTGATGCTATTTTTCCCGCCAAAGTTACTCCTTTTCGCTAATAGTAGCAAGTGTGGACGCGAAAAAACGATGCACATAGCACTGCATTATCGAATAAAATAGCTAACTTTGCACAATGCAACTCGTGGTTAATGAATAATGGGCCGCGTTGCGCACTTGTGGCTCGTGGCTCGCATGGCCAAGCAATGCTTGGCACTACTTGACCTTGTTCGGCCGGATTTGCAATC
>DGVT01000047.1:0-7021 GCA_002395965.1 Porphyromonadaceae bacterium UBA4277
ACGCCGGTTTAGCTACGAGCTACAAGCTACGGGCTACGAGTGTGCAATGCGGCTCATTGTTAATTATTCATTATTAATTTAAGTTTCTAAAGTAGCTAACATGCTCAGATAGTGCTACAAAGTTCCTCTACGAGGCACTTTCCCGCGACATGCTGTGACCAAGCTGCGAACCCCGCTGGGGTTCTTGCATGGTCTTTCACACAAAGTCGGGTCTTCGACCCGCCAGCGTCTTCGACGCTTTTGCTTGCTATTTTCAACATTTTATCTACTTTAGAAACTTGAATTATTGATTATTAATTCATTATTCATTATTAATTATTCATTGGCTATGAGTTGCTGGCGCTCACAGGCGATTAGCGTTGCAGGCGGTGGATGATGTGAGAGACCACGCCCCACACGGTGAAGTTGCTCTCCTGTGAGATGTGCATTTCGGGGAACTGCTTGTTGGCCGGTGTGAGGTACAAGCCATCGTCCTTGATAGTAATTCGCTTCACGGTGAAGTCACCATCGATGAAGCACACGGCAATGTCGCCATTTTGTGGAGTGAGCGACTTGTCGATGACCAGTATGTCGCCGCTGTGGATGCCGGCATCAATCATCGAGTTGCCAATGACGCGTGCGCAGAACGTGGCGGCAGGGTTGTTAATCAGTTCGCGGTTGAGGTCTATCACGTCGCCGTAGGAGCCTTGTGCAGGACTGGGGAAACCGGCCTGGATGCGGCTCTCATAGTAGGCTGTTGGCTGTGATGTGCTGTCGTCGATGCGGCTTATTTCAAGCCTTATGTTTTCGTCGGTCATAATAGATCTGTTCTTGTTTTGTTAGGCAAATTTACATAGAATTCTCGGAATTCTATGCCCTTATGATAAATTTAATTATGAATTGTGAATTATGAATTATGAATGATTGAGTTCACTTGAAAAAGTCCTGAAAGGACTGTAAGCCCTGAGCCCAGGGCAACGCCCTGGGTGATAATCAAGAAGTTACGTTTCGCCCTGAAGGGGCAAAAGCATAAAATTCATGCTCAGATAGTGCTTTCGTTCGGCCGGATTTGCAATCCGGCCGCCGGGTAACTTGCGGATTTGCAATCCGCTAGCCCTTGAGTGCTACCATGTAGCCGTTCCGGCGTAGGGATTGCAAATCCCCTGTTAAGCCCTGGCGGATTGCAAATCCGCCAGAACTAAAATCGCATATCGAGGCGCCCCGATATGCGATTTTCTAAATCGCTGAGTGCGATTGATGCTATTGCTTGAGGATGAGGTTGATAGCCGCATTCACGTCGTCCACATCCACCATGATTTAAGGTAAATTGCCTGTTAATAGATGTGAATTTACACCAAAGAAGTGATGCTGATATGGCTCGGTTGCATAGTAGTGAGGCACGAAATTTTCAAATGGTGACAAGCAGTTACCGACTTGAACTTGATAATGCCAATGAACCCTTGCAAGCAAGTAGTGATACTTGTCTGCAAGGGCTCATTTTCATCACTAAGTTTGTGTTAGCTATGGTTGTAACATCAATTTTCGGAATGTTGGCTTTCAGGGTTTAACGTTAGCCTCTGTAGGCCATAAACTCGGGTTATGATAGAATTCACGTTAAACTCTGCGTTTCCATCGCAATGTGAATTGTTTTAGAGCAGGCTCACCGAGCGGTTGAGGAATGTGTTCAGAGCCTCACCTTTGAGCAGTCCGTTGCCTAACAGTGCGATGTCGATGAGCTGTTTCACCACATCTTGCGATGCTGCGTAGGCCGTGATGGCAGCATTGCGCTTGTCGCGCAACTCGCGAGCCTTGTTCTCGTTGTTTTCGAGGTCTTTCTTATTCTCGTCGGTAAAGTCTTTTTCGTTTTTGTTCTTAATGTCGCGCAGGGCATTAATAACATTGTCGGTAGCTGCCAGCTCTTCGTTGATGGGTTTAATCTCGGCCTCGGTAGCTTTGACTGCCTGGTCGATGACGCGCTTGATGAGCGGGTGCTCGGTATTGAGTGTGAGCGAGTAGCTGTCGGGCAATTCGCCATAGAAACTCATACCCGGCTGGAATTGTGCCATTTCCTTCATGCGCCGCATATATTCGCTTTGCGTGATGATGACCGGTTGTGCTTCGGGTCCCATGGCAGCCAGCATGACCATGAAGTTGCTCTTGTCGATGGTTGGAATCTGCGACTGGAACAATGTTGTGGCCACATCTTTCTCGACTTGCGTGAGTTCCACTTCGCGATTGTTCTCTTTAACTATCAAGCGGTCGATAACATCAGAATCGACGCGCACATATCGCGTTTTCTCGTTCTTCTGCTCCAGCATGCCGATGAATGGCACGTCGAGCTGGCCGTTCATCATGAGCACATCGTAGCCCTTGTCGGCAGCGGCCTTGATGTGGGCATACTGTGCTTCCTTGTCGGTGGCATAAAGGTAGATGAGGTTTCCGTCCTTATCGGTCTGGTTGGCCTCGATGAGCTTCTTGTAGTCGTCGAGCTTGAAGAATTTGCCGTCGGTGTTCTCGAGCAGTGCAAATTTCATGGCTTGGTCGCGGAACTTCTCATCACTGAGCATGCCATACTCGATGAAGATTTTGATGTCGTCCCATTTTTTCTCAAATTCAGCGGCATCGTTCTTGGCAATCTCTTCGAGTCGCGAAGCCACTTTCTTTGTAATGTAAGACGAAATTTTCTTCACGTTGCGGTCGGCTTGCAAGTAGGATCGCGACACGTTGAGCGGGATGTCGGGCGAGTCGATGACACCTTGCAGCAGCATCATGAATTCGGGCACCACGCCCTCGACGCTGTCGGTGACATAGACCTGGTTGCAATATAGCTGGATGCGGTCTTTGCGTATGTCGAGGTTGTTTTTAATCTTCGGGAAGTAGAGAATGCCTGTGAGCGTGAACGGGAAGTCCACATTCAGGTGAATCCAGAAGAGGGGGTCTTCCTGAGCCGGCTGTATGGCACGGTAGAACTTCAGGTAGTCATCATCTTTCAAGTCGGTGGGCTTGCGTGTCCACAGCGGCTCGACGTCGTTGATGATTTTGTCTTTATCGGTATCGACGTATTTTCCGTCTTTCCATTCTTGTTCCTTGCCGAAGACAATGGGCACAGGCATGAAGCGGCAATACTTTGTCAGCAGCGCGCTGATGCGACTCTGCTCCAGGTATTCTTTTTCGTCATCGTCGATGTGGAGGATGATGTCGGTGCCGCGCTCGGTCTTGTCGCAGTCGGTCATTTCATATTCCGGCGAGCCGTCGCAAGTCCAGCACACTGCCTTTGCACCCTCTTTGTACGACAGGGTGTGTATTTCCACTTTCTTCGACACCATGAATGCCGAGTAGAACCCCAGGCCGAAGTGGCCTATGATGGCATTGGCGCTGTCTTTGTACTTATTCAGGAATTCCTCGGCGCCTGAGAATGCTATCTGGTTGATGTATTTATCTACATCGTCGGCCGTCATGCCAATGCCGTGATCGCTCACTGTGAGTGTTCCGGCCTGCTTGTCGATTGTGACGTTCACCTTCAGGTCATCGGTCGAGCCATTAAAATCACCTGCCGATGCCAGGGTTTTCAGTTTTTGTGTTGCATCTACTGCATTAGAGATTAGTTCGCGCAAGAAAATCTCGTGGTCGCTATAGAGAAATTGCTTGATAACGGGGAAAATGTTGTTAGTAGTTACCCCAATTGAACCTTTTGTTGCCATGATATTATATGTTGTTAGTGTTTTCGGTTTCGGTTGATTGTTCGTCGGCCGGTGCGACGGCTTCGATGTCGGTGCGTGATGTGTCGTTCTCTTTTTCCGCCGCCTTGATTGATGCCGTTATTTCATCGTCCTTAACATCGATAACGATGGTGTCGCCAGGCTTTGCCTCCTCGCGCAGCAGCATTTCGCTGAGCGGGTCTTCGATGTGTGCCTGTATGGCCCGCTTTAGCGGTCGTGCGCCATACTGCACATCAAATCCTGCCTCGGCCACCTTTTTCTTTGCCTCATCGGTGATGCTGAGCTTGAAGCCTGATGCCTCAACGCGCTTGTAGAACGATGCCAGCTCAATATCGACAATCTTGAGTATGTCGTCTTTGTTGAGCGACGAGAATACTATGATGTCATCTACACGGTTGAGGAACTCGGGCGAAAACGAGCGGTTGAGGGCTTTGCGTATTACCGCATCGCTGCGCTCTTTGGTAATGTCGCCGGTGTTGAAGCCCACGCCAGCGCCAAAGTCCTTCAGCTCGCGCGTGCCGATGTTGCTGGTCATGATCACGATGGTGTTTTTGAAATCGACTTTGCGCCCGAGGCTGTCGGTGAGCATGCCTTCGTCCAGCACTTGTAAGAGCATGTTGAACACATCGGGGTGGGCTTTCTCCACCTCATCGAGCAGTACCACTGAGTAGGGGTGGCGGCGCACCTTTTCGGTGAGCTGACCTCCTTCTTCATACCCCACATAGCCCGGAGGCGCTCCCACGAGTCGCGAGACGTTGAATTTTTCCATATATTCGCTCATGTCGATGCGTATGAGGGCGTCATCGCTGTTGAACAGGAACTCTGCAAGTTTCTTTGCCAGCAAAGTCTTACCCACACCGGTGGAGCCGAGGAACATGAATGAACCGATGGGACGCTTGGGGTCGCGCAACCCGGCACGATTGCGGCGTATGGCGCGTGCAATCTTGTCGATAGCCTCATCCTGCCCGATGACCTGCTTTTTCAGTTCGTCGGTCATGCCAAGCAGTCGCAGTCCTTCGCTCTGTGCGATGCGCTGCACGGGCACTCCGGTAATGAGTGCCACAACCTCGGCCACATCGTTCTCATCGACTGTTTCGCGCTTGTTGTCGAGCTCTTCTTCCCATTTGCGCTTGGCAAAGTCGAGTTCGAGTTTCAGTCGCTCTTGCAGGTCGCGATAATTGGCTGCACCTTCAAAGTTCTGAGCCTGGACGGCTTTGAACTTGTTTTCCTGAGCTTCGGCTATGCGTTTTTCCAGGTTGTCGATTTCGGGCGGTACCACCACTTTTGAAATGTGCACGCGCGATCCGGCCTCGTCCAGGGCATCGATGGCCTTGTCGGGGAAGAAGCGGTCGCTGATGTATCGGTCGGTGAGCTTGACGCAAGCCTCAAGGGCCTTTTCGGTATAGTTCACTCCGTGATGCTTTTCATACACATGCTTGATGTTGTGGAGTATCTCAAGAGTCTCTTCGGCAGTGGTGGGCTCCACGATAACCTTTTGGAAACGTCGCTCCAAGGCTCCGTCTTTCTCGATGTTCTTGCGGTATTCGTCGAGTGTGGTGGCGCCGATGCACTGGAATTCTCCTCGTGCCAGTGCCGGCTTGAGCAGGTTGGCAGCATCCATCGAGCCAGAGGCATTTCCAGCACCGACGATGTTATGGATTTCGTCGATGAACATGATGATGTCGGGGTGTTGGGTGACCTCATCGACCACGGCCTTGACGCGCTCTTCAAACTGTCCGCGATACTTCGTTCCGGCCACAATCGCAGCCATGTCGAGGCTCACGATGCGCTTGTCCATGAGCACACGTGCCACCTTGCGTTCGACAATGCGCTTGGCCAGGCCCTCGATGATTGCACTCTTGCCCACACCCGGCTCGCCAATGAGCACAGGGTTATTCTTCTTGCGGCGGCTGAGGATTTGAGCCAGACGCTCAATTTCCTTCTCGCGTCCCACCACGGGGTCGAGTCTGCCTTCAGAAGCAGCTCGGGTGATGTCTTTGCTATATTTGTCGATAACGGGTGTGCCATTATTGTCACCTTTCATGACATTTCGTCGCTGTGTGCGCTTTTCGCTGCCATGTGATGACTGGTTGCCGCCGGTCTCGTCTTCGGGCATGTCTTCCTCTTCATCGTCGGTGTGCAGTCCGGCTGTGGGAATGCTCACAGCGCGCTGCATATAGAGGTGTTGAGATTTTCTGTCGTAGGTCATTCGTCTATATCGTTTTTCTTAAATCAAATTTATTAATGCAATATTCGTGCCATATTGCGCTATTGCTGTCAGCAGTGGCGAAATTTCAGAAACTGGTGTAATGAGTCCGCTTGAAAAGCCCTCTTGCCTGATGCAACCGAGAAGCAGATCACAAAGTTGCTAAAGTAGCATAGTGGAGAGCTTGTGAGTGGAGTGGGGAGTTATATAATTGATGGTTACCGCACCTACAAGATTGTGAACTAACACATAATTGCTGACAATTCAATGGAAAAGAGAAGGGTGTGTCAAATTTGGCACACCCTCCTCTTATTGATATTTATGTGTTTATTAAAATCTCGGACAGCAATAATTCTCAATTTACCGATTGCAAAAGTTAGAAAAAAAGCTTGTTCTACGCCCAAAATATAGTTCTTCGGCGGCCTTGCCTGAACCAAGTTGCGCACCTGTTAGCGGTTGCTCGTATGGTCTTCTAACGATGCCTCAATGTGGAATCAAGTGTCTTCGACACATTTTTTGGGAACTGCATACGCCAGGCCGGCTGGCGCTAAAATCAAATTCTTACTACAGCAGGGTTTAGCCGGTGACCCTAAATAGAACCATGCGGTGACTTTATCATCGATGGTGGGTTTTACCGGTTTTACCCGAAGTTGTCGTAGTGGATGCTGCTGGGATCCACGCCGAGCGAGTCGAGCAGGTCGTTGACGGTCTTGCTCATCATTGCCGGCCCGCACATGTAGTATTCGCAGTCTTCGGGAGCCTCATGCTGCCCCAGATAGGTGTCGCGCATAACCGGTGCCACAAATCCAGGTGTGTATTTCACTCCCGCAGCATCGGCGGCTGGGTCGGGGCGGTCGAGAGCCAGGTGGAAGTGGAAGTTGGGAAATTCCTTTTCCAGCTCAAGGAAGTCTTCAAGGTAAAAGACCTCGCTCAGCGAGCGTGCCCCGTAGAAGTAGTGCATCTCTCGGTCGCGTGTGCCCAGTGTGCGGGTCATGTGCATGATTTGTGCCCTGAGCGGAGCCATTCCGGCGCCGCCTCCTACCCAAATCATCTCTTTCTTTGAGTCGAAGATGGGGTGGAAATCGCCATACGGGCCGCTCATGATCACCTTGTCGCC
>DGVT01000047.1:7085-21515 GCA_002395965.1 Porphyromonadaceae bacterium UBA4277
TTGAGGGTGAAGATGTAGCTCGAAGCGATGCCCGGCATCACGTTTTGAAATCCGGGGCCTTGCTCCTTGGGCTTGAACGGTGGCGTTGCAATGCGCACGGTGAGCATGAAGCGGTCGCCCTCGGCCGGGTAGTTGGCCATCGAGTAGGCTCTGATGGTAGGCTCTGTGTTGCGGCACTTGAGCGAGAACATATCATATTTTTCCCAAGTGGGCAGATACTCGCCAAGCGATGCCTTGTCGATGTCTTTATCATAGTCCATTTCGTACTCCGGAATTCTGATTTGTGCATAAGAGCCGGGGATGAAGTCCATGTGCTCGCCCGGTGGCAGTGCAACGATAAACTCCTTGATAAACGACGACACAAGACTGTTGCTCACAACCGTGCATTCATATTCCTTCACGCTGAGCACGCTTGCCGGCACTTGAATTGCCAGATTGTCCTTGACCTTGACCTGGCAGCCCAGTCGCCAGTGGTCTTGCTGCTCCTTGCGTGAGAAGTGCACTGTCTCGGTGGGCAGTATTTCGCCTCCGCCTTCGAGCACCTGAACTTTACACTGGCCGCAGCTACCTTTGCCGCCACATGCGCTTGAGAGCATCACGCCCTGGCTTTGCAGTGTGCTCAGCAATGATGAGCCGCTGGGCACGTCAAGCTCTTTAGTGCCGCCGTTAATGTTAATCTTCACGTTGCCTGTTGCCACAAGATAGTGGCGTGCCACAAGCAGGATTATAACCAGCACAAGCGTGATGACAAGAAATATCAGTGCGCTTGCTAATACGGTGAGTGTTGTATCTAATAGTATCATAGTATTTATCAAAGTTTAATGCCCAAGAAGCTCATGAAGGCAATGCCCATGAGGCCCGTGATGATGAAAGTGATGCCCACACCGCGCAGTGGAGCAGGAATGTTGCTGTAGGCCAGTTTCTCTCTAATGGCTGCTATGCCCACAATGGCGAGTAGCCATCCGATGCCCGACCCGGCACCATAGACCGTGGCCGTCCATGCACTGGTGAAGCCGCGTTGCTGCATAAACAGCGCTCCGCCCAAGATTGCACAGTTCACGGCAATCAGCGGCAGGAAAATGCCCAGTGAGGCATAGAGCGAAGGCGAGAATTTCTCCACAGCCATTTCCACCAGTTGCGTGCCGCTGGCAATCACAGCTATAAACATTATCAGCCCGAGGAAGCTCAAATCCACGTCGGCCAGCGACGGACTGAGCCATGTGAGGGCTCCCTCTTGCAGGACATAACGGTCGAGAGCATAGTTGATGGGCATGGTCACCGTGAGCATGAAAGTCACGGCGGCACCAAGGCCGAGAGCTGTCTTAACATTCTTGGAAACGGCCAGGAACGAGCACATTCCCAAGAAATAGGCAAATATCATGTTGTCGATGAAAATCGACTTGATAAACAAATTAAGTTCTTCCATAATTATCAATCATTAAATTGTTAATTATCAGTTTTCTTGCAGCTCGGTGTTGCGTGCCCTGTGCACCCAGATGATGCAAGCCACGGTGATTAGTGCCATGGGGGGCAGAATCATGAGCCCGTTGTTTTCGTAGCCGTGGTCGTAGCACCATTGTGGTATGACCTGGAAGCCGAAAACCGTGCCCGAGCCTAACAACTCGCGGAAGAAGGCCACAATCACGAGTATGATGGCATAGCCCAGACCATTGCCTATTCCGTCGAGGAACGAAGGCCAGGGCTTGTTGTTCAATGCAAATGCCTCAAGACGTCCCATGAGAATACAGTTGGTAATAATCAGGCCTATGAACACCGAGAGCTGTTTGCTCACGTCGTAGTTGTAGGCCATGAGGAACTGCTGCACGATAATCACCAGTGCGGCAACCACCACAAGCTGCACAATGATGCGAATGGTGGTGGGGATAGTGTTCCTGATCAGAGAGATGATGACATTGCTGAATGCCAGAACGGCGATGACGGCAATACCCATGACGATAGCCGGCTCCAGGCTTACGGTGACAGCCAGCGTGGAGCAAATGCCCAAGATCTGCACCAGCACGGGATTGTCTTTAGATAGCGGATTGAAAAGCGCTTCTTTATTCTTTTTTGATAACATAATCTATATCTTTGTTAATCGGTTGATTAAGAAGTTGAAAAATTACTGTTGCTGCAGTTTCTTGAAGAAAGGCTCGTAGTCGTCTAAGCATTCGCTCATCATCGTGCTCACTCCACGGCTTGTGATTGTGGCGCCGCTGATGGCATCCACATAGTCGCTGCCGTCGGTGGGCTTCTGACCCTTCTTCATCACGCTCACGCTCTTGAAAGCATCGCCTATGAAGAGCTGCTTGTCGGCAAACTGTAGTTGGAACTCGTCTTCGGTGATGCGAGCTCCTAATCCGGGAGTCTCGCTCGCATGCGAGAAGTCGGCTCCATAGATTGTGTTGCCGTCGGCATTAACTGCTACATACCCCCAAATGGGTCCCCACAGTCCGGCACCATAGACGGGAATTACATATTTCTTGCTGCCGTCGTCGAGAGTGCATTCCAGCACGGGCAACTTGCGCTCGGCATCCGACAGCTTGACGTTCTTGCTCATATCGACATTGAAAGCTGCATTCTTAGTCGAGTCGATGATGTTGCCTGCGCGGTCGATGAGAAGGTCGCGCGTCACATATTTATCATAGGTGGCCGCTATTTCACTCTCGCTCGAAGCCGTGATGAGCAGGGCGCTCAAGATTTGGCTACGCGTGTCGTTGGCCACGTTGATGTCTTGCTTGGGCTTGAGTGCCATATACACAAAGGCAAGAGCCACTCCCACCAGCAGCACCATTATGGCTGCATAAAGAATCTGATAGATATTGCTGTTTTTGTTCATAGTATCTTTCCTCCTTTTATTTAGTGGTGATGCGGTTTAGGCGACGCTTGATGTTGAATGAAACCACACAATGGTCGATGAGCGGGGCAAAGGCGTTCATGAGCAGGACGGCCAGCATTGCTCCCTCGGGATAACCGCCATTGTAAACGCGAATTAATATTGCGAACACGCCAATCAGGAAGCCATAGATGTATTGGCCAATGCGTGTGCGGGCGCCTGTAACCGGGTCGGTAGCCATAAACACGGCGGCAAAAGCAAATCCTCCATAGCACAGTTGGGCCAGAGGGTCGAGCATCGACGCGGCGTAGGCGGGGGTGGGGAAGGCATGTGCAAGCGAAGCCATTGCCAGTCCGCCCACAAACACCGAAGCCATGACTCTCCACGATGCTATGCCTGTTACGAGCAGGATCACTGCTCCTATTAAAATGGCCACCATCGAGGTCTCGCCCGGCGAGCCGGCAATAAGTCCCATGAAAGCATCGCCGGTGGTGATGGGAGTGCCCACCACGTCGTTTAACTGCAGCGTGTCGCCCACATGCGTGGCTATCTGACCGAGGGGGGTGGCTCCGGTGAACGAGTCAACAACATTGCCTTGCCCAATGCCGAAAATGGCATCGGTCTTGACAAAGGCTGCATCGCCGCTCATGCGAGAAGGATAGGCAAAGAACAGGAATGCACGGGTGATGAGAGCAACGTTGAAGATGTTCATTCCGGTGCCTCCAAACACCTCTTTGGCAAAAATCACAGCAAAGGCAGTGGCCACAGCCACCATCCACAGCGGTGTGTTGATGGGCACAATGAGCGGAATGAGGATGCCTGTCACCAGGAAGCCTTCCTGAATCTCTTTATGGTGAATTTGAGCTCCTATAAACTCAATGCCTAATCCCACCACATAGCTCACCACAATGCAGGGTAGCATGGCAAGCAATCCATAGACAAACATGGTGGTGCCGGCAGCCTCGGGGTGACCTATGGCCAGGAAGTGCTGGTAGCCTATGTTGTACATGGCAAACAGTAGTGCAGGCAGCAAGGCCACGACCACAGTGATCATGGTGCGCTTCAGGTCGTTGCCGTCGTGAATGTGGACACCTGAGTGCGATGTGGTGTTGGGCGTGAACAGAAAGGTCTCCATGCCGTCATACACCGACTGCAACTTCTCAAAGCGGCCGCCGGGCATGAACTGAGGCTTCACTCTGTCCATATATTTTCTTAAAAACTTCATTGTCTTGAATCTTTTATTTTTTAAGTAATGTGTGCGTTGTTTCAATCCTATGCCATTTCTGCCCTCATGCGGTCGAGGCCTTCCCTGACGATGCGTTGCAGTTCGAGCTTGCTTGTGCAGGCAAATTCGGCCAGTGCAAAGTCCTCGGGTGCAATCTCATAGATGCCAAGTTGCTCCATCTTGTCGATGTCGAACGCTATTATAGCCTTGATGAGAAATTCGGCATAAATGTCCATCGGCAGCATGTTGTCGTACTCGTCAAGTCTCACAATGGCCCGTTCGCCGCCCTTGACGCGTGCATCCATGCTGATGCCATCCTTATGGCCGCACATCCAGCTGGTGAAGGTGCGGTAAAGGCTGAAGCGATTAGGGTTGAGTGAGGCCCATCCCATGAACTCGTCAGGCTTATTGACCTCGGGGATTACCGTGATGTGGCGGTAGGGAGCCCGCAGGTAGCCATTGGCTCCCACTTTAGCTCCGGTGAGAACGTTGCCACTGATGATGCGTGAATTGTCGTTGATGTCGGAGCCTAAGAGCGACTCAATGGTGCATCCCATTGTGGCCTTCACATAGCGCGGCTGTGCAACGCACTCACCTGTGAGTGCAACCACAGTGTCGTGACTCACCTTCCCGGTTGTGAACAGCTCGCCGATGCGTGCTAAGGTGACGATGTCCATGGTCCAGACCACTTCGCCCTTATTGACCGGCTTGACGTTGGCAATCTGCACACCGGCATTGCCTGCCGGGTGAGGGCCGATGAAGGTGTTCACTTGTGCTCCGCCGATAGCCATGTCGTTATTGTCGCAGCCGATATACACGTTGCCGTCGGTGAGCGACGACAAAACCTCTACACCTTTTTCAATATACTTGCTCTTGTCGCCCACGACAAGTTGCAGCGACGGCGCCAGTGGGGCAGAGTCGAATGCCGTGACAAAGATGTCGCGTGGCCGCACTGCCGGATTGGGAACCACGTCATAGGGCCGCTGGCGCATCATCACCCATAGGCCCGACTCGACGAGAATGTCGAGCACCGGCTTGCTAAGGTCGTGCTTCACACACTCTTCACTGCCATTGCCTTCGATGATAATGGCCTCGATTTTGCGCCGCTCGCCGCGTCGCACCTCTTTTATCACTCCCGCCACGGGCGAAACGACCTTCACCTGTTCGTAGTTCTTGTCGTGATATAGTGGCTCGCCGGCTTTGATTGCTTCTCCTGCCTTCTTGTCGAGGCGGGGAATAATACCGGTGAAATCATCGGGCACAATGCCATAGCTGCTGCTAACGGCTTCGTTCTGTGCGACTTCGCACTGCTCAATGCCACCTTTGAGTTTCAGGTTGTAACCTCTTTTAAGTTTAATAACTGACATTATTATAATGATTGATTATTTTAACGTGCAAAGTTACTTCATTTTGCCGAGATGTCAATGAAAAGGCCATTGCAAATGTTCAAATGTCAAAAAAAAAGTGGAATTTTTGCGACATTGCTTTGCTGTTTTGAAATAATTGTCCTACATTTGCGTTAATTTTTTGTGCAAAATGTGACACGGAGCCGTGGCTCAAGGGCAGTTTTTGCACGGAAATGTGTGTGTAGCAACCAAATAGAGACGGCGCTTTCGGCGGCCCGACGATAGAAGTTGCTTCCACGATGAGCAAAACATAAACCGCGAAAAAAGAAAATAAAACTATAACCAAATTATTTATTCATTTTTTTAACAACTTAATTTTATCAAAAATTATGGCTGAACAAACAAACATCCAAAAGCCCCAGCAGAAGGCTGGCAAAAAGGAGGTAAGTAGCAACGTTGGTGGCATCAAGAGTGCATCCATCGTGATCTTGATCTGCTTCATAGCAGCAGTGTGTATCTACCTGTTCGTATTCGGTGCAGGTTCAAACTTCAAGGATGGCAACAATGCCAACGCTCCTCTTAACCTGCTTGGTACCGTCTATAAAGGTGGTATTATCGTGCCCGTGCTGTTAACATGTCTTATGACCGTGATCGTGCTCACCGTTGAGCGTTGGATCGCTCTTGCTCGTGCTAAGGGTAATGGCAACATCACCAAGTTTGTCGAGAACGTGAAGGACGCTCTCCGCGCTAAGGACATCAACAAGGCCGAAGAACTCTGCCGCAAGCAGAAAGGTACTGTTGGCGCTGTTGTGTATGCAACTCTGCAGAAGTACAAAGAGATGGAAAACGACACCGTTCTGGAGAAAGAGCAGAAGCTCACCAGCATCCAGCAGACTCTTGAAGAGGCAACAGCTCTTGAGATGCCCATGCTCCAGCAGAACCTCCCCATCGTGGCAACTCTGACTACTCTGGGTACACTTATCGGTCTTCTCGGTACTGTGCTCGGTATGATCAAGTCGTTCCAGGCTCTGGCTGCTTCGGGTGCTCCCGACTCAACTGAACTTTCAACCGGTATCTCTGAGGCTCTTGTGAACACCGCATTCGGTATCGCAACTGCAGCCCTCGCTCTTATTGCTTACAACTTCTACACCAACAAGATCGATAACATGACCTATGCTATCGATGAGCTTGGTTTCTCAATCGTTTCTACTTTCGCCGCAACTCACTAATTAAACGTAACCGGCGATAATAAAAATCAAAATTAGAAACATTAAACAATAAGTTGTAAACAAAATTATGGGAAAAGTCAAAATTAAGAAAAAAGAGACGCGTATCGACATGACCGCTATGTCGGACGTGACTGTCCTTTTGTTGACTTTCTTCATGTTGACTTCAACTTTCCTTCAGAAGGAACCCATCACTGTCATCACGCCTCCCTCGGTTAGTGAGGAAAAGGTGCCCGATGCAAACTTGCTCTCGGTGCTCGTCAGCCCCGAAGGCAGAGTATTCCTCGAAGTCCTGGGTAGCAAAGACTCTACCTACAAGAGCGAGACAGTGCGTGCCGACCTGCTGAAGAACATGGCATCAGAATACAACAAGATGCATCCGTCTAACCCTGTGAAGTTCACAGCTAAGCAGATCGATGCATTCTCAAAGCAAAATGCATTCGGTGTGCCAATGAGCAAGATGGCTCAGTGGCTGGACATGCCCATCGAAGAGCGCGACAAAGCACTCGAGACTGCCGGCATTCCTATCAACATGAATGAAGATCCAAACAATCCTAACGAGTTCCAAATGTGGATTCGGGCTGCATACAATAGTATGAACGAAGAATTGCAGCAGACAATGGTTAAAGGAAAAGGTATAGCAATCAAAGCCGACCAAACGACTCCATACAGCGTTGTCAACGTCGTCATGGACAACCTCCAGACGATGAAGATGAACAAGTTCAGTCTGATGACGGCTCTTAAAACAGAGGAGGAATAAGATATGGCAAAAACGAAAAGTCGTCAGAAAAAGTTCGATACCCGTATCGACTTCACTCCTATGGTTGACATGAACATGCTTCTGATCACCTTCTTCATGCTGTGTACGACAATGATCAAGAGCCAGACGCTCCAAATCGCATTGCCTACCAACGAGAAGGTCGAGCAAGAGCAGCAGAACAAAGTAAAGCAGAGCGAGGCTGTGACCATCATCATCGACGGCAAACTCGATGACAAGGGACTCTCGAAGCCCGACGAGGGTATGCTTTACTACTTCGACGGTATGCCACCCTCGGGTGAAGAACTCAAAAACCTGGCCACGGCCAACCCCATGAAGCAGGTTGAGTTCGGAAACAAGACCGGAGGCGCATTACCCGCTATTCGTGAGATCTTGCGCGAGCGTAACAAAGACGTCGTCAAGAAAATCGAAGAGCTTAAAAAAGACTGGAAAGAGATGAAATTCTCTAAGAATGAAGAGCAAAACGACTCTATCTACCAGGTGAAAGCTCGCGAAATTCGTAACGACTCTACGCTCAAGCGCCCTGTTGTGATTATCAAGGCTACTCCTAATGCAAGCTATGCCCACGTGGTGAGCGTGCTCGACGAAATGCAGATCAACAGCATCAGCCGTTACCAGATCGACCGCATCAATCAGGTGGACTCGGCTATGATGATTCTGCTTCAGGGTCAGGACGTGGCTAAGTAAAGTGTGGTGAATAGATTTATAAACTTATAAAACGGATTAAGATTATGCCAAAAGATGTAGATCTTTCATCGCGTGAATGGTGCGACCTTGTGTTTGAAGGCAAAAATAAGGACTTCGGTGCTTATGATTTGCGCACCACATCGGTCAAGCGTCACAATAAGGCTGTGCTTTATACTTTAATTGGTGCTATTCTGGTAGTGGCTGCCGCAATCTCTATCGCTAAGGTGAACGAGTATCTGGCCGAACGCCGACTTGCAGAGGAAGCACAACAAGACGAAGTGCTCATCGACATGAGCGAGAACGAAGAACCCGAAGAAGAACAGCAAGAACGTCTCGAACAGCCCAAACCCGAGGTGCTGCCCGAGGAGGTGCTGAACACTGTGAAGGTGACTGAGCTCCGCATCGTTGAGGACGAAAAAGTTAAAGCCGAAGACGAGATTAAGACTCAAGACGAACTGAAAGAAACCCAGACAGCGTTCGGTCAAAAGGATAACGACAAGGGTACCGAAGACCGTAACGTGACGCGCACACTGCGCGACGAGATCGTTGTTGAAAAGAAAGAACCTGAGAAGAAAGTTGAGAAGGAAGAAGTGTTCAGAAGCGTTGAGCAGATGCCTACCTTCCCCGGTGGCGATGCCGCACTGATGAAGTATCTGAGCTCTCACATCCAGTATCCTCAGAATGCTGCCGACAACAACGTCCAGGGTAAGGTTATCGTGCAATTCGTCGTTACCAAGACCGGTAAGGTGGGTGACGTGAAGGTTGTCCGCTCGGTTGACAAAGACCTCGACCGCGAAGCTGTGCGCGTGTGCAAATCACTGCCTAACTTCGTTCCCGGACGTCAGAACGGTCAGCCGGTGAGTGTGTGGTACACACTGCCTGTGACCTTCAAGCTCCAAGGTGTAAACTAAAAAATCATGATTCGGTAGTAACCGAAACTTGAATTAAATAGCTAAACCTCATATTGAGGGTGTGTCATAATTTTTGGCACACCCTCTTTTTATAGAAACTTTTGCTATCTGTTGATATTCAATACAATAATAGCAGCAGTAAAATGATGGGCTTACTTTTTTATGGGCGAATTTCAGCCGAAGGCTGACCTATGAGTAACCCCCTTTAGCACTTGTGGAACGAGCGATAGCGAGCGGAACAAGTGCCAAAGGGGGGTATTGAAACCACTCTTTACTGTCGCTGAAGGCGACCCCTTTGTTTTATCGGACAATAATCGTTTTGATAAAAAACTCTCGCTCGGCAATTCTTTGCTCTCGCTTAACCGCTTTTTTCGCACGACTGCCAAGTCTAACGACTTGCCAACTGATTCAGTTTTAGCGGACAGTAATAGTATGAAATATTTGCATTTTATGGCAAAATGTATTAATTTTGTGGGGTGGAATGTCACATTTCATTCATCTATGCGACGGTTGGTTTACATATTGCTCTTGATGATGGCGGCGGGCACCGTGGCCTGCCAGCGCACGCCGGGCGAGGCCGAGCGGCAGCTCATCTACATCGACTCGCTCATTGCCGACGCGCCCGACAGTGCGCTCACACTGCTGGCCGCTCTCAGCCCATCGCCCAACCCTCAGCCAGCCGGCACCTCTGGGGCCTCTGGGACTTCTGGGGCCTTTGGGACTTCTGAGGCCTCTGGGGCCTCTGGTGACAGCTCCCCCTCTAAGTTAGAGGGGGCAAGGGGGAGTGTGTCAGAATCAGTGGGAGCGCGCGACAGCTCCCCCTCTAAGTTAGAGGGGGCAAGGGGGAGTGTGTCAGCGAGCGATGAAGCCTCCCCAGTGCGCATGACGGCGGGCGAGCGTGCCTACCACGCGCTGCTCACGGCGCAGGCCATGTATAAGGCCTACATTCCTGCCACCACCGACTCGGTGATCAACGTGGCCTGGGACTACTACGGCCACTTAGGGATGTTCGCGTCGGCCACCGACCGCCAGCGCCGCGTGCGCGCCATGCTCTACAAGGGCACCACCGCCGAGGAACTCGGCCACCCCGACAGCGCCATGTACTGGTACAAGCGCACCGAGCTCGAAGCCGCCCCCGACGACCAAAAGATCAGAGCATATTCTATGTTTCGCCAAGCATCGCTATTTCAAGCGCAATACGATTTGCCTACAGCTATAGCAAGATTCAAAACCGCAACAGATGCATTTATGCAATGTAATGATAGCATATATGCTATTTATTGTATAGAGGAATTATCTGCAATATATCGTCTAATAGATGTCGATTCAGCCTTGCTGTATATTAACAAAGGTATTTCACTTGCAAAAAAATTCAAGCTCAATGATGAATATTATACGCAATTAACTACATTGGCTGGTTTATATTTAAGTACTAATGTCACTCAGTCTGTCGAAGTAGCCAGAAAAGTATTGAATAATTCTTCCAACCCAATAAACATTTTCAAGTGTTGTCATATTGCCAGTGAGGCTTTTTGCATTAGAGGTAATATTGATTCAGCAGAATTTTATATAAATTTATCTCCCAAACCAACAAATGCAATTGATTCCGTAATACATTTTCAAGCATTGTCTCATTTGGAAGAATTAAAACAATCAATGCCAGAATCCAAGAATTCGATAGCGGTAAGTGACAGTATCGCGGAGAATTTAATAATAAAATCTCATAAATCCTCAATACGCAATTCAGAATATGAGGTAATTAATGAGTATAATAATGAAGCACTGTTTAAATCAAAATTAGTTAAATCCTTATTATTGATTACTATTATACTAATACTTTTATCGTGCTTTTTTATATATAGGTATAAGCAGCAAAGAACTGCAAGTTTAATATCTTCGCTGAGAAACGATTTCAGCCGTCATTTAAGAGACATTGAAGAGCAAAAGTATGAATTGGCGTCAAATCATATTTATTTGCTTAAATCAATTGAATCAAAACTAAACAACAATAAGAATAAATCAATTATATCTGAAATTTTCGATTCAGAACGTGAGAATCCTGTTTGGGATGCGTTAAGAACTCATGCCGACACATCCTGCAACGGAATAATTACGCATATTGAAAAGACTTATCCGACATTAAGCAAAAAGGACATACAACTTATTATTTTATGCTGTTGCGGTTTTTCAGATAAATCTATTATGTCCATATTAGATTATACCAATCAAAAAAGCGTTTATAACCGTAAAAGATTATTGCCGTCTGAGAAAATGAATTCAGACTTATCTTTGACTCAGTTTATAGAGAAATACTTAGAAAACCAAGTCAAACGAAATGTTAACTAATATTAAATGCCATAAGATTTACTTAAGTCGTTGATAATCAGTATTAGTTGTGTGAAAAGAATGCCATTATTTTTTTGGTTTACAATGTAATTAAGTAGTAATTTTGCTAAAAAATTACTACAACTATGAAGAATTTAATCGCCTTATTTTTGCTGATATTCGTTTCAGCCCAGAACACAAGTTTATTTGCTCAAGAAATTGCAAATGGCAAACCATCACGTGATGTTGTCATATTAAATGGCACACATCAACCCCAACACTTGTATAATATCAACGAGCCGGTGGCGATGTATTGCAGTGACACCGATGTGTTGGAAATCACTTTCGACAGTTATTGGTATTCGCATTACACTATCAACCTGGAAGGACCTTATGCCGTGGTTGACTATTTTGCCAACAGCCCCACGGTGTATCTGCCCGTGGCTAACATGGGCGATGTGGTGGACATCTACATCGAAAGTGAGGACTGCGGCTCATATTATGGTGTGCTCGACAAGACCGCATTCACATCAATGGAATAAGACAAATTGCTGACAAACACCATTGAGCCCCAAAAGCGCCTTGCCGCTGCACACCATTTTATTATAATGTGGGAGGGCACACCCGCAAAACTGTTTGTTTACGAGTCGAGGCTGTGCCCACTTGACTCAAACTAAAAACATTACTACAATGAAAAAGATTACATTTTTTGCAGCATTGGTTTGTTGCGCTGTCATGAGTGTTAACGCTCTGTTGTAGCAAAAAAATACGATAAGAGAATAAATTTATGACGATTTTTTGTAAAAACCACAAAAACTGTTTAACTTTGCAAGTGATATTGGCTTTTTGCTTGTTTTTGAATATGAGTCATTGTTTCTGAAATATTTCTAACATTTTGAAATGTCTGGTAGCTGAAAAGTTGATACTTATCATATGTTCTACCATACTTTGTTAGGAGTAAATGAAATAACTTGTTGGTTTATCTATTATTAAATTTCAGTAAATGTTGTAAAACTTAAAAATGCGGAAATCATGAATAGAAAGATTATTACATTATTATTTACAATGGCTATAACAGTAGCCTTTACCGCTCGTACTGTTGCCGGCAATTATTTTCCAACCGGAATGACTTGGAAAGAGGTGTTAGCAGAGCCCGGTTATGCACAATTGGATACGACCTATTCATTTTTGTATGAGATAGGAGGGGATACTATTGTAAATGGTTTCACATGTAAGAGCGTTTTACTAAACAAAGCTCCCCTCAAACGCTGGATTCACGAAGATGGTAGCAAGGTGTGGCTCTTGACAGAAGATTACCCCGAGCCGATTATGATCTACGACTTTGACTGGCATGGAGAAAATCCCGCTTATTGTGAGTATCTTATAGGTGAAAACTCATTAACTAAAGAACGTGATTATATAGATCCATTCGACATACAAAACACCTGGCTCGGCGGCTTGCAGATGGAGTATATAATTAAAGATAGTGGGGCTATAATTAAGGACATAGGCCGGGTTTCGGAATTATATAGAGACTGCTGTTTGTTAGGGTATAATATAGAAGAACCCATTCTGCCTGGATTGATCTATTCTAAGGTATTATGGATAGTTCGTGATGGTAAAGAGGTTTTCCGGTCTGAAAACGCCGAAGAGTGGATTACCGATATCCCTACTGATGGTTATTCAACCTATGACCTGAACGGTGACGGACTGGTTGACGTTGATGACGTGAACGCGCTGATCAACTACATCCTCAGTAAGTAAAAACTTACTGAATAATGTGCGAGGCCGCGGCTGAGCTGAATTTATATTTCCGGCAGGCAGGCGGCTATGGATTCAAAAAAACGAAAACACACAATAATCTGAATTATTAACGATTAAAACAGAAAAATTATGGAAAAATTATTTACTAAGATTATGATGGCAACAGCATTGTGCTTTGTCGGTATTAATGGCACCATGAATGCTGCCGAGAGTGAAATTCCCACAGTTCCCGACAGGGTGTTCATCGAGGATTTCGAAATTGCCCCGGGCGAGACTAAGCTTGTGGAGGTATGGCTCGAGAGTACAGTCTCGTGGGACATGATGTTTGCCAAATTTGAGTTGCCCGAAGGCCTGGAATTTGTGCCTATCGATGCTGAAGAATTGCCCGACACCTACACGTTTGAGCCGGTAGATGGTGATTCTAAAATGATAGCTCTGTCCACAAACTTCACTAATCAGGAATATTGGGATCCTGCCCAAGTTAACCTTTACAACAACAGGCCTAATATTTACAGCAAGTATGGTTGTAAAATATACTACTCGCCAGATCCTGCCTTAATGATAGTGAGCGAGTTAGCTGACTTCACCTTCAATACCACCCTGCAGATAGCCCTGATGAAGGTGCGTGCAAGTGAAGGCCTGGCCAGCGAATCGACTCTGACGATGTACCAGTCATTCTTCTGGACTCCGCAGGGTGGGGTGGTCGGTGCCCAAGAGAAGGTTCAAGTGCAGGGACCAGCTACAGTTGCCCACATCAAGCGTGTGAACGGTCTGACGGCTGTTGACGACATCAGGGTTGCAGACACAGGCGACGGGCTGTACTACGACATGCAGGGCCGTGCCATGACCGAGCCCGCCGGTGCCGGCATCTACGTGCGCAACGGCAAGAAAATCGTTGTTAGGTAAGCAGAGCTTTTTAGCTACAAGCTTTTTAGTAAACGAGTTTTTTAGTAAACGAGTAAACGAGTAAACGAGTAAACGAGCGGGCTGACGCCCGCAGCGCGGCCCTTTATAGTGCTCGCCTCCAGCGAGGATCTGATGATGACTTGATGCCGGGGGTGTCGCTTCGTAGCGACACCCCCGGTTACTCAAATGCTCGACTTCCAGTCGAGGTTACCGCGCAATGCCGCCCTTTGCTTGAACCGACTCCCCAGTCTCAGTTCTGGCGGATTTGCAATCCGCCAGGGCTTAACGGGGGATTTGCAATCCCCGTGCCGGCACGGCGCACCCCGCAAGCCCGTGAGGGCTTGCGGATTGCAAATCCGCAGGTTACCCGGCGGCTGGATTGCAAATCCCGCCGAACAAGGTTTTTTAGTAAACAAGTAAACAAGTAAA
>DGVT01000044.1 GCA_002395965.1 Porphyromonadaceae bacterium UBA4277
CGTTTACTTGTTTACTCGTTTACTTTACTAAAGAATGAAACTTTACGGCCTTGTAGATTGCAACAACTTCTTCGTGTCGTGCGAACGCGTGTTCAACCCCACGCTCAACGGCCTGCCCGTGGTGGTGCTGTCGAACAACGACGGCTGCGTGATCGCGCGCAGTAACGAAGCCAAGGCACTGGGCATACCCATGGGATGTCCGGCTTTTCAGATCAAGGACTATTGCAATCCCAGCCAGGTCATACGCCTCTCGGCCCGCCACCGCATTTACTGCGACCTGTCGAACCGCGTGATGAAAATCCTCAGTGCCGAAGTTGAGCATGTGGAGCAATACTCGGTGGATGAAGCATTCTTCACCATGCCCTACGACGATGTGCAGCGCAACCACGACGTCATGGCCCGGCTCGTGCAGAAAATCTACAAATACGTAGGCATACCGGTCAGCATCGGCTTTGCCCCCACTAAGACTCTGGCCAAAATCGCCTCGCACATCGCCAAGAAGCATCCTCGCATCACCGATGGCGTGTATTGGCTCGTGCGACCCGAAGCCATCGACATCATCTTGCGGCGCACTGTCATCGACGATGTATGGGGCATAGGCCGTCGCATAGCAGCAGCGCTGGCCGACCGAGGCATTGTCACAGCAGCACAGTTTGCCCAGATGCCGCCAACGCTTGTGCGCAGGCTTTTCTCGGTCAGCACCGAGCGCACGCAGCGAGAGCTAAAGGGCGAAGACTGCATGAGCATCAGCCCGGTGACAGTGGCTCACAGCTCAATCATGAATTCACGCACTTTTGCTCATGTAATCACAAGCCGGCACGAAGTGCAGGATGCCATTGTGGTCTTTGCCAAGATGTGTGCACAGCGGTTGCGAAAAGAAAATGCCGTGGCCGACACTGTCACCGTTTACATTCGAGGCGACAGGCACCGACAGGACCTGCCGTTCTACTCCAACTCGTGCCAGATTAAACTGCCCACACCCTCATCATCCACTATGACTATCGTGCATCATGCCTTACTGGCATTTGCCAACATTTACCGCGACGACTTCGGCTATCGCAAAGCAGGCGTTCTGCTCACCGGCATCACACCGGCACACAGCATCCAGCTCAACCTGTTCGACAAGATTGACCAGTCAAGGCAGCAACAACTCATGCAAACCATCGACAGCATCAACAACCACTACGGCTCACACATCGTCACACTCGCACCCGACGACCAACGCGCGCAGTGGCGACCCGAGAAATCACATTTCCAGAAGCCCAGCAAAACCCTGCGCATCTACACTGCAATGCTACCCGACAAAACTTGATTGATATGATTTTGCTACCTGAAATTTCATATATTTTAACATAATTAAAACAACATAATTCAATTTTTTGATTAATTTTGCCGACAAATGCTAAAATAATTATTAAACTCAACCGATCAACAAATAGTTATAATTTGTTATCTAATTATTAATCAAAATATTACAGCTTATGAAAACTAAACGATTACTCTCATTTCTTGCAGTGCTGATGTCGATGTCGGCATTCACTGCTACAGCCCACGATGTGGGCGACCTCGCCTATGTGCTCTACACTCCATCGGGCTCTTCCACACCGATGGTGAAATGTACCGGCCTCAGTGTTGAAGGCAATACAAAGAACACCAACGGAACAATAGGCGATATTTACATCCCCTCGGGCATTACCTATAGCGATGGAAACAACTATCGCGTGTATGCCATTGAGAAGAGTGCGTTTGCCGATAAAAAAATCACAGGCTTGACAATCAACTGGGGCGTCCGTGAAATTGGCGACTTCGCCTTCCAGGGCTGTACAAAAATGACCAAAGTACACTTGGCAAGTTCGGTACAAGTGCTCGGTGCCAACGCATTCTGGAGCTGTTCGGCATTAAAGCAGGTTTATTGGAACGGATTTAACCTGCCATCGGGGATTTATTCCACCTCATTCCCCGGCAATTCGGGCATGACGCTCTACGTTGGCAACGAAATGACCGCGAGCGATACTGAGATTAAAAGCAGTATCTTAGGCTCTAATTTTGCCACCATCACTCGTAACAACCGAGATTGTAGTGATATCGATTTTGGCGACTACGCACTCACCATCGGCACCTCCGACAACCAAGGCTATGGAGCCTCTCGCGATGCCACAGTGGTTTTCTTGCGTGCCAATGCCTCAATCACGGGACGTCCGACTTCATATGCGTCAGGTAATTACAAGGGTGTGACCTACAAGTGGACAAAGATTGGTACGTATGCTCTGCCTGCCAACAGCACCACCACGACCATCGACCTGACCGCTGCCACCAATCTGACATATATCGGCAATTTAGCATTCGAAAAAAGCACCGCACTGACTAAACTCACGCTGCCGAAGTCGCTTAATAGCGTGAACCTGAGTTTTGTGGATGGTTGCACGGCACTGACAGAATTTGCAGTGGCAAGCGAGAGCACCAGCTACTCGACATACAGCGGTGCACTCTATAACAAAGCACAGACTACCCTATGGCGAGTGCCCGAGGGCAAGACGGGCTACTTATATTTTCCATCGACTCTGAAGACTGTAAGTAGTTGGGCCTTAGACCAATGTAAAAAAGTTACATCAGCTTACTTACCTTATGGGGTAACCTCCATTGGTCAATCTGCATTCCGCGGAGCAAGCGAATTGAAGTATGTCAAGATTCCAAGCTCGGTGACTTCGCTCAACGCAAGTGGGGTGTTTAATGGTGTGAACAGCACCTGCCGCATCATTTGCAACATGCAGAACCCGCCCACGGTCACGGCAAGCTCCTACTTCGGCACCAACAGTGGCATGACCCTTCTCGTACCCTACGGCAAAGAGTCGGCCTACAGCAGCGCAGGCTGGACCGGATTTAAGTATGTGAATCCAAGTGGTGACCAGGCCTACGACATCGAGGGTGACGACTTCCACTTTACTGTCACAAGCACTGCCTCCACCACTGTTAACGGTACAAGCTATGGCGGGCGCGTGAAGTTGGTGTGCGGCTACCACTCGAATATGAACTCACAAACGTCCTACACCGTCCCGGGTAGCATCTCCTTCAATGTCAATGGCAGCAGCAAGACATTTGCCGTGACCATGATTGGTGAAAAAGCATTCCAGAACCACACTTCCAACTTCACCGTCGCCGGATGTGCCAACGTCGATACCGTGGGCAACGCCGCATTCCAAAACCAGCCAATCACCAGCTACGCCTTCACTCACAATTTGAAAGTCATCCTTAATTATGCGTTCAGCGGCGCAGGGCTTACCGGCACAGTGGCTTTGCCCTATGGTATTAAAAAACTTGGACTGTATGCTTTTGCCCACGGTAAATATACGCGCATCATTGTTCCGTCGAGTCTGACCAATCACTTTGGCGACTTCTGTGCCTATACTACTACACTGAAAGAACTTATATGGAATAAAGCTTTTTCATATGATTATACTGGATGGGATCTTTCCGACGTTCCGACAACTTGCTACATCCGAGTGCCCATGGGGTATGTGAATCATTTCAAGCAAGGTACACTCAAAGCCCGTGCCGCCTACATCACCGGCGGTGCCTACGACTTCGCCTACGACAATGACTTCACCGGACGTTATTACCTTACCATCACCAGCAACTCTTCGACCACATTCGACGGTACTACCTACGCCGGCAAGGCAAAGTATGTGTATCACCCAAACATCAAGGAATCGACATTGTCATCTAATTATGGCTGGGCTATTTCAGAGGAAGACAGGACCGTGTCGAACGACATACGCAAGTATCTCATCACCGAGCTGGGCGACTCGCTGCTGGCAGGAGTGACTAACTTCGGTATCGACAACAATATTCCAACGAGCGTCACCCGCATCAGCCACGATGCATTCTACAACGCAAGCAAGGTGAGCGTTGCCAACCTCACGCTGCCCGACGGACTGACCTACATTGGCGACTATGCGTTCAGCTACACACAGCTCTCGGGCGAAATCAAGATCCCGTCGTCGGTAACCTACATCGGCAAGTATGTGTTTAACAACTCAAAACTGAACGCACTCTACTTCCCCGGAGCAAAGCCTTCGACGCTCGACAAATATGCCTGGGGCACGAGCAATGCCAGCAACTTCACAGTGTGGGTGCCCAACGAGTATGCCAATAGTTATCTCACCACAGCTAACGGCTGGGGAACCGACTATGCCAAGAAACTGGCAGTCTGGATCAAGCCCTACGCCACCACGCAGATGTTCAGCTCGGTTGTGCCAACCGACCTGCAGGGCAGCAATATCACCGCCTACTACGCCAGTGCCTACGACAAGAACAACAGCACGGCACAGGTCACACTCAGCAAGGCAAACATGGCACCCGAAAACACCGGACTGCTGTTGGTGGATATGGAAACGAGCAAGGAGTACCGCATCAAGCGACCCACAACCAGCGTCTCGGCTCCGATGACCAACTATCTGGTGGCTACTGCTACAGGTTCGGTCAATGTATATAGCCAAACCGTGGGTTACTACTGGGAATACCGCACTCCGAGCAACCTGCGCTTCGTGCGACCCACAACAGGCTACACCACTGCCGCAGGCGGCGCATACCTGAAGCTCAGCAGCGCCGAGGCTGGAAACCTGACTGAGGTCTTTACCAACCTGTGGCCAAAGCAGGCCGGCGGTAAGCTGGGAGATGTGGATGGTAACAACATGGTGGATGTGGACGACGTGAATGCGGCTATCAACCTCATCCTCAACTACAACGCCTACAAGAACCAGTACAAGTATCCACAAAATGCCGACATGGATGGTAACAACATGGTTGACGTGGACGACGTGAACCTCATCATCAACATCATCCTCGAGCAATAATCACCAATTGCACTCAGCAATTTAGATAATCGCATATCGGGGCATGCCTCGATATGCGATTTTAGTTCTGGCGGATTTGCAATCCGCCAGGGCTTAACAGGGGATTTGCAATCCCCAAGCCGGAAAGGCTACATGGGAGCACTCACGGGCTTGCGGATTGCAAATCCGCAAGTTACCCGGCGGCCGGATTGCAAATCCGGCCGAACGAAAAACTCAGCGATGTTAGTTCTGGCGGATTTGCAATCCGCCAGGGCTTAACAGGGGATTTGCAATCCCCAAGCCGAAACGGCTACATGGTAGCACTCAAGGGCTAGCGGATTGCAAATCCCCAGGTTACCAGGCGGCCGGATTGCAAATCCGGCCGAACGAAAAACAAGCGGGCTGACGACTGTTTAGTTTTAGTTCTGGCGGATTTGTAATCCGCCAGGGCTTAACAGGGGATTTGCAATCCCAACGCCAGAACGGCTACATGGTAGCCCTCACGGGCTAGCGGATTGCAAATCCGCAGGCTACCCGGCGGCCGGAACGGCTACATGGCAGCCATCACGGGCTAGCGGATTACAAATCCGCAGGTTACCCGGCGGCCGGATTGCAAATCAGGCCGAACGAAAGCACTATCGGAGCATGAATTTTATGCTTTTGCCCCTTCAGGGCGAAACGTAACTTCTTGATTATCACCCAGGGCGTTGCCCTGGGCTCAGGGCTTACAGTCCTTTCAGGACTTTTTCAAGTGAACTCAATCATTCATAATTCATAATTCACAATTCATAATTAAATTTATCATAAGGGCATAGAATTCCGAGAATTCTATGTAAATTTGCCTAACGAAAACAAGAACAGCACTATTATGATAGATATTAACAACGGAATAATAAAGTTAGTACGCTCACTTGCATCAAAAAAGCACCGCGACGACGAAGGCCTCTTTGTGGCCGAAGGCACTAAGTGTGTGCGCGACACATGGAACGCCTTCAACTGCCGCTGGCTCATTGCCACTCGCTCGTGGTATGAGCAATTAGGCACAGCCGAACACTACGACAAGATTGTGATCACGCCCAAGTCGCAAATGGCACGAATGTCGCAGTTCGACACACCAAGCGACGTAATTGCAGTGTATGAAACGCCCGAGCGCACATTCACTCCCGACGAGGTGAGGAGCCGGCTCAGCATCGTGCTCGACAACATTCAAGACCCCGGCAACTTAGGCACTATCATGCGTCTCGCCGACTGGTATGGAATTACCAACATATTTGCAAGCCCAACCACAGTAGATGTGTATAACCACAAGGTGGTGCAAGCAACCATGGGCGCAATAGCGCGGGTAAAAGTGCACTATTGCGACCTTGAAGAGCTCATTGGCGAGTTTAACGATCTGCCTGTGTATGGGACTTTCCTTGATGGCGAGAACATATATAATAAGGAGCTTGCCCCCAAAGGGTTTGTCATCTTCGGTAACGAGGGACGAGGCATCAGCGACAAAGTGTCAAAACTTGCTACTCACCGATTGCTCATCCCCGCGGCTCCACACAAAGGTGCCGGCAGCGAGTCGCTCAACGTGGGCATTGCCGCGGCTATCACCATCAGCGAAATAATGCGTAACCGCTTAAAATAAGACCCAATGAGAAAGCTAAAATGTCTAATTGCGATTTTTCTCACCGCTGCAATGGCCTCTGCCGGGCAAGTGTTCACCGGCAAGCAAGCGCACAAGTTGCTCGATGGCGCCGTCATGGGCGGCAGCTCAATGCTCGATAAAGCAAAAGTAGAGGTAATCGACATGAACGTCACCCATAAGCGAAACATTAAGGTTATCATGCTGGGAGAAAACGGCAAAGACTTTAACGAGACGTATGTGGCATCCTACGATGTCGATGGCAACTTTATCGACGGAATGCTGGTAGCAGAAAAAGGTGACGTAGGTCATTTCCGCACCGCTCACGACAATGAATACGTATGGTTCGTGCCACAAGGTGAAGCCACTGTCACCATTACCTCCGACAGCGTTTTCGTTACAAGAATCTACAACCTTGAAATGAAACCATTAAGCAAAACCTACTTGCGCCACACCGAAAAGGTGACTTTCAAATATTGCCTGCAACCCGACGGCTCATTCGTTCAGTTGAAGCCGGCTATTGAGACATATCAGATTGAAGGCAATATTGAAACAAACGCCGATGGCACTAAGACCGAACTCGCGCCAACAAAGAAGACGCCAATCAGTGCTGAACACAACACACTGTCGATGAATGTTATGACCCTGCTCTACGCACCTGTATCGGCAAGCGTTAAAACCATGGAGGCTTGGACTGAAATGGGGCTTATTTTCAAGCAGAGAATGAATATGACGGGGATTCCCGACTGCGACTTATGGAGTGCAAATTATTACAAGGCCAACATTTCCAATATACTCACACAAGGCGATGGCCGTAATATGGTATGGCTATATCAGCGCCACAGCGAAGAGGCTCCGTCCTACATGCTGAGTGTCCTTCTTATAGGCCACGATTCCAATGTTCCATCGAATGTTGTTGAAGCATTTAATAAGTTGGGAAAAGCAGCTGGCCGACTGCAGGACAAAGCAGCCCGCAAGTGGTGGAAAGATTTAATCAAATAGAATAATACTATCAAAATGGCAAAGACTGCAAAAACAGCATACTTCTGCAAGAACTGCGGAGCCGAATCGCCCAAATGGGTGGGACGTTGCCCGGCCTGCGGCGAGTGGAATACCCTGGTCGAAGAGCGGGTTGCTACTAAAACGGCCGCACGTGGAAGGCTCTATGTGGGCGAAGAAAAACACGGACCCGTAAAGCCGGTAAAGATTTCACACATCAAGGCCGAAGAGCTGCCGCGCATCAAGTTGCCCAGCGGCGAGCTGAACCGCGTGCTGGGCGGCGGATTGGTTCCGGGCAGTATTGTGCTCATAGGCGGCGAGCCAGGCATTGGCAAGAGTACGCTCGTGCTGCAAAACGTCATCAGAATTCGCAGCCGCAGAGTGCTCTACATCTCGGGCGAAGAAAGCACTCAGCAACTGCGCATGCGCGCCGACCGCATAGCTCGCAGCAACATGGACTGCGAGTGCTACCTGCTGTGCGAGACATCGCTCGAAACGATTTTTGCCAGCATCGAGGCCGACCGACCCGACCTGATTATCGTTGATTCTATTCAGACTATTGCCAGCGACGAACTTGAGAGCGCTGCCGGCAGTGTCAGTCAGGTGCGGGAATGCGCAGCCTCATTCCAGCGATATGCCAAGCAGACCAACACACCTGTAATCCTCATCGGGCACATCAACAAGGAAGGCTCAATAGCCGGACCCAAGGTGCTGGAGCACATCGTGGATGCTGTGCTGCAATTTGAGGGCGACCGACAGTATATGTACCGCATACTGAGGTCGATTAAGAACCGCTTTGGCAACACGAGCGAAATAGGCATCTACGAGATGAAAGAAGATGGGTTGCGCGAAGTGTCCAACCCCAGCGAGATGCTCCTTTCACAGAGCGACAATGCTCTCTCGGGCACTGCCATCGGGGTGACGATGGATGGCGCCAGACCTTTTCTCATCGAGGTACAGGCACTGGTGAGCACAGCAGCCTATGGCACGGCGCAACGCTCGGTCACAGGCTTCGACCAGCGCCGCATGAACATGCTCTTGGCAGTGCTCGAAAAACGTGTAGGCTTCAAGTTGGCACAAAAGGACGTCTTCCTCAACATTGCCGGTGGCCTGAAGGTCAACGACCCGGCTATGGACCTGCCTATCATCTGCGCCACATTATCAAGCAATGTAGATATGGCTATCAACAAGGGCATCTGCTTCACGGGCGAAGTGGGACTTTCGGGCGAGATACGACCGGTCACACGCATCGAGCAGCGCATAGGGGAAGCGGCCAAGTTGGGCTTCGACAGCATTGTGGTGCCGGCACGCAACCTGAAAGGCATCAAGACCGATGCTATCAACATCAAGATTATTGAGGTGGCACGTGTAGAAGAAGCGTTTCGCTACCTGTTTGGATGATAGTCACACATGGCGATGAACGTTTACGTCTTCAATCCCGACAACGACCTGGCACTGGCCAATGGCGGCGAGCACTACACCCCCACCCCCATGGCCGAGCTTTTCAGGCGCGACTTGCAGCTACTGCCGTGCTGGATTGCCTCGCCGGGCGACTGCGTGCTGTGCGACTCGTCACATTGGCAGTCGTGGGCCGAGAGTCACGGGCTAAGCGTTAACATTATTACCTATAACGACCTGCCTCACCTCGATGATAACACACTGATTTGCCCCTGGGGTTGGAGTCCGGCCATGCGCAGGCGACTGCTGCGTCACGGAGTGAAAGAGAGCCTGTTGCCCACGGCAGAACAGACTAATCAATGGCGTGAACTCTCACATCGTCGCACCTCAATAGCCCTACACAACGCCATCGCACGACACGCAGGCAAGCAGTTCTGTCAGGCACCGGTCGAACTGAGCGACATCGACGCTATCGTAGAGTTTGCCAACGCTCACCCGGGATGCTTTGCCAAAGAACCGTGGAGCGGTAGCGGACACGGCGTGTATCGTGCCATCGACCCCAATGGGCGCGACTTCAGGCAGCGATGCTTGGGAGCGCTTAAAAGGCAAGGGAGCATGATGTGTGAGATACCATTCGATCGCGTGATGGATTTTGCCATAGAAATGAAGTGTGAAAAAGGCAAGACACGCATCACGGGTTACTCAATTTTTCAAAGCGACTTTCACCTGCAATACAAGCGAGGCATAGTTGACGCAAGTCAAAGCCTGCGCAACCGCATAGCGTCACAATTTGCTGATTTTCAGATAGTGGAGCACGCAACAGTTAAAGCGATTGATGAAGTCGCTGCCAAGCACTACGATGGGCACATTGGAGTCGATATGCTACTGCACAGCAACCCTGATGGCAGCATTGGCATCAACCCATGCGTGGAACTGAATCTGCGCACCACAATGGGAGCCGTCACAGCATCGTTGGGCCAGAGGCACGGCATGAAAGGATATTTTGCCATAGTACCGGTCACCTCGATTACCGAGCATGACATCACGCTCACCCCCATCACCCACGAGACAAAAATGGCTGCAATCATCACTCAAGAAAACGAAAAGCAATGACTATAACCGATAAAGACCAAATCATCAGGCTTCTGGCCGAAACTCCGGCCGAAGACGTGTATCGCATGGCCGACGAAGTGCGGCATAACAATGTGGGCGACGAAGTTCACCTGCGCGGGCTCATCGAGTTTTCTAACGTTTGCCGCAACGACTGCCTGTATTGCGGCCTGCGGCGCAGCAACCTCGCCGTTAAGCGCTACCGCATGAGCGAGGATGAAGTAATAGCCATCGCACGCCGCGCTGCCGACATCGGCTTCATGACCATTGTGCTGCAATCGGGCGAAGACCTTTATTACACTCGCGAGCGAATGTGCAAAATCATAAAAGAAATCAAGCGACTCAATGTGGCTGTCACGCTGAGCATCGGCGAGCGCACCGCCGACGACTACCGCGCTTTCCGCGATGCCGGAGCCGACCGATACCTGATGCGCATCGAGACCACCGATCGCGACCTCTATCACCGGCTCGACCCGGGCATGAGCTGGCAAAAGCGCTACGACTGCCTAATGACAATAAAAGATTTGGGCTATGAATTAGGGTCGGGTATCATGGTGGGACTACCGGGACAGACCACCGAGTCGATAGCCGACGACTTGCTGTTTCTCAGTCACATAGGCATCGACATGGCAGGCATAGGGCCATTCATCCCCCACCCTGCTACGCCATTAGCCAATGAAGCCGGGGGCACACTGGAGCTGGCACTGCGCACAATGGCTGTGATGCGTCTGATGATGCCCGACATCAACATCCCGGCCACCACGGCAATGGAAAGCCTGCATCCCGAGGGACGCATCATGGCTCTGCAAGCCGGAGCCAACGTGGTCATGCCCAATGTTAACGATGCTGACTACAGCCGGCTCTACGAGCTATACCCCGGCAAGCAGGCAGCCCACCGGTCGCCGGCAATAGGCCGCAGCAGCATAGTGGCTAAAATAGAAGCAATAGGCCGCACAATAGGCACCGGACAAGGCGGACACAAGAAAAAGGCATAACCAATCCTATTGTTCAAAGGCTTTAACAACCGGTAAAAAGTCAGAAGACTCCGAAGACTCCGAAAAGTCCGAAGCGTCCGAAAAGTCCGAAGAGTCCGAAGAGTCCGAA
>DGVT01000111.1 GCA_002395965.1 Porphyromonadaceae bacterium UBA4277
GGCGACGAGTTGCTGATCATGTACCATCGCAATGGGTCGGTGCCGTATTTTTCAATCGCTGCAAACGGATCGACGGCATTGCCCAGGCGCTTGCTCATCTTGTTGCCATTCTTATCAAGAACCAAGCCATTAGAGATAACGCTCTTATACGCCACACTGTCGAACGCCATCGTGGCTATTGCGTGAAGTGTATAGAACCAGCCACGCGTCTGATCCACGCCCTCGGCTATGAAGTCGGCAGGGAAATTCCGGCCGCTGTCAACCAAGTCCTTGTTTTCAAACGGGTAGTGTAACTGGGCATAAGGCATGGCACCACTATCAAACCACACGTCAATAAGATCCAGCTCGCGCTTCATGGGAAGCCCTGAAGGGCTCACCAATACTATGTCGTCAACATATGGGCGGTGTATGTCAATCTTGTTATAGTTTTCATCGCTATAATCACCCGGCTTAAAGCCCTTGTCCTTATATGGATTTGACTTCATTACACCGGCAGCCACGGCTTTTTCCACCTCGTCGTAGAGCTCGGCAATGCTGCCGATGCACTTCTCTTCACCGTCGGCGCTTCGCCAGATGGGAAGCGGTGTACCCCAGTAGCGGCTGCGGCTCAGGTTCCAGTCGTTAAGGTTTTCGAGCCATTTGCCAAAGCGGCCAGTGCCGGTGCTCTCGGGTTTCCACAAGATGGTCTTGTTGAGTTCCACCATGCGGTCGCGCGCTGCGGTAGCCTTGATAAACCAGCTGTCGAGCGGGTAATAGAGGATGGGCTTATCGGTACGCCAGCAATGCGGGTAGTTGTGCACATGCTTCTCAATCCTGAACACTTGTCCGTCCTGTTTCATGCGCAGACACATGTAAATGTTCAAGTCCTCATCCTTGCTTGCTGCCGCTTCGTCATAGCGTCCATCGACGGTATATTTCGGGTTATAGGCATTTTTCACCCATGCGCCGGCATATTCCTTATAGAGAGCTACGTTGACAAAGCGATTTACAAAGTCTTCGTCAAGGTCGTCGATAGCATAATATTTACCGGTGAAATCCACCATCGGGCGGGTCTCGCCCTTCTTGTTGATCATGAACAGCGACGGGATGCCCGCGGCCTTTGCCACGGCAGCATCGTCGGCACCAAAGGTGGGAGCAATGTGAACGATACCGGTACCGTCCTCGGTCGTTACATAGTCGCCGGGTATCACACGGAAGCCATTATCATTGCCCACAATCTCATCATTCACTTTATCAACCGGTTTCACCCACGGGAACAGTTGCTCATAACGCATCTCAAGCATATCGGTTCCGGCAAACTCGGCAATGATTTTATATGGAATGACCTTGTCGCCATGCTTATATTCGTTCAGCGGGATTTCAGCACCTTCGGGTTTGAAATAGGCCGAGAGTCGGTCTTTCGACAACAAATAGGTTGTGGGAGCCCCATTATAGGGATTAAAGCTCTCAACAGCCACGTAAGCAAACTTCGGCCCTACGCAAAGTGCCGTGTTGCTGGGAAGTGTCCATGGTGTCGTGGTCCAAGCCAAAATCACCATGTGCTCAAAGCCCTTGTCGATAGCCGAAGCTATGCGCTGCACGAGGGCATGGTCATTTTTCACAACTTTGAACTCGGCAGTTGCTGTTTGGTCTTTGACGTCACGATAGCATCCGGGCATGTTCAGTTCATGAGAGCTCAGACCCGTGCCGGCGGCTGGCGAATAGGGCTGAATTGTATAACCTTTGTACAGCAGGCCCTTATCGTATAACCGCTTGAGAAGGAACCACAGCGTTTCAATATACTGGTTCTTATAGGTGATGTAAGGGTGCTGCATATCTACCCAATACCCCATCTTGTGAGTCAGGTCTTCCCATTCACGGGTATATTTCATCACCTCCTTGCGGCAGGCCGCATTGTAGTCATCGACCGAAATCTTCTTGCCTATGTCCTCTTTGGTAATACCCAAAGCCTTTTCCACGCCCAGCTCCACGGGCAGGCCATGAGTGTCCCAACCGGCCTTTCTGAGCACCTGATAACCTTGCATTGTCTTGTAGCGGCACACTATGTCCTTTATTGTGCGCGCCATAACATGATGAATGCCGGGCATACCATTGGCACTGGGAGGACCTTCATAGAATACAAACGACCGGGCACCCTCGCGCTCGGTTATGCTGCGCGAAAACACATCTTCCTTGTCCCACTTTCCGAGGACTTCCTTATTAATCTCCGACAGATTAAATCTGCTATATTCGTTATATTTCTTCATATTTCAACCTATGGTTATTAAGGAACAATTTGCCCCTTCCAAAAATAACGCGCAAATTTAATGATTTTTGCGCAATTATAGGGCACTAACAACAAAAAAAATGCAGCCTCAGGCAGCCATGTGAAGTCAATATTGAGTCAAAGGCAAATTTAACCACACTACAAAGCACCACGTCGGCTTGAATTAAACAAGATCGACAGCCATAGCGGTCAAGGGAAATTCAGATAAAAGTCCCTGCACAATCGGCTGTAGTCATCGGTATATTTTCCATCAGCGCCACGCAGGACTAACGTCTCTTTAACGAGTGGCTCCAAGTGTGCTGTCAGCTCCCACAAAATGCGCACGGGTGCCCTCCCCTCACTTGGAGCAACAACACACATCTTGCTAATATTCATCGAATTAAACACCGAAATCTCTATCACACTTTTTTGTGAGTCGAAAGGGGTTATGAACGACAGTCTTCCACCTGCACTAAGCAATTCGCGCGAATGGGAAATGAGCTGTTCGAACGTGAGTGCGTTTGTATGGCGGGCCATAGCCCTGGAATGAATGGGAGATTTCAAACCACTTGTGAAAAACGGCGGATTGGAAACAATCAGGTCATACTGCCCTACTGCTTGATTAAAATCAAGCGTTTTGGCTGTGAGTCTTTCGCCCCAAGGCGATGCGACGAAGTTGGTCTGAGCCTCATTCACAGCAGCATCATCAATATCTATTGCATCGATAATGCAGTCATGATTTCGTTGCGCAACCATCAGTGCAATAATGCCTGTGCCGGTACCCACATCAAGCACCCGACGCATCTGCGACACATTACACCAAGCACCCATGAGCACACTGTCGGTGGTCATGGGCATGGGTGAATTCTTATTTGCAATGCTGAATTGCTTAAAATCAAAGTAATCGCGCCGCATGACTGGCTTAAAGTGTTAGTCGAGCTTTAGCACTGCAAGGAAGGCTTTTTGAGGCACTTGCACTGTGCCAATTTGCTTCATGCGTTTCTTACCGGCCTTTTGCTTTTCGAGCAGCTTGCGCTTTCGACTCACATCGCCGCCGTAGCACTTTGCTGTAACGTCTTTACGCACTTGCTTGACCGTTTCACGAGCCACAATCTTAGCGCCTATGGCTGCCTGAATAGCGATGTCATACTGCTGACGCGGGATTAATTCCTTTAGCTTTTCGCACATGCGTCGCCCCAGGGTCACTGCATTATCGACATGGGTGAGAGCACTTAAAGCATCCACCTGCTGGCCGTTGAGCAGGATGTCGAGCTTGATCAGGCGAGACTCGCGATAGCCGTTAATGAAGTAGTCGAACGAGGCATAGCCTTTAGAAATACTTTTCAGCTTGTCGTAGAAGTCGATAACTATTTCTCCCAGCGGAATGTCGAATGTGAGCTCAAGTCGGTTGCCCGAAATATACTCCTGCTTCACCAACTCGCCGCGCTTGCTCAGGCACAGTGTGATGATAGGCCCCATGAAGTCAGACAGCGTGATGATGCTGGCCCTGATATATGGCTCCTCGATATGCTCGATCACAGCCACATCGGGCAGGCCGGCAGGGTTATGCACCTCGGTCATGTTGCCCTTTTTATCATATACTTTATACGACACATTGGGCACCGTAGTGATGACCTCCATATTAAACTCACGGCTTAGGCGCTCCTGCACAATTTCCATGTGCAACAGGCCCAAAAAGCCGCAGCGGAAGCCAAAGCCCAGTGCCACCGACGACTCGGCAGTAAACGTGAGTGCAGCATCATTAAGCTGCAATTTCTCGAGCGAGGCACGCAGGTTTTCAAAGTCCTCGGGCTCAATCGGATATACGCCGGCAAAGACCATTGGCTTCACCTCTTGAAATCCGGCAATGGCCTTATCGCAAGGTCGCTCAACGTGTGTGATAGTATCGCCCACGCGCACCTCAACCGAGTTTTTTATGCCCGAGATGATGTAGCCCACATTTCCGGCACTCAATTCATCACGAGGTGAGAGCTGCAGCTTGAGAACGCCCATTTCATCTACATGATATTCCTTGCCGGTATTGACAAACTTCACAAAATCGTTCTTGCTGATGCGGCCGTTGATAATCTTAAAATACACAATAATGCCGCGGAATGGATTGAACACCGAGTCGAAAATCAAAGCCTGCAGCGGTGCCTCCGGGTCGCCTTTTGGGGCCGGGATGCGCTCGACGATGGCCTGCATTATATCCTCAATGCCCACACCGGTGCGTGCACTGCATCGCAAGATGTCGGACGGGTCACACCCCAGCAGCTCCACGATTTCGTCTTCCACCTCGTCGGGATGAGCGCTATCCATGTCTATTTTATTGATAACTGGAATGATTTCCAGACCATTGTCGATGGCCATATAAAGGTTGCTGATGGTCTGAGCTTGCACACCTTGCGTGGCATCCACCACCAGCAGAGCGCCCTCACATGCCGCTATCGATCGCGATACCTCATAGGAGAAATCAACATGTCCCGGAGTGTCGATAAGGTTAAGCGTGTATTTTTCACCATTCAGGGCATAGTCCATCTGAATGGCATGACTCTTGATGGTGATGCCGCGTTCGCGCTCCAGATCCATGTCGTCGAGCACTTGTGCCTGCATGTCTTTACGGGCAACGGTGTTGGTGAATTCAAGCAGACGGTCGGCAAGTGTGCTCTTACCGTGGTCAATGTGAGCTACGATGCAGAAGTTGCGTATATTTTTCATCGCGAAGTGAGTTCGTTTTACATTCAAAATGCAAAATTACAAAATAATTGAGAATTATGAATTATGAATTACGAATTACTGTGAACTAAATGTCAACGATGAGCCCGTCGTAGGCAAGATTAACACCTTTGGGCAGCGAGGCTTGAGTGGTTGCGTGCAGCCCCATGGCATCGCTCATGTGAATAATATATGCCTTTTGCGGGTAAATGCGCTCGATAACACTGAGCGTCTCGGCTAAGCACATGTGCGACAGGTGAGGCTTAATTCGCAGCGAATTAATCACTAACAACGGTGTGCCCTGAAGCTGCTCGATCACGTCGTCAGAGATATCTTTTGCATCGGTGATGTAGGCCAATGGGCCTATACGATAGCCCAGAATTTTCAGCTTATAGTGCATCACGGCAAAAGGCTCGACTGTTATGTCGCCGATGTGGAATGGCAGCCCTTCGGCTACAGGTACCACGTCGAGCCGGGGTACTCCGGGGTATGGGTGCTCGGCAAAGCAGTAAGGCAAGCGCTGCTTAAGGTCGTCGATCACATCCTGGCGGGCATAGACAGGAAAATCGGCATGATAGCAGTAGGCTCTAAGGTCGTCGATACCACCCACGTGGTCATAATGGATGTGAGTGAGCAACAGGGCATCAAGTTTTTGGCTCGAAGCACGCAGAATCTGCGTCCTGAAGTCGGGTCCGCAATCAATTAGAATGCTCTTGCCGTGAAACCTCACTATGGCAGATGTGCGCATGCGATTGTCACGAGGGTCGGCCGACCGACACACTGCACAGTCGCAGCCTATGACCGGCACCCCAGTGGATGTGCCGGTGCCTAAAAACTCGATTTGCAAAGTGTCGTGACTCATAGGCGGAACGACTTTAACAAGCCATCGACAAAATACAGATAGGTACCGCCATCGTAGTACCAGTACTCGCGCATGCCGGCCTGATCGGGAACAGGGGCAATGCGCATAGGATTTCCCAGCGCCAGGCGGCATTCTTCTTTTGTCATCTCTTGTGAAACTTTACCGTTGATAATGAGCGACCAATGTGCGTCAGAAATTTCGGGGTGATTCTTGCGCGGGTCAACAAGTGAGAACATCGAGTCGAAATCACGATTATGCATCGTGGCCGACGGCGAGGAAATCCACACAAAGGCCTCTTGCGCAAGCTCATCAGATGTAGTGAAGACGACTTTCATTGGCAAGACCTTGTTGCCGGGTTTCACCGCTATAATCCTTACCGGGATGTATTGCCGGCCGGTAAACACATCTTCGCTATTGGTGTCATACCATATCGAAGTCTTCACATACACGTCGCGCCCCACCAGTTGGCGTGTCACATCGTTAACGGCATCCATGTCGATGAGTAGCGGAATGCTAAAGTCGGGGCCGAAACTATCGAGTGTCTTGTTAGTGCGATAGACGAAACTGTGCCGACCATTCGACAACTTGATGTTAACCGTCTGAGCACCCGATATTGAACTAACTATGTCATAGCCGGCGTAGGTGAGTATTTTTCCGCTGAATGAGACAGTGTCGATATCGTAGTCACTACTTCGGACAAATAGCAAACGAAGGCCATCGTCGGTGGCGTAGAAATTCTTTCCAACTCGCCAGGCCGGCAACGAGTCGGCAAGTGCAGTGAGCGATGAGGCCGGCTGCCTGAGCTCTATCTCACTGATTACGCGTTGCACTTCCTTGTCGGTTATCTTGCCGGTATTCTCCACTCCAGTGAAGAAGCATCCGCTAAGCACAGGCAAGAGCGTGATGGTTAGCAACCGAATATATAATTTTTTATAAGTATTTACCATGCGTTATGAATCAGTTCATTCGTTTCAGAACATTATAACTTGGGAGTATGCCCAGCTCTCCGGCCTTGCTCAAGTCGGCCATGCCTCGATCTTTGTTACCCATGCGCAGATACACCAACCCACGGTTGTAGTAGGCCTCGGCAAAGTCGGGTTTAATGTCAATCACCTTATTATAACAGCTGATTGACTCGGTATAGTCGCCTAATTGCAGGCAAATGTTACCTTTATTATAATAGGCATAAGCGTTTTTGGGCGATAGTTTAATCACTGCATCAAAGTCGGCAATGGCACTTTTCAGTTCACCCGACTCCTCACTGCGGTGCAGCATGGCTTGCGTTGTCGCATCGCCACCGGGCACGACATCGGTTGCAGCCCCGGCCCGAGCCATTTGCCACTTCAGGTAATGAGCATTGGCGCGAATGAAATAAGAAACCGGGTAGTCTTCATTCAGCGCTATAGCTTTATTGGCATCGACAATGGCCGCATCAGGATTTTTGACGTGCAAGTAGTCGATGGCACGGCCTATGTAGTCAACAGCACGCGGCTTTGATGTGCTCAGCAGGCCGTTGTAGTAATCAATGCTTGCAAAACGCCGATGAATCTGGCCCTCGGTCAGCACTACGGGCCCGGCTGTAAGAGTCAACGTGGCCGAAAGCATTTGCATATCGTTCAAGTCGCTTATTTCCTTAACATAGGCAGTCCTGCCGTTCAGCTTATTGTCGTGGGCGTAGTAAGTGAGCAGATATAATGGCTCGGGGGTGATTTCGACATTGCTGTTCTGTATGTGTCCGCGCTGCTTATTGTCATACTCTGGCTTGATGGGGTTTTCGGCCGCTACGGTCAGCAGGGTGTTAAAGCGGTTCATTATTTCATCGTCGCTCTCAGGCTCTTCCTCGCCCGATTGAGCACGCTGCTCGGCTCGTTGCCGTGCAGCATCAGCTTCGATTTGGGCTGGATTGAAATCGCTCACTTTAGTCTTCTTTTGCTTGAAAATGGCTAATGCCCGGTCATAGTCGGCGTTACCACCCTTGGCATCGCCCATCTTACGCTTTGCCTCGCCGCGCGCCATGTAGCCGGCTTCAAACTTGGGGTATTTTTTCAACACCCTATCATAGTCGGCAACAGCCTTGCGATACTGCCCGGTGTTAAAATATAGCATAGCCCGGTTGTAAAGAGCCATGAAATTGTCGGGCTGCCCGTTGAGCACATAGGTGAAGTCGTCGATTGCTTTATTATTCTCCCCCACCTCGGCAAGCAGCAAGCCGCGGTTATAATGTCCCTCCATGGTCGAAGGATTCAGGCTGATGGCGTAGTCATAGTCGGCCATAGCCCCGAAGTAATCATCGAGCTTATATTTCATGAATGCTCGATTAATGAAATAGCCGGCATAATGAGGCTCAAGCTTAATGGCTTCGTCCATATCTGCCAGAGCTCCCTGATAGTCCTGCTTGTGACGCATCAGCACCTCTGCCCGCAGTACAAAAGCGTTAGCATTCTTATTTGAAATGTCGATGCTCTTGGTTATATTCTCCAGAGCAGCGACCGTGTCGCCCATCGACAAATTAAGGTGGGCAAGACCAAGGTAGGCACGATCATTCTTTGGGTCGAGTTTGATGAGCTTGTCATAGCTTTCTCGCGCCGCATCAAAGTCCTTTATCTCATCTTGGCACACAGCCCTGTTGAGCAGGAATGCCTTCTCTTCGGGCATTAGTTTCAAGCCCTCGGTATAGTCGTCGATGGCTCCGCGAAAGTCGTGAAGGTTCTGGCGAGCCACACCGCGCACCTGATAGGCATCCACAATAAATGGATTACGCTCGATTGCCATGGTGGCATCTTCGGCCGCTCCTTTGAAATCTTCAAGATTTATCTTTGCAATGCCTCTGAACAGGTAAGGCTCGGCAAGGAATGGCTTAGCTTTAATAACCTGATTGAAATATTGTATCGAAAGCACATAGTCTTCAAAGTACAGCGAGTTGCGGCCGATGCGCATCACCTGGTCAGTATTAATCTGAGCCATAGCAGTCAGCATCGTCGCTAATAACGTCACAATGGTTATGAAAATCCTCCTATGCATTGTTTTGCTTTTCCTTTATAACATGCAAAGTTAGAATAATATTGTATGTTGACCGCCATACTTAACGTAGTTTAACCACACCACCAATACATCGACGGCATGAAACCGGCTATTAACCAAACGTCCTAATTAGGTCAAGAAAAATCTAAAACTTATAAAGATATAAAATTGTGAAAAAGCGACCCGTAAAGCTAACCCACTAATTGTCAGCCACTGGGAGACAGAAACCGCAACCACTCGAAATTTTTCTTGACAAAAAAATGCGAAAAACGCTTGCAGGTTCAGAAAAAAGCAGTACCTTTGCATCGCATTTGGGAATTGTCCTGTGGTGTAACGGTAGCACACCGGATTCTGGTTCCGTTTGCGTGGGTTCGAATCCTACCAGGACAACAACTTTACAGTGACCGTGATTGCGCGGTCACTTTTAGTGTCAACTAACATATATAAATTTAAACTAATTATCTAACATGGCAGTTAAAATCAGATTACAACGTCACGGTCACAAAGACTATGCGTTCTATCCCATTGTCATCGCCGATAGCAGGGCACCACGAGATGGTAGATTTATTGAAAGGATTGGTTCTTATAACCCCAACACTAATCCTGCTACAATAAGTTTAAATTTCGAGCGCGCACTCTATTGGATTAACGTTGGTGCTCAACCCACCGACACAGTTCGTAACATCCTCAGCCGCGAAGGCGTGATGCTGATGAAGCATCTGCAGGGCGGTGTGAAGAAAGGCGCATTTGACCAGGCCGAGGCCGAGCGTCGTTTCAATGCTTGGAAGGCTGAAAAGGCTGCAAAGCTTGAAGCCATCAAGAACGAAGAGCGCGAAGGCAAGAAAGCCGCAGCCAAGAAGGCACTTGAAGAAGAAATCAAGAAGAACGAAGCAAAAGCTGAGGCTGTTGCCAAGAAGCGTGCTGAGATTGCTGCTGCCAAGGCTGCTGCCGAGGCCGAGGCTATCAAGGCTGCTCAAGATGCTGCCGCTGCCGAGCAAAACACCGAAGAAGCTGCTCCCGCTGCCGAGGAAGCTCCCGCCGAGGCATAAGCACAGCAAGCCAACCGCTTTATTACAACTTAAACAGGGCGTTAACCACACCATCAGGTTAACGCCCTGTTTTCGGTTATAACCACCCTATTATCACCCCATGCATGGAGACTGGCAGGCCTACAGCAGCATAAACGGCTCTCACGCAAAGCCTTCACGACATAGAGAAGATGTTGCTGTCACAATGATTGTGCGATTGTAGTTTTATAGAGTTCACGTTATCTTTAGCAAAATCTTTAGTAACATTTACAAATGTTAAGTAAAAATCTTGCCACTTAACATCAAATTAAAAATTAATTTGTAATTTTGTAAATTCATAAAAAATAACGGGCAATTTTGCGATTAATGAAACTTCACAGCTTAAAATCATGGCAACAACTGTGGCAGCGTTTTCAGCGCTGGCAAAGGGAGCCAATGTCGTATGAATTTGCCAGGCAGGAGGTCAATCATTGCGCAAATTGCGGCCATGACTATACAGGCAACTTCTGCCCATACTGCTCTCAGCAGTGCGGTGTGGGACGCATAGGCTGGGAGACGGTGAGAAAAGGCGTGATGGAAGTGTGGGGGCTGCACTCACGATCTATGATTTACAGCTTGTTACAGCTAATGATTCGCCCGGGATATTTTATCAACGACTACATAAACGGCCGGCGCCAGGTGAGCTTTCCGCCGGTGAAAATGCTGATTCTCATGAGCGTTGTCAGCGTTCTTATCGACAAGCTGACAATCAAGAGTCACACTATGGAAAGAGCTGCCGAAACCATATTCAAAGGTCATTATCATTTCACCGACACACTGCTCACATGGTTTCAGTCTAATCCGGGCTGGGGATGGTTAATGGTTAATTTGTTTTTGCTGGTTCCGATATGGCTACTGTTGCGCCACTCTCCCCTCAACCGCAAGCACACTCTGCCTCAGGGCTTTTTCATCATAGTTTTCCTGAGCATTCAGTCGCTAATCATCGACAATATTGCCGACTGCTCTTTCAGCATCCTTTATCTGATAAGCCCCATCCTTGTTGTTATCACTTTCAAGCAGCTATTCGGCTATGGCATCTGGGGAACGACATGGCGAACATTGATAGCTCTCACCAGCGGCGCGGTATTAGCACTGTCGGCAGCAATGATCTACGACACGTTTGAAAACCGGGCCACGCTCTTCACATGGAACATAGTGGCCATGCTGGCAATAAACATCATCATATTGGGAATAGGAACATGGATCGACAAGCTGTGCGAAAACAGGAGAATAAAGAAAAACAGATATGACCAGACGACTGCAGCCGACACAAGCAGGTTATGCTTGGAATCGGCTTGCTGATGCGACCGGTCTCAATTCATAGTCAAACGAATAAACAGTAAAATATGAACTAAACATTTAGCATAATGATGAAAAAATTTATACCCTTATTTCTCTCATCAATCATCGGATTCCTGCCGGCAATGTCCCGGCAGACAACCACCCTACCCGACTCATCGGCCGTTGCGCAGGTGGCCGTCGGTTCTGACGAAGTTGGTGAGACCGATTTCACGCCACAGGCGTGCAATCCAGAAGCCTTAGTGAGTGAAACCGACAGCCATTCAGCCATTGGCGACAAAGAAAAAGAAACACAAGCAGGCACGACAACGGCTCCCGCATTATCACTAAACAGTGGGCCGACTTATGAGCCGCCCAAGGCTCCTGATTTCAACTTCATCAAGAACCGTACCAATCCGGCTACCAAGCCCTATAAATTTCTTGACGACCAGACTTGGGTGGGAATACCTATTTTCCTTGCCGGCTTGATAGCTAAAGGCGAAAAGGAAGCGTTCCGCCAGAACTATAACAACCCCAACACTCGCATCAGGCTCATAAAATACAACTTTCACAATGAGATTGACAACTACACTCAATATGTGCCATTAGCATTGACGTTAGGCCTGAAGATTGGAACAGTGGAAGGTCGTTCGAGTTGGCCGCGTTTCTGGGCGTCGTCGGCAGTCTCAGCAGCAATCATGGCAGGTCTTGTGAATGGCATTAAATACACGGCGAGCGAGATGCGTCCCGACGGCAGCACTCGCAACTCCTGGCCCTCGGGCCACACAGCCACAGCATTTCTTGCTGCTACAATCTTACACAAGGAATATGGATTGACACGCTCGCCATGGTATTCGGTGGGAGCATATACGCTTGCCACCGCCACCGGTGTGATGCGAGTGCTTAACAACCGCCACTGGGTGAGCGACGTGCTTTCGGGAGCTGGCATTGGAATAATGTCGGTGGAACTGGGCTATGGCCTGATGGACCTGCTGTTTAAGGGAAGAGGCTTGATGCGCAACGACCTGAGTGTGTATCCAGACCTGCGAAAAAACCCATCTTTCTTCGCAATATCAATGGGTATTGGGCTTGGAAATCGCAACCTCACATTGCCGGGCATAGATTACAATTTGCCCGAGGAATTAATTGAAGAGGGCGAAGCTACCGTCAGCGAGCCTCTCAAACTGAAATTCAGGATGGCAACTGTTATGGGAGCAGAGGGCGCATACTTTTTCAATCCCTACATCGGCGTAGGCGGGCGACTGCGCGTTAAGAGCACCCCAATCAACGGATGGAGCGCTTTTGCCCTTAGCGAGAACAATTATTTGAAAGAAATGATGTCTGATCCGGTAATGGCAAACACGGTGCAAAACGTTAAGCTAACCATCGAGAGTGATCACATCACCGAGTTTGCCGCCGATGCAGGTGTGTATTTCAGCTTGCCATTGTCGTCACGCTTCGCACTGGGCTCGAAGTTGCTTGTAGGCCGTAGCATTATGGATGACATCGATGTCAATGCTGCATACGATGGTACCAAGATGAATGTTAACTTTGATGCTGACTCTGATGAACAAATGTTCATCCCCACCGATGAGAAAGTATCTTGTAATTGGGACTATGTGAATGTGGGAGCTACCAACTCGATGAAGTTCGGAACAGGCATTTCGCTGACCTACGCGCACAAGAATTCATTCTCATGGCGTGTGTTCTGCGATTATGACTATGCGCGCAAGACCTTCAAAGCCGAATATAATCCATTGGCATTCATCAAAGACATGTCACCAGAAATGGGAGCCATTTTGGAAATGTATGGCATGAATCTGTCGAAGCCCTACACATCAAGCACACGCAAGTCGTTGCATCAGTGGGTGCTGGGCGGCGCATTCTGCGTTTCTTTCTGAAAAACATTTAATATTTTAATTATATGGTAAAAAAACTATTTTTATTATTGATTATTACCTGTATTAGCCAAATGGGATGGGCCCAAAACTGTTACATCCCCTATAAAGGCTACGACGGTGAGAACAAGAACGAGATTTCGGCCTACGTCATGGGAGGTACGAATGTCGTTACCGATGGCTTTGGAGGTCTTGAGGCTTCCTATACCCGCCACATCACTCCACGATGGCATGTGGGTGGTGATGCGCAGATGCAATTCGGCAAAGAGCTGTTCTCGGTTGATGTGCAAGGAGGATATCGATTACCCATCAAGTACGGAAACATTGATTTCAGTGCCAAGGTGATGTATAACTTCTATCATAAGTTTGGCTTCCACGAGATGGCATATAACATCTCGGCTACTTGGGAGAGTGCCTATGTGGATCTCCGCCTGGGCGAGACGCTCGTGCACTACCATAGCCATGTGTGGGGCATAGGATGGGGCTATACCGAGACTCCATTGCTCACCTTTGGTTTCGGCGCCAACATCCGTCACCGCAACAACCCCTGGAACTTGGGCTTGTTCTTCCGTAATTACGATGATTTCTACTACGAGAACTGGAACATCAACTGGGGCATACGCTGGTATGCCAAGGTTAAGGAACAATGGCGATTGTTCGGCGAATTCAACATTCGTCCGGCAGGTTCGATAAGCCAATTAGCCAGTAAATATGAGGGCTCGGTAAAAATAGGTTTAAAATACAAATGGTAAAGTTGACTATGAAAACAAAATATATAATTATTGCAGCAATGGCTGCAACAGCCATGCTCAACACCTCGTGCGAGAAAGTGAGCCCGCAAGGCGTATTGATGGCCGGAACGGCAGTTGAGGATCGAGTGAAAATGTCTCAATTATTTTATAAAGATTATCTTCAACAATCGTCCAATAATATCATTGTCAATCCCTACGATAGTAAGCTACACGGCTATTCGTTCCTGGTGGGTAGCGACAGTCACGTCACTACCGACCCGGGGCGCATGGATGAGATGTTCGCCATAGGACTCGAGAACAATGACCTGCTCTACTGTCACCTCGGTGATATTGCCGACACCAAGCCTGAATACTACATCACGCTTGACAAATCCATTCAGTACGCTAAAAGTAATTATGTGCAAAAGTATTACGAACCGAATGAATTGGGCCGATACGTACGCAAGGGAGATATATATGATGACTATGGCATTCTGTATGAAGACATCAAGTTCCCCTTCTTCCCTGTTGTTGGCAACCACGACCTCACTCACAACGGCTGGGCGTTGTGGAGCAACTTGTTCCACTCGTCTTTCTACGAGTTTGATGTGATTTGCGGCTATGATGAGGAAGGTAATCAAATTTGTGACCACTTCATCTTCCTCGACACTGCAAGTGGAACACTCGGCAAGCTGCAAGTGGATCTCATCGAGCAGGGAGTGCTTGACGGGGAGGATTACTACCGCTACACTTTCATCTTCGGGCACACCAACATTTTCTTGCCACAGAACATGCAGTTTGCATCCACATTCCCACGCGAGGAAGCATATTTCCTGCTCAAGCAGTTCGACAAGTGGAATGCATCTATCGTGTTCTGCGGACACGTGCACAAGTGGGATGAGCAAATCTTCAATATGGTTCACTTCGTTACTCTCGACTCAATGAGCGAGCGCAACAGTCCAGAGGCTGGTGATTATCTGGTGCGCGTCACAGTTAACGAGGATGGAAAGCTCGACATTGAGAAGGTGCACATGAATTATGTGGCAAAGTCCAACTCCGACTCTGACTCCAACTCTTAACCGCCTCTGAGGCATAATATATTCAGTAACGTTGAGGCCGTGCCTCGAAGTTACTTTCGTTCAGAAAAGAAAAGAAAATTAAGTTTTCCTTTGTCTTTTCACTCGCTTATTCGTAACGTTGAGGCTGTGCCTCGAAGTTACTTTCGTTCAGAAAAGAAAAGAAAAACAAGTTTTCCTTTGTCTTTTCACTTGCTTATTCGTAACTTTGCAGTGTCGTGGAAATAATGTCCACGACAAGATAACATAAATAAAAAATTTGTTACATAACAAAAATTATTATCAATGGAATTTTTGACTAACGACAAACTGGTCATCGTCGGTGCAGCCGGCATGATTGGTTCAAACATGGTTCAGACAGCCCTCATGATGGGCCTTACTAACGACATTTGCCTTTACGATGTGTTCTCACCCGAAGGAGTGGCCGAGGAAATGCGCCAGAGCGGATTCGGTAACGTGAAGATTACAGCCACAACCGATGCAGCCGAGGCCTTTACAGGTGCAAAGTATATCATCTCGAGCGGTGGTGCTCCGCGCAAGGAGGGTATGACTCGCGAGGACTTGCTGGCAGGCAACTGCAAAATTGCAGAGAATCTGGGCAAGGACATCCAGAAATACTGCCCCGATGTGAAGCACGTGGTAATTATCTTTAACCCGGCCGACCTTACCGGTCTTGTCACACTGCTCTACTCAGGCTTGAAGCCCTCTCAAGTGACTACACTTGCCGGACTCGACACCACACGTCTGCAGAGCGCACTCGCCAAGAAATTCGGCGTCATGCAGGACGACATCAAGGGCTGTGCCACTTATGGCGGCCACGGCGAGCAGATGGCAGTGTTCGGTTCGCATGTTGAGATTAAGGGACGCAAGCTCACCGACATCATTGGCACCGATGAATTCCCTGCCGAGGAGTGGGAAGCAATGAAGACTGCCGTAACACAAGGCGGTGCTGCTATCATCAAGCTGCGCGGACGCAGTTCTTTCCAAAGCCCGGCCTACCTGTCGGTAGAAATGATTCGCAGCGTCATGG
>DGVT01000058.1:0-24604 GCA_002395965.1 Porphyromonadaceae bacterium UBA4277
CCGTACAAGATGAGAACGAGAGCACCATGCTCACAGCTTTTCTTTCGAAATTATCTAAAGAATTACCTAAGCCGCTGGTGCTTTTCCTCGATGAGATTGACGCCTTGGTGGGCGACTCGCTCGTGAGCGTGCTCAGGCAGATACGCTCGGGCTATGCCAACCGTCCGGCGGCATTCCCGCAGAGCATCGTGCTGTGCGGCGTGCGCGACGTGCGCGACTACCGCATCGTGATCTCTAACCAGGACATCGTCACCGGCGGCTCGGCCTTCAACATCAAGGCCGAATCGCTTCGCCTGGGCAACTTCACCAAGGAAGAGATACACGAGCTCTACAATCAGCACACAGCCGCGACCGGGCAGCGATTTGACGAGGCGTGCTTCCCGCTTGTGTGGGAAGCTACCGAAGGGCAGCCCTGGCTGGTGAACGCCCTGGCACATGAGGTGACCTATAAAATGAAGGAAAACCGCGACCGCACTGTGACCATTACCCCCGAGATGATGTATCGCGCACAGGAGCGCATCATCTATCGCCGCGACACACACATCGACATCCTCATCGACAAGCTGCGCGAGCCGCGTGTGCGGCGCGTGATAGAGCCCATCCTTGCAGGCATCGACGAGGCCGACGACAGTCTGATTCCCACCGACGACATACAATATACCGCCGACATGGGGCTCATCAAGATTGAGCGAGGCAAACCCCGCCGCATCTCCTGCGGCATCTACCGCGAAATCATTCCGCGCGAGCTCACATGGAGCACACAAGACGGACTCACCCAGCAGCCACAGTGGTACATCAACGCCGACGGCAGCATCAACGTGGAGAAGCTGCTGCTCGACTTCCAGCAATTCTTCCGCCAGAATGCCGACTCGTGGATTGGCCGCTTCGACTATGCCGAGGCCGGTCCGCAGTTGCTGCTGCAGGCATTCCTGCAGCGCGTGGTGAACGGCGGCGGCTACATCGACCGCGAGTACGGCCTGGGGCGCCGGCGCACCGACCTGCTCATCCGCAAGCCGCTCACCGACGGCTACGGCGGTCCCTTCCAGCGTGTGGTGTTAGAGCTGAAAATCCTGCGTGGCGACCTCGAGAAGACCATCGAAAAAGGCCTCGAGCAGACTGCGGCCTACATGGACCTTTGCGGCTCGGTTGACGAGGGACACTTCATCGTCTTCGACCGCTCGGGCAGCAAGACCTGGGACGAGCGCATCTGGCATGAGAATCGACAGTATCAAGGCCGCACAATCACCGTGTGGGGCATGTAATTGAAGTTTCAGAAGTGCGGCTTTGCAATCTCAACAACTTTGCAAAATCTGCATGAGATATTTCACGCGCAGACTTCAAATCCCGACAAGGAGGCAATTATTCTAAAAGTACGACAATTTTTAGGCAGGCGGCGAAGCGTCGCTTCGCATCTGGCTTACACACAGCTAAAGCCCTGTGCAATGGGCTGTATCACTCGCACATGCCACTAAAAAAAGTTAAACATCGCTGTCATATAGTGGGCTTTTAGTAACTTTGTAGGTTAAAATGACTATCATGACAGAAGAGCAAGAACTGAAAATAGAAGCACCGGCAGTGAGCGACTTTGGTGGTTATGACAAGCTCAAGACCCTAACCCCACGCGAGCACATACGTCAGCGTCCGGGAATGTACATCGGCAAACTGGGCGATGGCAGCCAGAGCGACGACGGCATCTACGTCTTAATAAAGGAGGTCTTCGACAATTCAATCGACGAGTTCAACACGGGCTACGCCAAGCCCGTCATCCACATCGACGTTGAAGACGACACCGTGAGCATACGCGACTATGGCCGCGGCATCCCCTTAGACCAGGTGAAAGATGCATCGAGCAAGATGAATACCGGTGCAAAATACGACACCCAGAACTACAAGCGCTCGGTAGGCCTAAATGGTGTAGGCATCAAGGCCGTGAATGCACTCTCGACAATGTTCTACATCCGTAGCGTACGCGACGGGCAGTGCTCATGTGTAACCTATCATGAGGGACTTGTAGAGAATGAAACCGGAATCATTGCTGCCGACGACGGTGAAGAGAACGGAACACTCGTGCGCTTCACTCCCGATGCATCAATTTTCAAGAACTTTAGTTTTCGCGACGACATCATCGAAAACATGATCAAGAACTACTCGTTCTTGAACACCGGGCTCACCATCTACTTCAACGGCAAACGCTACCACTCGCGCAACGGACTCAGCGACCTGGTGAAGGAAAACATGACCACCGAGCCGCTATACCCCTTGATGCATTTCACCAGCGACGACATTGAGGTAGTTATCACCCACACCGACCAGAAAGGCGAAGAATTCTATTCGTTTGTAAACGGGCAGCACACCACTCAGGGCGGCACTCATCAGAGTGCATTCCGCGAAGCACTGTCGCGCACCATCAAGGAGTTTTACGGCAAGAATTTCGAGTATAGCGACATTCGCAACGGCGTGGTGGCAGCAATCAGCATCAAGGTGGAGGAACCGGTCTTTGAGTCACAAACGAAAATCAAGCTCGGTAGTTCCATTATGTGGAAGGACGGCCCCACAATCTATAAGTTTGTAAACGACTTCATCAAAAAGGAGCTCGACAACTATCTGCACAAGACTCCCGCCACTGCCGACGTACTGCTAAAGAAAATCCAGGACAGCGAGAAAGAGCGCAAGGCAATAGCCGGCGTCACCAAGCAGGTTCGAGAACGAGCCAAGAAAGCAGCCCTGCATAACGACAAGCTACGCGACTGCCGCGTGCATTTCAACGATGCCCGTGCGCCCAAGGACAACGACCGCCGCGACGAGTCGTCGATATTCATCACCGAGGGCTTGAGTGCAAGCGGCTCGATAACTAAAATCCGCGACGTGGAGACGCAAGCAGTGTTCTCACTGCGCGGTAAGCCGCTCAACACCTATGGGCTGGAGCCCAAGAAGGTCTATACCAACGATGAGTTTGCCCTGCTCCAAGCGGCCTTAAACATCGATGATGGCATCGACGGCCTGCGCTACAACAAGGTAATCATTGCCACCGATGCCGACGTCGATGGAATGCACATACGCCTGCTCATGCTCACCTACTTCCTGCAATTCTACCCCGAGCTCATCAAGACCGGCCACCTCTACATCTTGCAGACACCACTGTTTCGCGTGCTGAACAAGAAAGAGGCCAAGCGCAAGAGCCGCTCAGGCAAGAAAGAAGCCAAAGAGCAGAAGCCCGAAACATACTATTGCTACAGCGACGACGAGCGTGTGGCTGCAATAAACCGCCTGGGCGACAATGCCGAGATCACACGCTTCAAAGGTCTTGGCGAAATCTCCCCCGACGAGTTCAAAGACTTCATAGGCCCCGACATGCGTCTTGACCGTGTGTCGCTGCGCAAAGAAGACGCCGTGAGCGACATGCTTGCCTTCTTCATGGGCAAGAACACAATGGAACGTCAAAATTTCATTATCGACAACTTAGTTATAGAAGACGATGAAGACATCACAGTGCACTGACCAGCCACAGCGCCGGGTGGCATTGTTTCCCGGCTCATTCGACCCATTCACCCGAGGCCATGAGAGCATCGTCAGGCGTGCCGTGCCGCTCTTTGACGAGATAGTGATAGCCATAGGCATCAACCCCGACAAGAAAGGCTTCATGAGCATGGACGTGCGCAAGCAGTGGATTGAGGAAATATTTGCCGACGAAGACCGCGTGAGCGTGGTGACCTATACCGGGCTCACCGTAGATGTGGCACGGCAATGCGGAGCACAATTCCTGCTGCGCGGCGTGCGCATGATACAAGACTTTGAGACCGAAATGCACATGGCCGAAGTCAACCGTCGGCTGTCGGGGCTGGAAACCGTGTTGCTCTACACCCTGCCCGAAGACAGCCATGTGAGCAGCACCATAGTGCGCGAGCTGGCACGATATGGCAGCGATGTGTCATCACTGCTGCCGATAAACGCCCCGCTTAATTTATTACCCGTACAAAACATTACCAAAGAATGAAGAAACTTCTATTTGTAGCTCTGTCAAGCATTTTATGCACTGCAATGCTCACGGCACAACGCATGCCTGAGCATCTTAACAAGCTATTCAATGCCATCTATGGAGTAACGGCGTTTTACGTCGATTCGGTAGATGAAAATAAACTCGTGGAGGATGCACTAAGGGGCATGATCGAAAAGCTCGACCCACACAGCTCATATACCGACCCTAAAGAGACTAAGGAAGCCACCGAACCGCTGCAAGGCGAGTTTGAAGGCATAGGCATTCAGTTCAACATGAAGGAGGACACACTCTATGTGATCCAGACCATCCCCAACGGGCCCAGTGAGCGCGTAGGCATCTTGGCCGGCGACCGCATCGTGAGCGTGAACGACACCACCATTGCCGGCGTGAAAATGAGCCGCACCGACATCATGAAACGCCTCCGCGGCAAGAAAGGCACTCGCGTCAATGTGCTTGTCAAGCGCATGGGCGTGAAAGAGCTCATTACCTTTCGCATCACTCGCGACAAGATTCCGCTGCACAGTGTGGATGCCAGCTACATGATCAACGACAGCACCGGCTATGTGCGCATCAGCTCATTTGGACTTAAAACTTACGATGAAATGATGACCGCCCTCGACAACCTGCGCGACCAGGGTATGCGCCAGGTGGTAATCGACCTTAGCGACAATGGTGGCGGTTACCTGCAGGCTGCCGTGGCCATGTGTAATGAATTTTTGCGCGACGGCCAGATGATAGTTTACACCGAAGGCCGCTCAGCACCACGCAGCGAGGCTCATGCCCAGGGCAACGGCCGCTATCGCGACATGAAAATGGCCATTATCGTCAACCAGTTCTCGGCCAGCGCTTCCGAAATCTTCAGCGGAGCAATGCAGGATTGGGACCGTGCAGTGATTGTGGGCCGACGCACATTCGGCAAAGGCCTTGTCCAGCGCCCGCTGAACTTCGCCGACGGCTCAATGCTGCGCCTGACGGTTGCACGCTACTACACTCCCAGCGGCCGCTGCATCCAGAAGCCCTACAAATTAGGTGAGCGCAAGGCCTATAGCGACGACCTGGCCGAGCGTGGCCGTGAAGGCGAATACTATCACCTCGACAGCATCCACCTGCCCGACTCGCTGCGCTACACCACACTGGTGAACAAGCGCACCGTGTATGGTGGCGGTGGCGTTATGCCCGATGTGTTTGTGCCTGTGGATACCAGCGAATACACCACCTACTATCGCGACCTGGTGGCCAAGGGAATCGTCAACCAGTTTGTAGTGAGCTATGTGGATAAGAACCGCAAGAAGCTCAAAAACGAATACACCACAATCAAGGACTTCGACAATCGCTTCAGCCTCACCGACAAAGAGATGAAGCAATTCATAGCCATGGGCGAGAAAGACAGCGTGAAATATGACGAAGCAAAATACCGCATCAGCGAGCGCGTGCTGCGCACGATGATTAAAGGCCTTATAGCTCGCGACATCTTTGCCGACCCCGGAGCCTACAGTATCATCGTCAACCATCACAACCGCGACCTCGATGCCGCTCTTGAAGTGCTTGCCGACGAGCAGCGCTACCGGCAGCTCCTCACAAAGGGCAACCCTGAGTATGAGCGCCTTGTGCGCAAGTAAAAGCACCTGCCGGCAGCCACGGTTCATTTGAGGCAGTCACCTTTGAACCGCAAGTTTGGTTAACATAACGTGAGTTCGGCGAAATTAAGTTGCTGTAGCTCAGCACCTTCCCTAAGTTGGTGGAGGTGGCCCAACGGGCCGGAGGAGTGTGTAATGCCGCCCTTTGCGTGAACCACACTCCCCCCGGCCCCCTCTACTTAGAGGGGGAGTTGCTAACGCGCTGATTTACTGATATAAATTTCGTCGAACTCACGTTAACATATTATGACAGTCCCCTTTGAACCGCAAGTTTGGTTCAAAGGGGACTGTTCCTTAACGTTCACACTTAACGTTCACGAATCGGCCGCAGCAACACGGCTCTTTTCGGATTGATAAGCGGGAGGTTAGTTTTGTCCTGCAAGAATTATTGCAATGACCTCGTTCATGTCATCGACGTCAACCCGGCTGTTACCCGTCAACTCGGCACGGCCGCCATAGTTGTCGGCGCTGGCGGTTCCTAAGATAATCTTGATGATTACATCCACGTCGTCGATATCGACGCTGCCATCGCCGTTCACATCGCCTCTGTCATAGGCCGGCTCAGCGTTCAGCTTCACGGTCATACGTGCCCAGCTGCTCTCCTTATACTGATTGGTGTTGACGGGAACAGCCTTCACGGCGCAGATGTAGGACGCACCGGCAGTGAGTCCGGTCAGGTTGTAGCTTTGCTCGGTAAAATCAGGAAGACTCAGCACCGAACTTCCGTTCATCGACGACACGTTGACCGTGTAGCAAATTCCCGAGGTCACCGGATGTGTCCACATGACGGTAAACGAGTTTGAAGTAATGTCGCTTGCCGATAGTTCGGGAGCCGGCAGTGTGCCCTTGGTGGCATTGCCCGTGAGTGTGATATTCACGCTGGTAGCATTAGCACTTGACAGCGTGATGGTGGCCGTGTGCGAGCCTGCTTCCTGCGGGGCGAATGTCACTGTAACAGTCTTGCCCTGGGTTGCTTCCTCAATGCTGATGGTGCTCACGTCGGTACTGAAAGCGCCCTTAGCATCGGTAACAGTCACGGTTATGTCACCCTCAAGATTTACGGCCTCGACAGTAAATGTTGCAGTCTTTGTCTCAAGGGTTGAGATTGAATTCATTTTCAGCGTTGTTTCCGATGGTATGATCTTCGGGCGGGGAATGCCGGGCTGGATGCCAATCACCATCTGCTGGTCCTGGTTGTAGGTGCTTCCTGCTCCGTCGCTGAATGAGTTCATCGAGAGCCAGTTGTTTCCGTCCCCACTCCATCCAAAGTTGACATGATACTTATTAGTGCTTGAATTGTAGCCATCGACGTTGAACGCATGTCCACCGCCGAACCAGCCACCTGCAACGGCCAGATACACCACCGGGCGGCCCTCAATCATTTCGGTCTGGAGCAGGTTAGCCCAGTTAGCCTCGGTGTAGCTCGACTTTTGCGCTAAGCGACAAGTTTCCTCGTCATACCCGAAGAGCTCGAACATATCCACCACGTTCTGCGCATCGGTAGAGTAAATGCCGCTACCACCCGCGCTGGAAGTGCCATACATCATGTGCTCGGCCTGGCCCACATAGCGCATGAGCGTAGCCACGGCATTGCCCTGAGCGGTAGTGTAGCTGCCGGTGTAGCTGTCCTTCATGTTGTCCCAGTCGAAGGTCACAGCCGGCAAGGCAGGATAAGCATAGTTGTTGACAGTGCTTGAATAGGACAATTCAAGTGCAGCACTGTAAGAAGGAATTGCATCCACTGGAGTGGTGGGATATTTCCAGTAGTACATCACCATAGATGCCGAAGTAGCCGGGCAACCTGTGAGGCACTGATATTGAGTTCCATTATGGGTAAACTTGCACTGATTCCAGTAAGGTGCTTCCTGATCCCAGAGAGCGGTCAGTAGCGGACCGTAGGTTTCGCCTGCCGCAATCTTGGGCGACTTGTAGGTCGTGGGCTTGTTGACCTTGGCTTTAGGGTTAGAAATCAGCCAGTCAATCTCGTGCTTATAGACATTCATCATATCTCTCAGACCCAACGGAATGCGGTCTAAATTCAGTGGCTTGTCGCCATAGGCCAGCACCTCCTCGGCGCGGTCGTCGCCTGAAACAATGAGATAGGTCGTAGCTGTGTTGAAGATGTAGAATACCGGGGTGGTCTTGTTCACTTCACCCATTTCGGTATAGATGAGCTCGGCTTTTGTAGCCGCTGGCGACATATACTTTCCGGCATACAGAGTCTTAGCAAGATACTGCTGGGCGGTCTTTTGCGCTGCTGCCACATCAACAGGCGCTGCCTGCAGTTGCAATGTGGCCACTGCGGCGGTCAAAATAGTTAAAAATTTTTTCATACGATTTATTAATAAGAATACAATTAAAGTCAATAGCTAAACCTTTATAGTATAAACTCTTGCAAGTTCAGGTCAATCCCAGGACTTGCACTATTATCAATTTTTTCGCTTACAGCTTGCAAATTTACATAAAAATTCCGAAAAATCAACCATTGTGCAAAATAAATCGACCCAACTCGAAGCATTTTGTTTCAATTCATTGCAATCACGTGGGTAAATAATGAGAACCCGTAATAAAAAATAAGGCGAGGCATGGAATGGTGTCCATGCCTCGCGCGCACTATTGTTTTTTTTATTATTCAAGTCTCTGTCAGAGACTTGAATAATCAGAGGATTACTTGTTGAGGATGATGCGAATCAGTGCATTCACGTCATCAACATCGATATTGTCATCGTCGGTGATATAGGCACGGCGGTCGTAGTTCTCGGCCTGATCCTTACCTAAGATGATGGCAATGACGATGTTCACGTCGTCGATATCGACGTTGCCGCTCAGGTTCACGTCGCCCACGATGCCGGGATCTTCCTCGGCGTTCAGCGTGACGGTCTCAACGTTCGACCAGTCGCTCTCGCTACCATTGCCATAAACAGCCTTCACACGATAATAGTAACTGCCGCCACCCATCAGGTTTTTCACCACATAGAACATGTCGGTAATGCCTTCGATCAGGCGATAGCTCTCGTCGCCAGTCTCGGCTGCCTTGAGCTGCACAGCTGTTGCATCGCCGGTATAGACCTCTATCAGGGCCATGTCGGGAGAGTAGCTTGAATCGGTCGTGGTTATGGTAATCTTCTCGCCAGAGCTTGCTTTTACTACCCATGCATAGGTATCACCACCCGAGAAATTGTGTCCCACGGCTGCGGTTTGCGGTGTGGCCACGGTGAAGTTACCTGCTCCATAGCTGCCCGAAGCTGCCTTTATCTTCAGTGTGAACGTAGCATTGTTGTACCCCTCGGGGATGGTGTAAGTTATATTACCTTTAGAGCCACTGTTGCTAAAGTAGATAGCGTTATTGCCGCCCTTCACGTTTTTTCCGCCCCAGGGAGCCTGCAATGTAATGCTTGTATAGCTGCCGGTATATACCGAGCCGTCGAGGCTGCCGATGAGCTGCACCGGCGGAACGAAATCCTCATTGCTCACCTCGAGCGTATAGCTTGCCACCTTTTCGGCCGGGGTAATGTCGGTCCAGTCGGCACGGAATGATGTGTGCTTCACATAGTTCTCGTCGGCTGCGAGCAATGTCGGCTTCTCAAATTCGCCAACGCCCTTCAGGTTCACTGTCACCGGTTCCACATCACCCGAGGTGAGTGTGATTGTGGCATTTACCTCACCGGCATCCTTCGGCGTGAAGGTAACGGTAACTTCTTTACCTTCGGCCACTTCGTCTAAGCTCACGCTCATCGGCGTCATGCTGAACACACCGTTGGCATCGGTCAGGGTGGCAGTCACGCCTTCGGTGAGGTCCTGACCCTTGACAGTAAATGTAGCCGTAGCCGATTTGCCCACACTGCAGGTCATCTCAAGCGCCTTTGGCGACACTATGATACCGGGGCCTAAAGCACCTGCCGGTGGCCTGATGCCGATAATCATTGCCTCGCCATAGTTGAACACATAGCTGCCCGACTGGCCGGTGGCACCGGTAGCAGTAGTGAAGTTGTGCAGGGTGCAGTAGCCGTTGCTGTCGCCGCTCCAGCCCCAGTTCACATAGTACTTACCGCTGCTGTCGCAACCAAACACGTTGAAAGCATGGCCTGAGAGCGACCAACTACTATAGTCATAGGCAAGATACTCGATGGGGTTACCGGCCAGCAGCTCGTTCATCATGTATTCGTTCCACTGAGCATCGGTGTAATACTGCTCGCTGTTGGCATAGCCCCATCCACTTTCCACCAGCTCGGTGAGCAGGAGGTATTGTGCATCGGTGTAGCCCATGTTGAGCACGCCCTGATAGATTTCAGGGTCGTTGGCACCACTGGCACTGGTTCCATAGCTGTATTCGGGGATAGCCTGTCCGGCATAGCGCATCAGCCATGCCACGGCATTTTTCTGTGCTGTAGTAGAGCTGTAGTTTGTGGGACCGGTATATTCGTCGATAATATTGTCCCAGTCGGCTTCACGCTCGGGAAGTGCCGCAGCTGCAATACCTGCAGAGGATGGGATGGCAGCTACTGCCGGGAAGGTCTTTGGCCATTTCCACTTGTAGTAGCACATGCTCAACGAGGTGGCAGGGCAACCCGTCAGTGCACGACTACTGCCACTGGTGGGGCACTGGTTGTTATATGGCGAACTCTGGTCCCAGTTGGCAGTTACCAGTGGGGGCACTGCCGTAGCAGTCTTGGGCACGAAGCCGTTGGCCTTGAGCGTTCCGGCCTTGATACCGTCGATCTGATACTTGTACTTGTTGAGCATCCACTGCATTGCAGGCGGAATGTTGTTGAGGTCGATAGTGCCTTCCTCACCATACATCAGGATTTCGGGTGCCTGGTCATCGCCGGCCACCACCACATAGGCCTTTTCGGCGTTGAAGATGTAGTAATCCACCGCCTTGGGATTGGCGACCGAAGCCTCGGCTTTGGCCAACTTGAGGCCGGTAGCAGCTGCCGCACGGAGCCTGCCGTTAGCCACTTGCTTGTTCATGAATGATTGAGCCACACTTTGTGCCTTAATCAAGTCAACATCGGCTGCATGCAGCTGCAATGCAACCATCAGGACAGTTAAAATAGTAAGGATTTTCTTCATTGGTTTAATTATTATAAAAACTTTGTTCATCTCATGTAACTCGCGTTCACAATTATGCCACTTGTAAACAATTATCGCAGTATATTCGTAAATTTGCTAATGATAACAAGGATTTGGCCTGCAAATTTACACAATAATTTGTCAAAATCAAATTATTGTGTCATCTTCAATTAAAATGTTATAATTTATTCACACCTACCGAAAAAAAAAATTAGCGACTATAAAGCAAGAGGCGAGAACCATACGGTCCCCGCCTCTATAAACAGACGTTCAATAGCTATTATTTCTTAGCTATTTCTTTCGGGTTAATAGCCATGTTGCCACTGAGTTGACCCATTTTTTTGGTTTTACTGTAAGTAACAGTTGCTTTACCCAAAATAATACGGATAAGCTCATTCACGTCATCAACATCGATATTGTCATCGTCGGTGATATAGGCACGACGGTCGTAGTTCTCGGCCTGATCCTTACCTAAGATGATGGCAATGACGATGTTCACGTCGTCAACATCAACCCTGCCATCAAGATTCACATCGCCACGGAGTCCCTCATCGGGATCTTCCTCTGCACGCAGTGTGACGGTCTCAATGTTCGACCATTCACTCTCGGTCTCATCAACGTAGAGAGCCTTCACACGATAGAGGAATGTGCCACCGGCTGTGAGGTCTTTCACCACATAGTACTTGTCGGTGATGCCCTCAACCACTCGTGATGTGCTGTCGCCGCTCTCGCTTACGGTCTTGAGATTCATTTCACTGTTAGTCAGCTGATCAGAGACATCACCGGCATATATTTTAATGTCGCCAATGTATGCGTAAGCATAGTATTCGCTACTTGTCGTGTAAGGATTGAATCTTACTTGATCGGTGCTACTTGCGTCAAGCACATAAACACAATTATACCATGTGCTCAATTCATCAAATGTTGCCGTTTGCGAACTTCCACCGTTAACAGTAGATGCTGTAAGGCCGGTTGTAATGCTGTTATTGTCATAACCGGCTGCGGTTACCACAACGGTTACCTTGTCGCATCCCTCGGGCAGGGTGAATGACGGAGTAGTTAGGCAGTTGCTTAGATAGCTACTCGTCTGCTCACGCACCAGAATATAACCAGTACCCACATAGAGTGGTGAACCTACTGTCCAACCTTCGGGCAGGTAAGAGGCATAGCTGCTTGACACATTTGTGAGGTAACCGTCATCATCGGTAACAGCAGTCAGGTTGTCCATATTGAACTCGGCGAGCACGGTAAGTTCGGGATCAGGATTTTCGGGCTCGGTAGATTTGGGAGTCACTTCCAGGGTATAGCTTGCTACGTTAGCTTCGGGAGTGGCATCGGCCCAGTCGGCACGGAACGAAGTGTGCTTGATAAAGTTGTCGTCGGCAGCTGCCATCACCGGAGCAGACTTGGCAAGTGTTGCGGTACCGTTCAGCGTTACGGTCATGTTCTCGGCATCGTCACTATTCAGGCTAATAGTAGCAGTCTGCGAGCCAAAGGTTGTGGGTGCATAGGTCACGGTTACGTCCTTGCCGGTCATGGCCTCGGCGGCGCTGATAGTCGTCGGCGAGATGCTGAACACGCCGTTGGCATCGGTCAAGGCTAAGGTTACATCGCCGTTGAGGTTGGCACCACTGACATTGAATGTAGCGGTTGCTGTCTCGCCTACGGTTGCTGTCATCTCTACAGTAGCAGGATTAACAGCAAGAGTGGGATTAGTGTTCTCTAACAGTGTCACTTGCTTGGTGTTGCTGGTACCAATGGTTGTATTGGTATAGTTGGCAACAACATAGAAGTTGAATGTTCCGCCTTCAGTAAGATTCTGAACGGTGTAGCTCTTGCTTGTGATACCGGTGATGACACGGTAGGTGTCGTCGCCGGTCTCCGAAGCCTTGAGCTGAGTTGCAGTGAGGTCGCCGGCATATACTTCCATATACTTCATGTCGGGCATACCGGTAGTGGTCAGCTTCACATAGTCGCTGGTAGCACAATCCAGGACGAAGGTGTACCAACCGAACGAGCTGCCACTGAGCGTCTGGGTCTCACTGTCGGCACTGGTAGCCACTGTCATGGTGTTGCTGTTGCCATAAGGCTCTGAATAAACCCTCACGGTCACCTTGTCATAGCCGGTGAGATCGTAGGTCTTGGTCTGCACATAGCCATTGGCCGATGCGCTCAGGTAGCACGCGCTGTTTGAGCTATAATAGTTCAGACCGACAGCAGTCCAGCCGCTGGGAACAGTGTTACTGCTGGTCCAGTCGGTGCTCTCAAGCAGTTTAGTTTCGGGCTGGATGGGCTTTGAAGAAACATAGAGTGTGTAGCTCACCACGTTAGCTGCCGGTGTGGCATCGGTCCAGGAAGCAGTAAATGAGGTGCTGGTAATGTTGGTAGCGTCGAGCATTACAGGAGCATAGGTCTCTAATGGTGTAGGATCGGCAGTACCGTTGAGCTTGACAGTCACGCTCTCGGCATCGGTACTTGCTAAGGTTACTGTAGCCTCGTGTGTGCCTACGGCGTTGGGGTTATAGGTAACAGTGACTGTTACACCATTCTCGGCCTGAGAGGCGCTGATGCTAGTAGTACTCAGCGAGAAGGCATTATCACCGCTCATGGTCAGCGTAACATTGCCGGTGAGGTTAGCACCTGTAACGGTAAAGGTTGCTGTAGCGGGCGTACCCACTGTAGTGTTCATCGTGAGCGAAGTGGGGTTAACCGTAATTCTAGGATTAGTGAGGGCACCTGCGGGAGGCTCAATACCGATAATCATTGCCTCACCCCAGTTGAAAACGTATGAGCCATAACCTCCGGTAGCACCGGTAGCCGTGGTGAAGTTGTGCAGGGTGCAATAGCCGTTGCTGTCGCCGCTCCAGCCCCAGTTCACATAGTACTGGCCGCTACTGTTGCAGCCGAACACGTTGAAGGCGTGGCCTCCATGGTCTGAGTTTTTACTATCATAGGCCAGATACTCAATGGGACGACCGTTCTGCAGCTCGTTCATCATCCATTCATTCCACTGGGTGTCGGTGTATTTCTGCGAGCCATTGGAATATCCGTTATATTCTGTAAGTGTGAGCAACTGGGCATCGGTGTAACCCATGTTGTGGGCACCAACAAGGATGTCAGGATCGTTGGCACCACTGGCACTGGTCCCATACATATAATTGACCATCGACTGACCTGCATAGCGCATTAACCATGCCACGGCATTAGCCTGAGTAGTATTATAAGATGTGTTGGTGGGACCGGTATATTCATCAATCATGTTGTCCCAGTCAGCAGCTCTTTCAGGAAGGGCTGCTGCTGCAACACCGTAAGAGGATGAAGCAATAGCGGCGCAGGCGGGGTAGGTCTCGGGCCATTTCCACTTGTAGTAGTTCATAGACATGGAAGTAGCTGGGCAGCCGGTAAGTGTGCGACGGCTTCCGCTGGTGGGACACTGATTGTAATAAGGAGCACTCTGATCCCAGTTAGCTGTTACCAGCGGTGCAATAGCTGTTGTGGCAAACTTGGGAAGCTTTACCGGTGCCAGAGTACCGTCCTTCAGACCATCGATCTGATATTTATACTTGTTTAACAGCCATTGCATGGCAGGAGGAATGTTGTTAATGTCAAGAGCACCTTCCTCACCATACATCAGAATCTCGGGAGCCAGGTCATCGCCGGCAACCACCACATAGGCCTTTTCGGCGTTGAAGATGTAGTAATCCACAGCCTTGGGATTAGCGACCGAAGCCTCGGCTTTGGCCAACTTGAGGCCGGTAGCAGCTGCCGCACGGAGCCTGCCGTTAGCCACTTGCTTGTTCATGAATGATTGAGCCACACTTTGTGCCTTAATCAAGTCAACATCTGCTGCATGCAGCTGCAATGCAACCGCAAGCAATGTCAAAATTGATAGAATCTTTTTCATACTAATATAATTAATAGGAACGATATAAAGTCATTAGCTAAGCAGTAACAAAATTAATATTTTCAAATTTCGGCTACTTCCAAACTTACACTTTTCTACATGTGTCTATATACAGCCTGCAAATTTACATAAAAATTCCAAAAAATCAACTATTGTGCAAAAAAAAATCAACTAAGTCCCACTCATTTTGTTTCAATTTATTACTATCACATGGGTGAATAATGAGAACCCGCAATGAAAATTAAGGCGAGGCGTGGAACGGTGTCCACGTCTCGCCCAAGCTTTTGCTTGTATTAGAGGAAATACGCTACTTGTTGAGAATGATGCGAACCAGTGCATCCACGTCATCAACATCGATATTGTCGTCGTCGTTGACATAGGCACGGCGGTCGTAGTTCTCGGCCTGATCCTTACCTAAGATGATGGCAACGACGATGTTCACGTCATCCACATCGACCCGCCCGTCGAGGTTCACGTCGCCGGGTATGCCACTGCCATGAAGTTGCACCTGCCATGTGTCGCTCCATTCGCTGCGGGTGCCGTCGGTGTAAAGAGCCTTGACCTTCACGTCGTAGAGGCCGTTCTCACCGAGGCCCTGCACCGTGTAGCTGTTACCTGTAATACCGGTGATGGTGCGCACATGCTCATCGCCGGCCTCGACCGGTGCACGAAGAGCCTGTGCTGTGGCATCGCCGCTGTAGATTTCAATGAGTGCAATATCGGGCGAATAGCTGTAGTCGGTAGTGGTGATGGTGATATTCTGCCCCGAGCTTGCGGCCACCACCCAGGCATGAGTTTCACCGGCTGCGAAGTCGATACCGGCAGCAGGTGTCAGCGGTGTGGCCACAGTGAAGTTACCTTCGCCGTAACCCGAATTCACGGTGGTCAGCTTGAGTGTGAAGATTGCATTATCATAGCCCTCGGGCACGGTATAGGTTATGCAGCCCTGCACATTGCCATAGCTGCTTGTATTGAAGTAGATTGCATTACTGCCACCTTTAATGTTATTGCCGCCCCAGGGAGCATCGAGTGTGATGTCGGCATAGTTGCCTGTGTAGGCCGAACCATCGAGTGATGCAAGCAGCTGCACGGGCTGCACATAGTCCACATCGCTCACCTGCAGGGTGTAGCTCTCGACATTTTCCACTTCACTCCAGTGGGCAGTGAAGCCCGTTGAAGTGACTGCTGTGGTATCGGTCAGCTGAGGCACTTCTTTGCCGAGGTTGTACCACAGCGAGGCGGTGCCGTCGGCGTTGAGGTAGATGTTTGTGACCTGCTTATCGGTGATGACCCCGGCTCCGCCGGTTGTCGATGCGAGCGTTCCGTCGGCATACATATTAGCCTTTATAGCAGGGGTAGAAGTGGATGTAAGCTCATGCTTAATCTCTCCATAGAGGTCGCCACCCTCATCATATTTCGACAGGGTGTTATCGGCCGCAATGACGGTTGCCAGCTGCACCGCGTTGTTGTTGGGCGTGTTATCATTCCAGCGGCTTTCAACATAGGTGAAATGGGTGATAAGCACCCCTTCGTCGGCAATGTACTCATCCCAGCCTTGCTTGCGGCGGTTTTCCAGAATCCAGTATTCGTTCTCGTTGAAGCCGGTCATCTTGATAGCCTTGTCGGTCTCAATATTCTTGGAGTTAAACACCGGCAATGTGTATTGCGTGTTGTTTACAGGGGTGATAAAGTCGATCCATCCCATGAAATTCTTCTCATAGGCACTGTAGCCCACGGGGGTATCACCTCTCACAGCGCCGCCATTATAACATCCGCTACACATCAGGCTCCAGTTGCCCATCCCGTAGTAGCCGCCATAGTTGGTAGCATAGAAATCGGGTAGTCCCAGGCAATGTGAAAATTCGTGGCAGAAGGTGCCTATGCCATCGAGTGTGGTACCGGTATCGTAGGCGCCCGACACCTCGTTAAACACGGCGAACCTATTTATTTTCACGCCATTACGCTCGCGTGGACCCGTACCATCGTTGTAGGCTTGTCCGCTTTCCAAATCCCACTGGCAGGGCCATATCGAATTAGGCACTGTAGTGGATGCCTGGGCTTCGCCCACACCGGCATACACCACGATGCACACATCGGCTTCACCATCGCCATCGTTATCATAAAGGCTCCAGTCGATGTCGTCGCCAGCCTTATCGATAGCTTCACCCACCATGCGAGCCACACCCACATCGTTACCGCCGCTGTTAGCTCCATAGGTGGCACGCGTCTCGTCAAGCGAGTAGATGCCATAGACGTCGAATTGAGGAGTGTACTTGCCATTGCTCTGGTCGGCAAAATACTGATAGGCACTCTTGGCATCGGTTGTGTAGTGAGCTTGGAGCTGAGCCTTGGTGTTGCTCATCTTCTTGTCATAGTACTCAATGAGGATGATGGGCACGCGCGGACTGCCAATTGTGGGCACCTGAGTCTGCCCCACCCTTTTGGCACCTGCTGCATGACGCGAGCGCATCTTGCCTGAGGCCTGCATGGCTCGGGCAAGGGCCGACATGGTAAACTGGCCAGCGTGTTGCTCAAGAAACGCGTTCTCGGCTGCGCTGCGTTCACGGGCGTTGTGAGCGCGCATGGCGGTCAGTCCCTTGGCCGAGAGATAATACATGTCGCCATCCGACCCCCGATCAAGTGTCAAGCCGTCGGCTGTGGCAAAGCAATGATGAAACTCATCGCCCAGCGTCTGAATTTGTAACATGGTGCCATCGCTCTGGGGCACGGTAACCAGGCCGGGCTTGGCCGGAACAGCCCAAGCCGTAACATTCAGCAGCATCAGGGCTAATGCCAGTGCATAAATCTTCTTCATTTTACGATATAGTATTTTATTTATTTTTATACCGAAGTTTTTGTAATATGCGAAATTATTAAATATTGATTAATAAATGAACCTATAACGTTCTAAAAATCAATATTTATAACTAAGTTTAATATTTAGAAACTCAAGTTTCGAGCCCAGTTGTGGGCTCAATTTAGAAACACCTCGCTTCTATTTTGCACCTGCCAATGCCTTGAGCAGTGCATCGCCCAAGAGCATGCCCTGCAGTTCATAGCCGGCTTCGAGCTGATGGAGGTGATCATTGGGATTCATCAGCCCTGCAGCCACCCACTTGCTGCACGCTCCGGCGCCACCGGCCACAGTATAGAGGTCCCACACAGCCACCTTGTGGCGGCGGCCATAGTCTAATATAATCTCGCGCATGCGTGGCACATTGGGATTAGACGCATAGCTCGTGGATGTTTTATACACGGTTTTGTAACGAGCCCTACGGCGTTTTTTGCCGCCACCCACCTTCACCTGCTGCGGCACACGGGTGGTGACGCGCTTGTGCCAGTCCATGGGTGTGGTGAGCAGGATGTGGGCTCCCGGCATGCTTTTGCGCAGGGCCGACACCAACTGATGGATGTTGCTTTCCACGCCGGCAAGGTTTCCAACCGTCTCGTTGGTTCCTAATGAGATAATTATGAGCTGAGGGTCGAGCACCTGCATCTGCTGTGCAAAGGCGGGCACCTTGAGATAGGTGCTGTAGGTGGCACCGTTGTTGCCTATGGAGTGAACCATCACTCCGCGCTTGGTGTTGGTCAATATCGCGCCATAGAAGTCGCTTTTGCACGGCACAGTCATCGACACTGTGTCGGTGGCTCGTGCCAGGTCGAAGCGTGAAGCCCATTTCGAGAGTTCCTTGGCAAATAGCACCTCGCCGCCCACCATTGCAGTCTCATAGCCGCCTTGTGGCGCATGCAGCAGTGTGACAGAATTGAACTCATTGCCTTCATCCTTGGCCTTGATCGACAGTGTGGTGAACGCCGAGTCCCAGCGCACTGCCACGCCGGTCAGCCCGATGTCGGTGCTCCATGTGCGCGACAACAGGCGACTGGATGCCGACACTTTCTCGCTCGACTTGAGGTAATAGTCACGCGGCTCGTTGGTGTGCGCCAAGTTCAGGGCGGCAATCAGTCCACGGCCACCGTTGCCCCATTTATCTTGCAGCTTCCAGCGCACCTGCGCAGTCATGATGTCGGGCTGGATGTGACTGTCACCCACCTGCACCACCTGCCATTTGCCGCCTTTCCACGACTTGGGATTGGCTAACGAACGGCGCAGCCCTCCCCAGTCATCGCCGTTGAGGATGATGCGGTTGGCTGCTTCGTTGATAAAGTCGATCTCCTGGGCACCGATTGCAATGGCGGCCAGTAGCGGCAGTGCGATAAATAGTAACAGGCGTCTCATCATGCTGTTGTGGTTAATGATTGTCACTCTTGCGGCACATTCACGTTCTTGCTCACTACAAGGTCATGGGTGCGCTGCATGAAGCGGGCGAACTCGCTGCGCGAGTCGGCACGGAGCAGGTCGGGTCGATTTTCAGGTACTACCACATAGTTCTCGCCACGGTAGCTGGGTTTCTGCACAAAGAAGAGTTTGTAACGCGCATCATGCACAAGCGGCTTGGAGCCGTTCATTGTCACCGACACCTTGACCATGGCCCCGCCACGGCTGTCGATGTCGCGCTGGTTGGAAATGAAGTTTCCCAAGCTATAGACCAGTAGCACGTCTTTGTCATACGCCTTGCTGTGGCGCATCTCCATGCGCTCCACCACATGTGGATGCCCACCGATGATAAGATCCACGCCTTGCTCCACCAACCAATCGCCCAAATCGATCTGGCTGGCCACGGGCTGCAACTGATACTCTATGCCCCAGTGCAGGTTCACACACAGCACTTGCGCTCCTCGCGCCCGCGCTGCGGCAATATCGCGTGCTATCACATCACGGTTGATTATATCGACCACAACGTCACCTTGCACACCTATTCCGTTGGTGCCATAGGTATAGTCGAGGAAGGCAAATTTCACGCCCTTGATGGTAGTGATCAGCGGCACTTTGCGGGCTCGCTCGGCGGCATTGACATAGGAGCCTATGTGGGGGATGCCCAATGAGTCGAGCGCACTGATGGTGCGACGCAAGCCATGGTCGCGACGATCGAGGCAGTGATTGTTGGCTGTGAGAATCAGGTCGAAACCCGACGTGATGAGTTGTTGTGCATAGCTGTCGGGGGCGCTGAAGGCGGGGTAGCCGGTATAGGGTCGTCCGCCTAATGGGCACTCAAGGTTGACAACGGCATAGTCGGCCCAGCGGATGTCGTCTTCCACATAGCGGAAGCAGGGCGAATAGTCGTAGCTGCCATCGCTGCGCTGCGCGGCAGTGAGCTGCGGCGAGTGCTGCATGGCATCTCCCACAAACATCAGGTCCACCTGGTTGTTGCTCTGCAAGAGCGACACCAGCGACAAGGCCATTACATATAGTAGTTTCATATCTTTTGATTTTATCTCACACAGATTACACAGTTTTTATTTGACAGAAAAGTATTCACTACACCGATACACCGGTTTTATCTCACACAGATTACACAGATTTATTAGATAGAAAAATTTCCATCTGTGTAATCTGTGTGAGAAAAACTCTCAGTCACAAACTTATTTAGTTCTTCCATTCGTTAATACCAAAAACTGTAACCGGTGAAAGTCAGTATGACAGAAAAAATCCACCTGTGAGATCTGTGTGAGATAATCCCATAGTCACAAACTTAGTCGGTATATGCCCTACCGGTGGCTGCGAGCAGGGTGTTGTGCATGAGCGAAACGATGGTCATGGGCCCCACTCCACCTGGCACGGGAGTAATGTAGCTGCAGTGCGGAGCCACGTTGTCGAAATCGACATCGCCGCTCAGACGCCAGCCGCGCTCACGCGTGGGGTCTTCCACTCGTGTTGTGCCCACGTCGATAATCACGGCACCCTCCTTCACCATGTCGGCAGTGACAAAGCCCGGATGGCCAAGGGCAGCAATGATGATGTCGGCCTGGCGGCACAGCTCCTTAATGTTGGGTGTGGCACTGTGGCACACTGTCACGGTGCAGTTGCCGGGATTGCCCTTCTGCATGAGCATGGTGGCGATGGGCTTGCCCACGATGTTGCTACGGCCGAGCACCACGCAGTGCTTGCCACGCGTCTCGATCTTGTAGCGCTCCAGCAGCATCATGATGCCCGACGGAGTGGCAGGCTTGAAGCACGGCAGCCCGATGGCCATACGCCCAACGTTGATGGGGTGGAAGCCGTCCACGTCCTTACGGTAGTCGATGGCTTCTATCACTGCCTGCTCATCGATGTGCCGCGGCAGGGGTAGCTGCACGATAAAGCCGTCAACACCCTTGTCGTTATTCAGCCCTTGAATGGCTGCAATGAGTTCGTCTTGAGTGATTGACTCATCGAAGCGCAGCAGCGACGACTTGAAGCCGCACTGCTCGCAAGTCTTCACCTTCGACGTCATATAACTCTCACTGCCACCATCGTGACCGACGAGCACACCGGCCAAGTGCGGTGCACGCCCTCCGGCTGCAATGATACTTTGAACCTCGGCAGCTATCTCGCCCTTAATTTGCTCTGCTATTTTCTTTCCTTCTATCAGTTGCATGATAACTCTATATTAAAATTAAAAGAGGTCGCGACCGAGCCGCGACCATATAAAAAAACTTTTTAGCGGCCGAAACGCATCTTGAACGGATTCTTGGTGGTGGACACCATGTGCATCACTTTGCGCGTTTGTTCAAACTGCTTGAGCAGTCGGTTCACTTCCTGAATGTCGGTACCGCTACCGGCTGCAATGCGCTTGCGGCGACTACCGTTCATCACCTCGGGATGGCTGCGCTCGTAGGGCGTCATAGAGTAGATGATAGCTTCCACGCTCTTGAAGGCATTGTCGTCGATGTCGATATCTTTTATCGCCTTGCCCACACCGGGAATCATCGAAGCCAGGTCCTTGAGATTACCCATCTTCTTGATTTGGCTGATTTGTGTCAAGAAGTCGTTAAAGTCAAAGGTGTTTTGACGAAGTTTCTTCTCGAGCTTTTTTGCCTCTTCTTCGTCATATTGCTGCTGCATGCGATCTACAAACGACACGATGTCGCCCATGCCAAGGATGCGGTCGGCCATACCTGCCGGACGGAACGGGTCGATAGCCTCCATCTTCTCGCCCGTACCCACCCACTTGATGGGCTTGTTCACCACCGAGCGAATCGACAAGGCAGCACCGCCGCGCGTGTCGCCGTCGAGCTTGGTGAGCACCACGCCGTCGAAGTCAAGGCGGTCGTTGAACTCCTTGGCTGTGTTCACGGCATCCTGACCAGTCATCGAATCGACCACAAACAGTGTCTCGGTGGGATTGATGGCACGCTTGATGGCCTCAATCTCCTGCATCATCTGCTCGTCAACGGCCAGACGTCCGGCCGTATCTACGATTACCAGGTCGCGGCCTGTGCGCCGCGCTTCTTCTATGGCATTGAGTGCTATCTGCACGGGATCTTTGCTTTCGGGCTCGCTATACACCGGCACCTCAATCTGCTCGCCGAGCACCTTGAGCTGTTCGATAGCTGCCGGACGATAGACATCACAAGCCACCAGCAGCGGGTTCTTGCCTTTTTCTTTCTTCAGCTTGCGGGCCAACTTGCCGGTGAACGTGGTCTTACCCGAACCTTGCAAACCCGACATCAAGATGATGGCCGGCTTGCCTTCGATGTTAAACGGGGCTTGCTCGCCGCCCATGAGCTCGGTGAGCTCGTCGTGCACGATCTTCACCATCAGCTGGCTCGGCTTGAGGGCATTGATAACGTCCTGACCCAGCGCCTTTGCCTTGACGGTGTCGGTAAACTGCTTTGCTACCTTATAGTTAACATCGGCATCGATGAGAGCACGGCGCACTTCCTTCAAGGTCTCGGCCACATTAATCTCGGTGATTTTACCCTGGCCTTTGAGTATCTTAAATGATCTTTCTAATTTCTCGGATAAATTGTCAAACATACCTTAGTTTCTTATTCAAATTCGGGATGCAAAATTACTCAAAATTGTCTGAACTGCAAAATCATTGCTCTTTATAGCAATCGATTGGTGCGTGTGTCGGGGAAGATCACCTTAGGCTTGAATGTGCGTGCCTCATCGGGCGTCATGTAGCCGTATGCCATGATGATGACGATGTCGCCTGTCATCACCTTGCGGGCTGCAGCGCCGTTCAGGCAGATATCACCACTACCGCGCTCGCCCTTGATGACGTAGGTGTCGAGGCGCTCGCCATTGTTGTTATCTACTATATAGACGCGCTCGCCTTCAACGATGCCGGCGGCATCCATCAGGTCTTCATCGATGGTTATCGACCCTATATAGTCAAGGTTGGCACCGGTGACGGTGACACGATGAATCTTTGATTTAACGACTTGAATAAACATGATAAACAAATTTTTAAGTAGAAAGTAGAAAGTAGAAAGCTGAATATGCTCTAATTTGATTCTTGACTTTTCCGTCCGGTTTTTGTTATGGCCGATAATATTTTAATCAACTCACGAGAATCTGGAACAATTGATTTGTATTGATTTTCAGTAATATAATTAGTCTTATAAAGAATATCGAGCCAATATTCTGTTTCATTTGCCTCTTTTAAGGCTACGTAAATTTTATGAATAAAATCGACACTGCTCTCTGAATATTTTGCCTCGGCTATATTTGCTCCTATTGATGTTCCAGAACGAAGAAGCTGTTTGCTCATAACATATTCTTTTTTGTCATTTAGATATCGGCAAAGATTGACTATTCTGACACTGAAATCGCGCGATTTAGCTTCTTTCACATCTAAATTATTCATGACAACATTCAACACAAGCTGTCTCTTGCTACTTAATACTTTCTACTTATTACTTAACACTTTTTACAATAGGTTATATTATCTATTTCGCGCACATCACCGCAATACACCGTAATACAGCCCACCACATAGTCGCTGTCGTCCCAGTTTTTGAGGGGTTGCAGTGTGTTTCCGTCGCAGATGCTGAAATATTCCACATCCATCTCAGGATAGGCATTGATAGTGGCCACCACCCAGTCGTGAGTCTGTTCCAGGGTGTGGTCCTCGGCAAAACGCAGGCTTTCCTTTAGTGTGCGATAGATGGCCGGCGCCACTTTTCTCACCACCGGTGTGAGACGCACGTTGCGACTGCTCTTTGCCAGCCCGTCGTCTTCGCGCACACAAGGGCACTGAATAATGTCGAGCTTGAAGCCTAATTGCTTTGCCATGGCACGAATCACGGCAATCTGCTGGAAATCCTTCTCACCAAAGTAGGCACGATCAGGCTCCACCATCATGAAGAGCTTGCTCACTATCTGGCACACCCCATTGAAGTGCCCGGGACGCATAGCGCCTTCCATCACCTCGGCTACGGGACCCAGGTGAAACACGCGGGTATCGGGCTCGGGATAGACATCTTCCACCGTGGGCATGAACGCAACATCCACACCGCAAGCCTCAAGCATAGCAGCATCGGCCTCGGCTGTGCGCGGATAGGTGCGCAAGTCATCGGCATTATTAAACTGCGTGGGATTGAGGAACACACTCACCACCACCATGTCGTTCTCGCGACGAGCTCGCTCCACGAGCGACTTGTGACCCTCATGCAAAGCGCCCATGGTAGGCACTAATCCAACCGACTTTCCACTCTCACGTGCTTCACGCACTGCCTGCTTTAGCAGGTCAACCTTACTGATAATTTTCATTTCTATTAAAAATAACGTGCGAAGTTAGTGCAAACCTATCGAAAATGCAAAGATTTACCTTTATTTTTCCAAAACGTCACATAATTTTGCATTTCGCAGCCACACGGGTTCACATGTCCACAACTTGCAAATTATGTGCCAACACGCAAACCGTGTGAAACCAGAAAGCAAGGCTATACTGAGCCTACAAACAAATCGCCGGGCACTACCAAGCAATGCTTGGCAATACCCGACCAATTCAAAATCATGAATGATGAATTAAGAATGGTGAATTAAGAATGGTGAATTACTCAGGCGTCAGCCCGCTTGTTTACTCGTTTACTTGTCTGCTTGTTTACTAAAAACGCTCGTTTACTCGTCTGCTAAATTATTGCATTGCGCACTTGTAGCTCGTA